>JAYSUK010000135.1:0-15067 GCA_043719085.1 Burkholderiales bacterium | reverse complement strand
GCGCCTTGCATTTCATCCCGAAAAATGAATTTATAGGAGTGCCCTTATCCGTGGCTGTGTACGCAGCGTCGGCATCGCGTCCCCGTCTGGCAAAAAGGGGCGCGGTCTTTTCTAGCGCCGAGCCCAGATTTCTACATTTACGGTGCTTTGCACTCCGGCAGACTGTCAAGTTCACGCATGATATCGTCGTACTTGGAGCCCGCTGCGGCGACCTTGTAGACCGTGCGCAGCTGATCAGCGACCATCGCGACTGTGTTGCTTTTTCCCGCCGCTTTGGCCGCTTTGGCCTCGGCGCTCAGGCCATTGGTCAATATTTTTTCTGCCACTTCGAACGCGAGTTCACCAATGCCGTTGCAGGAAGCCTGATTGGGAAAAGTAGTCGGGTTCGCTTTTTCGCCAGCCGCAGCCAACGGGGTGTAAAACTTTTTCATCACGCCTTTTGCTTCGGCGGCTGAGAAACATGCAAATGCTTTTTGCGCGTCAGTGACCACCACCTTGCCCAGCGCGCAAACCTGCAAGCCCATCGCACCAAAGGTCACAGTGGCAGCACCCGCAATCAAACATTGCTCTGTCTTTGCTTCGTTGAACACGCGCGTGGCTAGGTTAATCAGGTTGCCCGGAATGCTGGCCGACTGGCTCACAATTTTTTCAATCTCAGCAGGAAACGCGCAATAGAAACCGTCTTGCGCCCATTCAAAACACTGGTTCGCCTGATCGGTCGCCTTCTTTAATTCCGCGCTGCCGGGAACGTAGCCGCCGTAGGTATTGACTACGCCAGTAATTTGTTTAAAGCCTTGGAAGTAGGGATCA
Source organism: Burkholderiales bacterium (assembly GCA_043719085.1). GTDB lineage: Bacteria > Pseudomonadota > Gammaproteobacteria > Burkholderiales > Casimicrobiaceae > Casimicrobium. The sequence continues at coordinate 14,257 of JAYSUK010000135.1, read as the reverse complement.
ATCGGAAATACTTTGCGACCGATCTGGCCACAACTGCTCTTCAACAGATTCCATGCGTCGACAGCAAGGTTTGCGACGGCGTAGCCCACTACCTCGCCGTTTTTGACAATTTCTTTACCAACCACCTGTGTGCCGTTCTCGACGCTTCGCCCAACGGTGACCGCCACTTTGGTGGTGTCATTGGCCACTTTGTTGGCCGTGTTCACCGTTGCGTTAGCGGCAACCACCGCCGCGTTCGACGTTTCGCGGGCGAGCGTATTGGCCGTGTCGACGGTTGCCCGTTCGACCACCCGGGCAGCGTCAGTGGTACCCGTCGCGACTGCGGCGACCGCGCTCTGCGTGCCGTTGGCAACAATTTGATAGCCATCTCTGAACACGTTGCCAACCGCACTGCCGGTGCTAACGATCGAACTTATTGCGTTTTGGAACCAGTTGGCATGCACGTCCCTGATGTCGAGCCGCTGCAACATTGCGTTATTCCATACCGGCTCTTGCGGCTGACCACGGTCACCGCTACGAAACACAGTGAAATTAGCATCGTTCCTCAACACCAGAAAATAGTTTCGGAGACTCGCGCCCTTGGCGTCAGGCAAGCAGTATCGCGGGCTACCTTTCGGGTCATTATTCGGGCCGGGCGGAATTTTCCCAGTCCGTGCGTCTAACGCGCTCTGGTTATAAACACAGACCAACCCGTTTGGAAGCACCGCCATGCTGTAGTAGTTCGGATCGAGCGCATTTTTAAGTGCGCACCACATTTGCTGCCGGGGATTGATCCTGTTGATGCATATGTTGCCATCGGTCTGCGCAACCAGTTGAAACTGCCTGTCGGCAGACACCAGCGAGCCTTTGTTGGCCGTAATCCAGTCACCCGGGCGCAGAAAATCCACGTCACCCATCGGTTGTCGTGGTGCAGACTGCTGCATCTGCAGCGCGCTGCGATTGGCTTGAAACGAGTTGTCGTTGATGCTCACGTTCGGCGAGCGCCCTTCGTTGCGACCGTAGGCGATCCAGTGCTGCATCAGCTTGTTCGCATCCGTGCCAAATGCCAGACGCAAATCTTCGTAACGGTTGCCGTAATACGTCGCGTCCAGCAGCGTCGTCCACACCAGCACCGAAGCGCCTGCGTTACCGGGCGTGCCGCGATAGATCTCCAGGCTGCCGGTGTCGCGCATGATCATGTAGTAGTCACCCACCGCGCCGTTGCTGTAGTTGCACCACCCGTTGCCAGAGCCGGTGCCCCCGCGCAGACACAAGTTACCGTCGCCCTGCATGACGATAGCGCCGCCCGGACTATTGGTATTGGACGCCCACAGTCGCGACCACGGGCTTGTCTTCTCGGAGTAGACGACGAGATTGCCATCTGTCTCCACCCAAGCGCGAAATTGCTTGTTGGTCGAACGAAGGACTTGGTTGACTTTGAGCGACTGGTTAGTTGTCAGCGTGTTGCCGATGTCCTGCGCGGCTGCGCTGCCCGAGCCCAGAGCGAAGCACATCGACGCCAGCCAGGCAAACCAAGCCCACCCACGTGTGTTCGATGCTGCGACGAAAGCCTTTTTCATAACAACGATCCTTGTGAGTGGGTTGCGGAATTGCGGTAGTGCTGGCGAACGAGCTGCGACGTTGGCGACACGATGTTCGCCCGAACCACAGAAAAATCTTAGTGCGAGCGAATCATAGCCAGCGCATTTGGCGCAGTCCATCCCGCATTGCAGACAACGCGTGGATTGGCATACCGTGTTTGCGTCGCGACGGTTCCATGCTTGAGCCGATGTCGATGCCACGTTGCCGGCAAGCAGGGCATGCGGCAACAACTAATGGCGAAGATCGTTCATTCACCAGGGGAACATAGACATTTTTTTAATAGTCGACTATCAACGTATATCGACCATACCCTATAGCCGACAATGTTTGTATTACAAAGCTGTTGGAAATTGCACCGTCCGTTCGTGATGCAGTTCAACGCATTGATGCCAGAACGACACTTTCAGCAAAATATGACTTGACTAATGCCACGCCTGTGCCGATCATCGGATTATTCTGGGTCGAACACTGGGGATTTTGATGGCGACGTCACGAAGAGACTTTCTCGAACGCTCATTGGTGTGGACGCTTTCCACCACCTGGGTGGCTGCGGCGCTGGACGCCTCGGCGCAATCGGCACCGATGCTGCTCAACTACCAGGGCCGCTTGACCGACCCCACTGGCGTTGCTCGCAACGGTAGCTTCTCGATGGGATTTCGTATTGTTGACGCCGCAGGCGCGCCCTTGGGGTGGGCGGAGACGCAAGCGGGCATCGTCGTGACCAACGGATTTTTTGCGGCGTTACTCGGCAAGGTCACGCCGTTGACTGCTGCGGTATTTCAAGGGCCGCCGGTGGACGCTTACGGCCCCGCGCGGTTTCTCGAAGTGAGCGTCGGTGGTGAAACGCTCGCACCGAATATTCGTATCGTAAGCGCCGCATGGGCAATTGCCACCACGGCAGGTGCCGTGGGCGCTACCGGCGCAACAGGTGGCGCAGGGGCGACCGGCGGTGCAGGGGCGACCGGCGGTGCAGGGGCCACCGGCGCGGCTGGCCCCACCGGAGCCACTGGCACAAGCGGCACGGCCGGTAGCACCGGCGCGACAGGTGCTGCGGGGTCAAGCGGCGGAACCGGTGCAACCGGCTCAGCGGGCGCAACCGGCTCAGCGGGCGCAACCGGCGCAGCGGGCGCACCCGGCGCAGCGGGCGCAACGGGTTCGACAGGTAGCACCGGCGCGCAGGGCGCTAGCGGCGCTACGGGGCCAAGCGGAACGTCAGGAGCCACGGGCGCAACAGGCGCGCCCGGATCGCCAGGCACCACCGGGCCACAAGGAGCTACGGGGCCGACTGGGTCGGGCGCTACGGGAAGCACCGGTGCGCAAGGTGCGCAAGGTGCGCAAGGAGCGCAGGGAGCGACCGGGGCGATAGGCGCGACCGGCCCGATGGGTTCATCAGGATCGACGGGCGCAACAGGCTTTGCGGGCTTTCAAGGCCCGACTGGTCCGCAAGGCATGACGGGCCCGCAAGGGCCAACCGGACCGACGGGGCTAGGCGTGACCGGATCCACTGGAATCACTGGATCTACTGGCGCGACCGGCTCAACCGGCTCAATTGGCCCAACCGGATCGACAGGCGCAACCGGCGCAACCGGCGAAATGGGGCCGACCGGATCGACCGGCGCGACAGGGGCGACGGGGGCGGCAGGTGCAGTCCCTTTCAATTTCTAAAACCTGCCGACCAAAGCCATCCATCCAATCATGTCAAATTTGGCTTCCGCACCGCAACCGAGCAGGCCATGCGAGGCAACTGTGTTCACACAGATCACGCGCAGCGCGTTGATCTGCGCGCCGACCGACTCCACTCGAAAACGACCTACTGGGCGCGTTATCAGCGTCGCGCTGTGCCTCACAATGGGCGCGCTTGCGCCGCTCACGGTTCACGCCGCATCCAGCGCATCGCACCAAATTGCCAACGGCCAGATCAACGGGGCCGGCGGAACGTCGGCGTCGGCTAATTTTGTTGTGTCGGCCTGTGTTGGCAGCGAAATCGCGGGGTCGTCCGCGAGCGTGAGCCACCGCATCGACTCAGGGTGCGGGCCGACGTCCCTTGCCATTGCACTGGATTTTCCCGTCGTCCCACCCGTCGTAGTCCCCACTGTTTCTGGCATGTCGCTCGCGCTGCTGATCGTCATGCTCGGAGTTGTGTCGCTCGTACGATTGCGCGGGTTGCGCCGTTAAATTTTTGCCGGTTCAAAACCACGTCTCGAAGCCTTCGGCTAAGCGAAGCCGCATCAAACTGCTCGGCGACTTTTGTTCGCCCGAAGCACTATGCCAACAATGGAATCACATGTCGCAGGGGCAGCTCCTGTGGAACGACATCGAGTTCACCTGGACTGACACCGACATTGACTTCTACGTCATCATCAATCGCCCTTGGCCCGGCGAACACTTCATCGCGTCTCGCAGCATCGTGTTTCAAATGGAGCCGTGGTGCGGGGAGGCACACCAACATTGGGGCGTGAAAACCTGGGGTGAGTGGGCGAGCCCGGATGCATCGAAATTTCTGCAAGTCAGAGCGCATCGCACCCACCTCAACAACGCCTTCTGGCAGCTCAAAGCCACGTATGACGAGCTGCGCACGCAACCGATCAAAAAAACGCGTGTTCTCGCGTCAATCTGCAGCCCCAAATACTTTGATCCGGGCCACATTCAGCGTGTCGATTTTCTGAAATTTCTTGAGCAAAAGAACGACGACGTGGTTCGCGTTGAGCTGTATGCCCACGACAATCCACTGGGATTTAGCGGTTGGGTGGGTCCGCATCCGGTGGGTGAAAAAGATGCAGCGCTGCTGCCGTATCGCTATTTTTTTGCGGCGGAGAACAATCGTGAACACAACTTCATCACCGAAAAACTTTGGGAGCCGCTACTCACTGAAACGCTGTGCTTTTATTCCGGTGCACCGAACGCTGCCGACTGGATTGACCCACGCGCGTTCATTCCCGTCAACCTCGATAATTTTGAGTTGGCTTTTGCAACAATGAAGCGTGCAATCCTCGGCAACGAGTGGGAGCGACGCATCGATTTCATCCGTCGTGAAAAGCATAAAGTGCTGGAGCACTACCAGTTCTTTCCGACCGTGGAACGTGTCCTGAGTCACGAGCTGAAACTGCCTGCGCACCCAACCGATGCGGAGATTACGTTTCACAAATACTTTGCCGACTCGCTTGACGCGGAGATTCACACCGCTGCTTTCATACACTGTCTGACTCGCGGAGCAGAGAATCCAATCCTCCGCACGCTGCTGGCAAGCATTGAGACATCGGGATTGCTCGATCAGCTTGATCGGCTCTACGTCATCAATTGCGGCGACGTGCTCACCCTACCCTCGCAGTTCGAGCAACACGCCGGTCGCGTGCGGTTGATAAATTATTCAGCGGATGCGAGTGACGGCGAGTGCCCCACGCTTGACTTGGTGCGCACCTTTGCAGCGTTTCATCAAAACGCGCAAATACTCTACCTCCACACCAAGGGCGCGTCATACGCAGAGCCACGGTCGAGCGTCGTGGACTGGCGCGATTTGATGGTGCATTTTCTGGTTGAACAACACGGGTCGGCACGCGCCGCGCTCGTTGCGCACGACGTGGTGGGCTGCAATCTGCTGGATCATCCGCGCCGCCATTTCAGCGGCAATTTCTGGTGGGCCACGGCTCGATATTTGTGCACACTCGGCCCCGTTCCATTCGGCAATCGACACGAAGCTGAGTGGTGGGTGCTAGGCGATAACGCGGTTCGTGCGCATAGCCTGCACGACTCGGGGGTTGACCATTATGAGCAACGCTACCCACGGTCACGTTACGCTGCGGAGATGTCAACTCCGAGCGAGAACGGCCTAGCGGCCACGCAAAAAATGGGCACGCCAGCCTCGGCGCTGTGTCTGGTCATGATCGTCAAAGACGAGGCGCATGTGGTGTGCGAAGCATTGACCTGTGTTGCACCGTACATCAACGACTTCATCATCGTGGACACCGGATCGAGCGATGGCACACAGCACGTCATTCGCGATTTTTTTGCAGCTCGTGGGCTTGCTGGTCAAGTGTTTGATCGCCCGTGGCGTGACTTCGGCAGCAATCGCAGCGAGGCGCTGGCACTCGCCCGGGTACATGCTCATGCCAACTCCGACTATTTGTGGATGTTCGACGCTGATGACGTGATCGAGGGCTCGCTTGATCTCACGCAACTCACCGGTGACGCCTACCAGCTGCGTCTTGGTCCCGACATCGAATACTGGCGGTTGCAAATCTTCCGGCGTGCGCTGCCGTGGCGCTTTGTTGGCGTGCTGCACGAATATCCGGTGTGTGCCACACCTGAGCATCGAACTGAGCGCATTGACGGGGCGTATCAAATCGTATCGCGCCGGCTCGGCAGCCGTAGCAATGATCCACAGAAATACAGCCGTGATGCGGTGCTACTCGAGCTCGCATTGCAGCAAGAACCGGACAACGCACGCTACGCTTTTTATCTCGCGCAGAGCTGGTTCGACGCCGGTGAATTCGACAAGGCGATGGCTGCATACACGCAGCGCGCATCGATGGGCGGCTGGGTCGAAGAAATCTTCTATTCCCGATATCGTGTGGCGTTGTGCCTGAGCAAGCTCGGCAAATCGTTTGCAGAAGTGCGTGCGGCGTACGAAGCGTGTTTCGAGCAACATCCGCATCGCGCCGAGCCGCTGGTGCGCGCTGCTGTGCTGGCTCGTGAAACGCACCAGTGGCAGCACGCTTATGTGTGGGCGAAACGCGCAGCGGGCATCGCAAAACCTGGTGCCGACGCGCTTTTCGTAGAGCGGGCGGACTATGAATACCGGGCTCTGGACGAGCAGGCCATCGCCGCGTTTTATTGTGCACGCCATGACGAGGCGTTTGCACTGTGCACAGAGCTGCTGGATAAATGCCCACTGCCCGCAGGCGAGCGGGCTCGCGTCGAGGCCAATCGAGACTTCTCGGTGCCGCACATCAAAACCGCGTTCACGCACTACAACGCTGCGCTTGTAGCTCACATCTGCGCCAAGCTCCCGGTCGCCGAGCCGCAAGTGACATTGTCGATCACCAGTTGCAAACGACCGGCATTGTTTATCGCCACCGTATGCTCGTTTCTCAACGCCTGTGCGGACATTGAGCTGATTGATCGCTTCATTTGCATTGACGACAATTCATGCGATGCGGATCGAGATGAAATGCAGCGGTTGTTCCCGTTCTTCGAGTTCATTTTTAAAGCACCGAAAGACAAGGGTCACGCAAAAAGCATGAATGTCATTGCGGACACAGTGCGCTCGCCGTGGCTCATCCACCTCGAAGACGATTGGCATTTTTTCGCGCGGCGCGACTACATCCGGCCGGCGCTGGAAATTCTCGAACAGGACAGCGAGATCGGACAGCTGCTGTTGAACCGCAACTACGCCGAGACACTGGCTGACCGCGAGATTCCGGGTGGCTTTTTGCGCCGACCGCCTGGAAGCGATACGCGCTACCTGGTGCATCAACACTACGAAGCAGCCGGCGAGGCGTACCGGCAATTTCAGGCCAGCCACGGGCTTGGTAGCAACGCCTGGTGGCCGCACTTTTCCCTGCGACCAGGCGTATGGCGAACCAGCATTCTCGCAAGGGTCGGACGCTTCGATGAGTCAGCACAGCACTTTGAGCTCGATTACGCGCAACGCTACGTGCGCGCGGGGTTTTGCAGTGCATTTTTCAATGGCGTTTACGCGCTGCACACGGGTCGCCTCACCTCAGACCGAGACAATGACGCATCGCTCAACGCCTACCAATTGAACGGACAAAATCAATTTGGCGAGACCGCGAAGACGCTGGCAGATCGTCACGATGTGCGCGTGTCCTCACGCTCTCCTTTGCTCGTGAAACTCGTGGGCAACTGGGCAACGAGTGCTGAACTCGCACTCGCCTTCGAGCGGCAATCAAAAACTGATCGTCGGTGGGATGACATCAAACTAACCACCGATGACGATGCCGATTATTTCGTGCTGTTTAATCATCCGGGCCATCACCGCGAGCATTTTGTCGCTGCTCGCAGCATCGTGTTCCAGATGGAGCCGCCGCACGCGGTGGCGGGTTGGCAGGCTTGGGCGCGCCCCGATCCCCGCCGTTTTATTCAGGTGCGGGGTCATGATCGATTTGCCAACGTCAGCGAATGGCATCTGTCTCAAACGTGGCACGATCTTCACGCGTATTCACCGAACAAATCACGTTCAATCTCTGCCATCGTCTCGTCAAAAATGAACGATCCTGGACAGGTGCTAAGAATTGGTTTTCTGCGCTGGCTGGAGGCGCATGGTACGGGCGTCGACATCTATGGCCAGGATAATTTGCACGGCTTTCGGCGCCACCTGGGTGTTTTGCCCTCTCGCAATAAAAGCGCGGGCTTGATGCCTTATCAATACACCATTGCGGTGGAGAACAGCGCCCATGACAACTATTTCACTGAAAAAATAGTCGACGCGCTGCTGGCTGAATGCCTGCCCTTTTATTGGGGCTGCCCGAACCTTGACACCCACATCAATCCGCGCGCGTTCATCCGGTTGCCCCTGAACGACTTCGAGGCAGCACGTCGAATTGTTGAGGACGCGATAGCTAACGACGAGTGGAGCCAGCGCATCGAGGTCATTCGGCAGGAGAAGCGCCGCCTACTTGATCAACTGCAATTATTTCCGACCATTGCCCGAATCGTGCGCGGGCACCAATTGGCGGAGCGCCTCGCGATTCGACTGATTAACCTTGATCGCAGACCGGATCGGCTTGCCACTTGTCTGGATCGTTTCGACGAGGCAGCCGGTGCCGCGTTCGTGCAGCGCGTACAAAGATTTTCGGCGGTCGACGGTCGGTCGCTTGAACAAACGCCCGCCATTGCGCACCAGTTTCGCGGCAATGATTTCGGTTATCGGCGCAGCGTGGTGGCCTGTGCGTTGAGCCACATGGCGCTGTGGGCAGAGCTTGCCACCAGCGAAAACGACACTCCCGCGTACCTGATTTTTGAAGATGATGTGACCCTTTGCCAAGGCTTTGGTGGGCAGCTAGTCGAGCTCTGCGCCGCCCTTGAAACCGATCACCCAATGTTTGATGTAGCGCTACTCGGCCACTTCGACTGGAGCCCACTTCCCGAGAACGACTTTAACCAGAATCTTCGACCAGCCAGTTTTCGCCGATTTGACGGTGCCCGATATATCGGCGGCGCATTTGCCTACATCGTGTCGCGACGCGGCGCGCAGCGGCTTTTGGCAATCGCCGAGCGTGACGGCATTCAGAACGGTATCGATCGCTTTGTGCACGTGAAAGAACGCGAGCTGGAGCTGCTGATGGCCACGCCGCATGTCGCGTGGTCGCCGCTGGTGCCGCCCGGCTCAGGTCTGGACAGCGACATTCAAAACGATTTTGAGATGCTTTTAGAAACCAGTCGGCAGGCTTAAGCTCAGCACCGTTTTTCCTGGACCCGATTCGAGTGTTACCGTGCCACCCAGGCGACCGGCGCGGGTGCGCATGTTTTGCAGTCCACGTCCGTGCGCGCGCGGCGCACCTTGCACGCCGACGCCGTTGTCCTCAATCTGGGCGCTCAATAAGGAGCCCGACCATATCAGGCGCACTTGCACGGCGCTTGCGTGTGAATGTTTGAGCACATTGGTCAAGCCCTCCTGAAGAATACGCAGCACTTGCAGCGTGTGATGCGGGGCGAGTTTGGGCATGTCCGACGCGATGTCGGTCTGCCAGCTTGAGGCGATGCCCAAGGCAGTGAGTTGGGGTTCCCAGCGATAGCGGAAATCGCTGAAAGTGGCAGCAAAATCATCGTCACTGGTGGAGAGCGAATCAATCGCCAGGCGCATTTCTGCAATGCAACCGCGCAGCGCGTCTGACATTTCCTGCTGCGACAAATCGGCGCGCTCGGCGCGTGACAGTGACGAGAACAATTGCGCGCCCAGCCCATCGTGCATGTCCTGCATGATGCGTTGCCGCTCTTCGGCACCTTGGCGTTGCCCCTCCAGGTCTACCAAGCGCTGGTAGTTCTGCTCGATGACCGCCTCGCGCTCCGCTACTCGGCGATCAAGGCTCACGTTCAACGCCTCCAAATCGCGCAATGCGTTGATGAAGCGATTGGCCAATATGCCGCCCATCACCAACAGCACCGCCGTGGCCGCGTAAGTCAACAGAAAAATTCGCGCGCCCGTCCACTCGGGGACGATGCGCGCCATCCACGGCGCGCTGGCGAGCAAAAAATAGTCATGCAGTGCGGTCAACACAGCAATCAGCACGCTCGCCAGCAGTGCGCTGGCAGCCCCGGTGCGCTCGCGCCACGCCGCAGCACCCAACATCGCCAGAATAAATGCGGCAACAAAGAAAAATCCCGCCGTCCACACGGTGCGAATCCAGCCCTCGGTGGTGGGCCCGCCAATGGCCATCACCACCGGCCCGATCAGCGCATAGGCGATCATCACTCGCTCGATGTTTGGGCGCACCCAGCCTGCCGTGCGCAGCGCAAACAAACCCACCATCAGCACAAAACCGCCGGTGGTGGATTGAAACGCGAGCCGCCACATATTCCACTGCTCGATGGGCAGCTGTTCGATGACGAAGGTGAGGCTTCTTATCCCCCAAAGGAGCGCAATCAAGCCGAAAATGCCGTAGAGCACCTCGCTGCGCCGCCGCCACCAGATGAACAACACGAACGCTGCCGTGGCTGCACAGGCGCCAGCGGTGAACTGCGCCACAGTGCGGATTAGAAACAGCCGCTGCTCGTACACCCCTTGCAGCGCTTGCGCCGGGCCGATGTGAACGTTTGGAATGCGTAGCGAGGCCCCGAGCGTGGGGGCATTGAATCGCAGGTGCAACACATTGTCACCCGCGTTTAAGCCATTGCCGTAGGCCGCACCATAGGGCAGGGCGAGCAGATGCGGGCGCTCCCATTTCACCCGAAGCGTGTCGCTCGCTTCGGGTATGGCGGCCACTAATTTTCCGTTCAAAAATAGTTGCCCGCCGTCGTACATATAGGGCAAATACACCGCCCACGCACCTTGGCGCTCAAACCCCTCAGGCACGTCGAACACCAGCCGATACCACGCAGGCAAAGGCTCCGGGCGAAAGCCGCGATGCACCCAGTTGTCGGGCAACGCAACCGCGCTCCACGGCTCACTGGCCAGTGGCGGATACTGGCGATCCATCATCAGCACCTGAGCACTTCGTGGCGCAATGATCTGCGCTGATGACGCCACGGTTATCGTTTGCGCCTCAGCCGCGTTCAGCAGCAGCGCTGCGAGAAGGACGCCGACCGCTTGACGAAGGCTCAGCAATTGCATTGATCCATTGAACCGAGATTGCTCATTAAAAAATTCACACTACGACGTTCCTGCGAAGCAATTCAATTTTTTCGCCATACCGGCGGAGGCCGGTACCCACGCCCCCGGCGGAGTTAACGACTCGCGCCGGGCGTGTGCCCCGATCTTCTCGGGGGTGACGATTAAATCGGTGATTGTCTAAGGAAACGCAGATTTAATCCCGTTCACCCTGAACGCAGTGAAGGGTTTGACGCCTGCATGCGGGTGTCAGACCCTTCATTGCGCTCAGGGCTAACGGACACCGATTTAATCTGCGCTGCCCCACTGAAATATCTTCGCTAAAGCAGCCCCAGCTGCCCCGCCTCAAACACCGCTTCGCCGCGCGAATGCACCGCAAGTTTGCGATAGATTTTTTTGATGTGCGACACCACTGTGTGCGGAGAAATGGCAAACGTCTCGCCCACTTCGTTGAAGCTCAAACCTTTAGCCACCAAGCGCAAAATTTGAATCTCGCGCTCGGTTAACGGGGATGCCTCGGTCGCCGCCAGCTCGGGCGACGCCAGCGGCGACAAAGGCGGAACGGGCAGCGGTGGCGGCGGCGGAACCGGTAGCCGAAACCGCGCCAACACCCTGCGCGCAATGCTCGGCGTAATCGGCGAGCCACCGGCCCGAAGTTCGTGAATGCTGATGCAAATGCGATCGGCCAGCGCATCCTTGAGCAGGTAGCCGGTCGCGCCCGCCTCGATGCTTGCGAGCACATGTTGGTCGTCCCCGAACATGGTGACTACCAGCACATCGGTGCCGGGGTGATGCTTTGCCGCATGTGCGATCACCTCGATGCCGCTGATATCCGGCAAGCCCAAATCCACCATCAACACGTCGGGGTGCAACGCATCAAGCAGCGCAATCCCCGCCTTGCCGGTGGGCACCGCGCCAGTCAGCGACAACAGGGGATCGGACTGCACCGCTGAAGCAAACTTGAGCAGCAATTCGGGTTCGTCTTCGACGATGAGTACCTGGGAGATCATGCGCGAAGTTTAGGGCACCAGGAAATTTCTGTTGCGGAGGATTTTTCTCGTGGCACGATAGTGTTACTGGTGTTTGCAAACCAGAGGCTTCTTCTCCAGCACCAGCAACAGCAACGCGCATCGCATCGCATCGAACTAAAAAATGTCCTGATTGCAATGAACAGAATCAGGATTGAATGTGCGGTGAGGCTCGCGGTGCGCCTTCATCTACGGGCTGTGAAATGATCGACGGTAGATTTTTTGAAGCTGACGAGCGCCATCGCTGCTGATGTGCGGTGCCCGGGTATGTGTACGTCAGCTACTCTGCGCTACCGCTGTCATCACGGTCGTTTTTTCGCCCCCACGGGCGTGACCGACCAAATGACGAGCGTGGCTTGTTTTGCAGGCCAGGTTTGCTTCGGCTACCAAAGCTGCTGCCATTGGCTTCGCCGTCTTCGCCCGTCGCTTTGGGCGGCGGTGGCGACTTAGGCACGATTTTGAATGCGTCGCCCAAGTGGAAGCCACGGCTTAGCAAAAAGCGGATTTGTCTCTGCCGGTCTTTGTCGTCTTTGGGTATGTCGCCGAACCGGCGCAACCAAAGTGCTTGCGCGACTTCGATTTCGTCTTGTTCTAACGCTTCAAGCGCGATCGCTGCGACGTCTTTCTTTATGCCCGCTTGGGCGAGTTTATCAGCGATAAATCGGCGGCTGGCTTGCCCGGTAAGTCGACGCACGATTGCTTCGGCGTAGCGGTCGTCGGATTGCCAGCCTTGCGCCGTCAGGTCATCGACGAGGCTTGAAATATCGTCTTTGTCCGGCTTGGGGGCGTTTACTGCGTCACGCGTGCGGCGAACTTTTGCTTGCGCGAGCTTGCGCAGCAGCTCTTCGCGCGAATGTTCGCGCGTGGTGAGCAGGCGCAGGGCTTTATTGCGCAGCTTTTGGGCCGCATCCTTCTTGTCCGTTTCATCGCTGCTCATGGCGCGATTATTCACCGAGAGCGGCGTTTGCGGAAAAGTAAGTGCGAGTTGCATTTAAAAATCTCCTAAGCATCCCAGTGCCGGGAAAAAACGGCGGCCACGTCAGGATGCTTTTCAATGGCGTGCAGCGTGGACAGGAAATTCGGTCGAGCGGTTTTGAGATGAACACGCGTGCCAGACCATTTCGAAAGCACTGCGCCTTCACCCTCTCCCGCGAGGGGAGAGGCAACAGGATGACGTGCGTTGACGCCCGCCTATTCGTCCGGCGAACCTTCGTCTTTGGACACCGCGCCACCCTTGGCAATGCCGATTTTGGCGCGGATTTTCTCCTCGATTTCTTTGGCTAAAGCTGGGTTTTCGCGCAAGTATTCGCGTGAATTGTCTTTGCCCTGGCCGACGCGGTTTCCGCCGTAGCTGTACCACGCGCCCGATTTTTCTACGAAGCCGTGCTCCACTCCCATGTCAATGATTTCGCCTTCGCGCGAGATGCCTTGACCGTACATGATGTCAAAGAGCGCTTCGCGGAACGGGGGTGCGCACTTGTTTTTGACGACCTTCACGCGGGTTTCGTTGCCGACAATTTCGTCGCCCTTTTTAATCGCGCCAATGCGCCGAATGTCCATCCGCACCGAGGCGTAGAACTTGAGCGCGTTGCCGCCAGTGGTCGTTTCGGGGCTGCCGAACATGACGCCAATTTTCATGCGAATCTGGTTGATGAAAATTACCAGGGTGTTGGTGCGCTTGATGTTGCCAGTAAGTTTGCGCAACGCCTGGCTCATCAAGCGCGCTTGCAGGCCGGGGAGCTGGTCGCCCATCTCGCCTTCAATTTCAGCCTTTGGCACAAGCGCCGCGACCGAATCGATCACCACGATATCCACACCGCCAGAGCGCACCAGCATGTCGGCGATTTCAAGCCCCTGCTCGCCCGTGTCTGGCTGACTGATCAGCATGTCGGCGACGTTGACGCCGAGCTTGGCCGCGTAGACCGGGTCGAGCGCGTTTTCTGCGTCAATATAGGCAGCGACTCCGCCCGCCTTTTGAATCTCGGCGACCACGCTCAAGCATAAGGTGGTTTTGCCTGACGATTCGGGGCCGTAAATTTCACACACGCGACCGCGTGGCAGGCCGCCGATTCCGAGGGCGATATCAAGGCCCAGCGAGCCCGAGGAGATGACCTGAATGTCATGCTCGGTGTTGCCATCGCCCATCTTCATGATGGAGCCCTTGCCAAATTGCTTTTCGATTTGCGACAGCGCGGCCGCGAGGGCTTTTTTACGGTCATCCATGGGGAGTTCTTTGCTCATTTTGAAGTTCCTTTAATTGTAGGTTTCGCCACTGACGCATTCCAAAAATGAGCGACCGTCTTTGGAATGGTGCCTACGTCAGTGGCGATAAACATTTTTCGCGTGTGTCCGGCAAAACGAA
>JAYSUK010000134.1:0-5037 GCA_043719085.1 Burkholderiales bacterium | reverse complement strand
CGCTCTGGATTCCCGTTTAGCCACCCACTTTTCAATAAGGATCTGACTCATGAAAAAGACACTCATAGCCGCAGCCCTATGCGCTTGCGTTGCAATGCCAGCATTGGCTCAAGAAACTAAAGTCGCTATTGGTATGTCCGGCTGGACGGGCTTTGCGCCGCTAACGTTGGCCAAAGAAACAGGTCTTTTCAAGAAGTACGGGCTAGATGTTTCAATCAAGAAAATCCCGCAGAAGGACCGTCACCTCGCCATCGCCTCGGGTGACATTCAGTGCGCAGCCACCACGGTAGAAACTTGGATCGGCTGGAACGCCGCTGGCGTAGCAACCACCCAAATTTTTCAGCTCGACAAGAGCTTTGGTGCGGACGGCATGGTCACCAAACCGGGGGTCGCCAAGATCAGTGACCTCAAAGGCAAAACTGTTGCCGCAAGCGCGCCGGGCACGTCACCCTATTTCGCGCTGGCATGGATGCTCAAGAAAAATGGCATGACGGTCAAGGATGTGAAGCTCGTGAGCCTGGAGCCACAAGCCGCCGCGAACGCCATGATTGCAGGCACGGCTGACCTCGACGCCGCGATGACCTACGAGCCTTTTCTATCTAGTGTTCGCGCCAAACCCGAGGCCGGGAAAATCATTGCCACTACGCTGGACTACCCGATGGTGATGGACACCTTTGGTTGCACACCGAAATTTTTGGCGGAGAACCCAAAGGCTGCACAGGGCTTGACCGACGCATACTTCGACGCACTGGCCATGATCAAGGCGGATTCAAAAAAGAGTTTCGAAATCATGGGCGCGGATGTGAAGCAAACTGGCGAGGCGTTTGAAAAGAGTCAGGCGTTTTTGCGCTGGCAGGACAAGGCCGCCAACCAGAAATTCTTCGCAGGAGAGCATGCTCAGTTCAGCAAAGAAGCGGCAGATTTGCTGCTGGAAATTGGCGTGATCAAGGCGATTCCAGATTTGTCGAAATTGGCGGACACGCGGTTCATTAAGTAAATGACTCGGCTCCCTCTCCCTGGGGGAGAGGGCTGGGGTGAGGGTTTTTCAGGCCTATCCAAACTTGGAGCAAGTGCGAAATTCCCGCGCCCTAACCCTCTGCCCCAGGGAGAGGGGACAGAACCCCGTCTTGTCGCTCACTGATAGCCCGCAATGAAACCACTCACCCCCGTATCCCCCGCTGCCCGCATCACCCTCGGCATTTCGTTCTTCTTGCTGTTTATCGCGATGTGGTCTATGGCGACGTTCGGGGGCTTCGTGTCGAAAACGTTTCTTGCCGACCCGATCATGATGGTCAAGAGCGGCTATACGTTGCTCACAGAAATGGATTTCGCGAAAGACATCGGAATGACAGTGTGGCGTGTACTTGGCGGATTTCTGCTAGCGACCATACTGGCACTGCCACTCGGCGTGATGATGGGTGCGTACAAACCGATTGAGGCGTTCTTCGAACCATTCGTTTCGTTTGCGCGCTACCTGCCCGCGTCGGCGTTCATTCCGCTGCTGATTCTGTGGGCGGGCATTGGCGAAGCGCAAAAGCTTGCGGTGATTTTTATTGGTTCGTTCTTTCAGCTTGTCCTGATGATCGCAGTCGTCGTTGGCAATACGCGACGTGATCTGGTGGAAGCCGCATACACATTGGGCGCGACCGACGCGAGCCTGGTCAAACGCGTGCTGATCCCCGGTGCCGCACCAGAGATCGCGGAGATTTTGCGTATGGTGTTGGGCTGGGCGTGGACTTATGTGATCGTCGCGGAACTGATCGGCGCTTCAAGCGGCATCGGGCACATGATTACCGACTCACAGGCGCTGCTTGCGACCGATCAAATCATCTTCGGCATTATCGTGATCGGGCTCATTGGCTTAATAAGCGACCTGTTTTTCAAAGTGGCGAACCGCAAGCTTTTTCCCTGGGCGCAACTGGGCAAATGAGGGGAATGAAACCATGAGCATCCTCTCCATTCGCGGCGTTTCTCGCAGCTTCGAAACCGCTGGTCGTGCGCCCACTATTGCACTACAAGCCACTGATCTCGAAGTTGAAGAAAACGACTTCATCACCATCCTCGGGCCCTCGGGTTGCGGCAAGAGCACGCTGCTGCGCATCGTCGCGGGGCTCGACAAACAGTCCTCAGGCGAAGCGTTGCTTGATGGCAAACGCATCGATGGGCCAGGCGCGGGTCGCGGTATGGTGTTCCAGAGCTACACGCTGTTTCCGTGGCTCACGGTGATCGACAACGTGTGCTTCGGGCTGCGCGAACGCAATCTGCCACGCGCTGAGCAACTCGAAATTGCCAACGCGTTCATTCAAAAAGTGGGCCTGCGCGGATTCGAAAGCCACTTTCCCAAGCAGCTCTCAGGCGGTATGCAGCAGCGCACCGCCCTCGCCCGCGCGCTCGCAAACAACCCACGCATGCTGCTCATGGACGAGCCCTTCGGCGCGCTTGACCATCAAACGCGCGAGTTGATGCAGGAGTTGTTGCTTGGTATCTGGGAAACGGAAAGAAAGACGGTGCTGTTCGTGACGCACGACATCGACGAGGCCGTATTTATGGGCAGTCGGGTCGTAGTGATGAGCGCGCGACCCGGTCGCATCAAGCTTGATCGCCCGGTCGAAATTGCCCATCCGCGCCATTATTCCATCAAGACCACGCCTGCGTTTTCTGACCTAAAGGCGGAGCTAACCGAGCAAGTACGCGCCGAAGTGATCGCGTCGCAGCAAATCACTTCAACGTAGTTGCGCCTACGCTGCCGGGCAGCTGATTCAAGCCGCTTACTGCAGCCCGCAAAACACCACGCCTTCGTCCGTCCAGCCAAGGCGACCCACCATGTCCTGATGCTGCACAAGGCTCGCGCTAAAACGATGGTTGCCGTCATCCACATAACGCGGTGCGCCTTTGAATGCGCGATAAATCGGTGTGCTGCCGACCGGACAACTGCCGCTCATACTCTTGGGCACCGCGTAGCCTTCCACGCCTTCCAGCAGTGGCTTGGCCGCGAGCGCTGCATTAAACGGATTAAGGCTGGCCAGCAACACGCGATCTGATGGCAACGCGGTAAAAAAGTGACTGCCACGCAGGCCACCGCGCGCAATTTTGTCGAAGTAATGTCGCTCGAGCGGCAGGGTGTCAACATTGGGTGCGCCGTACATCTTTATTTTTTGCCCGGTGCGCACAAACAGCTCCGGATGGGCGTCAAGCGCGGCAATGTCAGCACTGCGTCCTGTTAGAAAGTAATAGTCCAGCGTCGCGCTGTAGTACTCCACCAGCGCCAGACTGACGGCACGACCCGCGGGCAGCACGTCGATCGGAAGCGAGTTGCTGTAGGCATAGCATGATCCGCTCAAGACGTTGCCCACGTAGACCTGGCTGCGTCCCGCCGCGGCAAACTGCGAACGGCTAACACTAATACGCAGCGTCTGACTGTCGACATAACTTGGCGTAATGACCACGCCCGCAGCGCTCACCAACGTTGTCGGCGCGAAGCCCGTGCCAGAAATTGTGATCACGGCCGCCACCGTGTCGTCACCTACGGTTTTTTGCGACAGGCTCGTCACGCGCAGTGGTTGGTTCACTGAGTTGAAGTTGGCTACAAATTCGGGAATAGCCGCGCCAACGACCGTAGACACCGCGTTGGCTGTGCCGCTAGCAGTGCCAGTCCAACCGGTGAAGACAGCGCTGGTGCTTGGCGTGAGAACCGCGCCAAGGGTTGAACCGTAACGAACCCATGCACTTGTGTCGCTGAGCGCGATACTGCCAGCGCAGGGGGGGTTGACCTGTTTATACGGAGCCAACTCGCGGTGTGCACGAACGGTGACGGAACGGGTACCGCTGGCGGGCATCGCCACGGTGCCCGCGCTCGCATCGTCGAAACCGTCAAAGCCGTCAAAAATATGCCTAATGGACGTGCCGATAAACTGCGGCGACGCCATTGCGTACTTCCACGTGCCCTGGGTGCTGCGCGAAATGCGCGGCGCGCTTGCTGTCGTCGCAGCAGATCCCGGCGCGGTAATGCTCAAGCTAATCATATCGACAATGCCATCGCCCACGGCATCCACAGCGAGGCTTGGACCGCTGTGAAACCCAACGCCAAGGGTCTGTGAGGCCACAGCTCCATTGACCAGCAGCGAGAACGACGGACGCAGTCCGATTCCGCCGTTGAATGCCGTAGCGTTACCAAAAGTCGCGTAGCTTAAAAAGCCTGCGCTCGGTGCCGTGCTCACGTCAAAAATCGTGAACTGTGGAAACAATGTTGTGGTGTTCGGCCACGCCGCCGTGCGCGGTGTCACGCTCGCGTTTCCGCCGACCTGGCTGGCGGGCGTAAACGCAACATTGACCAGTCGCGAAAAGTTTGCAGTAAGCACCGTGGATGACGGTGCGGAAGTCGGAGTGCCGAGCGAGCCGTCCCCCGCGCTAACCTGCCAGGTAAGCTGGGTTGACGGCACCGCTCCAGCGTCGTGACTCCAGCGAGCAAAGGCGAACTGAAAGCCATCTTTAGTTTGCAGATCGGTCAACGCCCACACCCGGTGCACGCTGCCGATCGGCCAGTCAAATTCCGCGGGCGTTGTCACCGTCACGCCGTCCACCACCACACGCAGCCCTTCCGGATTGGTGTTCACCGTGGTGCGCTGCGACGGCACGCCGTAAAGGCGACGCAACGCATCGAGATCAGCCCGTGAGAAGGTGGTTGCACCGCCCACATCAATGCCGGCCGGACGCGTCTCTAGCGTCAGGCGGTCGGCCACGCCTGCGAAGCCGGTACGACTGTAATGCATGATGGATCCATAGTCGTAGCCGTCAAGCGTGCGCGTGTTGAATATCGGCGAGTTATTGCCTCGCCTGGACGGCTCCATACGCGCCAGTTTGAACTCTACAAAGGCGTTAGCGTCGGCGTCCTGTTGCACATGCCACAGACCCATCGCGTGCCCCATCTCGTGCACGAAAGTCGACACTGCGCATTCAGGATCGCCCAGGATTTGCTGGCGACCACTCACCCGACCGACTGAGCTTGAACACGCCCCGCCACTGCTGGCGGCGGTTGCG
>JAYSUK010000133.1:0-1867 GCA_043719085.1 Burkholderiales bacterium | reverse complement strand
CCATGTTCTCGCCGGTCACTTTGCTCCGGATTCACCGGTCACTTTCAACCGGAATCGTCGGTCACTTTCAGCGGAATACGCACGATTTGAAGTTCATTCGCGTTTGCTGGCTGTGCGCGGCCGACGAGAATGAATTTTTTAACGCTTTTTACTACAGCTAATCTATCGACAAACCTACCTATCGTCAATTGTCAGCCTCTTCCAATGTTGCGAGCAAATGATCTGTCCGGGTTTGTAGCACGTGATCTGTCCGGTTGTAAGCTAGGCGCCCAAATGGGGGGTGAGGCATGCGACGGACGGAATTGCTACAGGAGATTCGGCAAATGAGATTTATTGAAGCATACGAAGGGTGGCATGTGGGGGAACTGACGCAAACGCAGGCAGCGCAGTTGTTGGGGATGTGTGATCGAAGCTTTCGTCGTTACCTGGCGCGGTACGAAGAGTTTGATCTGGCGGGCTTGATCGACAAGCGCATCGAGCAAATATCGCATCGACGCGCCCCGGTCGACGAGGTGATGAAGTTAGTGGCGTTGTACAGCACGCAGTATGAGGGTTGGAACGTCAAGCATTTTCATGGTTGGTATCGGCGCGAGCACGACGGTACGCGCAGCTACACCTGGGTAAAGAACGGGTTGCAGGCCGCTGGGGCGGTTGCCAAGCTGCCGCAGCGTGGCGCCCACCGCAAGCGTCGGGAACGTGCGCCGATGACGGGCATGCTCCTGCACCAGGACGGCAGCACGCATGAATGGGTCGCCGGCCATCTCTGGGACTTGATTGTGACGATGGACGATGCCACGGGCGAACACTACAGCATGTTCTTCGTCGAGCAAGAAGGCACGGCGAGCAGCTTTCGTGGCGTGCGTGAGACGATTCAGGGCCACGGCCTGTTCGCTTCGCTCTATACCGACCGCGGTAGCCACTATTGGCTCACGCCGGTGGCGGGCGGCAAAGTGGACAAGACGCAGCTGACGCAGTTCGGCCGCGCCCTGAGTCAGTTGGGTATCCAGATGATTGCGGCTTATTCGCCCGAGGCGCGTGGGCGTTCGGAGCGCGCCTTTGGTACCCATCAGGCGCGCCTACCCAAGGAGCTGGCCAAAGCCGGCGTCACGGACATGGCCGGTGCTAACCGCTACCTGGATAAGCGTTACCGGCGTGCCCACAACACCGAGTTTGCGGTGCGTGCAGCCGAACCGGTCAGTGCGTTTGTTGAGTTTATCGGCAACCACCTGGGCGATATCTTGTGCGAGCGTTTCGAACGCACCGTGGGAAACGACAACTGCGTGCGCTTTAACGCCCTGAGTTTGCAAATTCCCGCTGACGCGCATCAAGCGCACTACGTCAAGGCCAAGATCAACGTACATCGCTATGAGGATGGCACGCTGGCGATCTTCCATGGGCCACGTTGCCTAGCCCGCTACAGCGCGCTGGGCAAAGCGGCTCAACCGAAACTGAAACGCGCAGCGTAATGTCCGCTTCGTCGCGTGCACCGTGGGCAAAGGCGCTTCGGGCTATGCCCTTCGCACCTTTGCCCACACAGATATAAAAGCGGACAATTCATTTGTTACAAAACCGGACAAGTCTATTTGCTCGCGACATCGTACGAGTGTTTGGTGAAAATTGCGGTTTTGCGGGGAGTCTTCAGACCGTGCATCGGCCCGAGGTGGTGGCTGACTTTGAAACAGTTTGAACGCTTGCGCGAGCGCAGGTCGAGCAGGCGGGGCGCGCACTAAAGGGGGCCAGGGTCGCATTTTTCTCGCTCACAACCCCAACTTCCCTTGTTCCGGTAGCGACGCATCGTTCGTGGCCGTTCAGCCTTGGCCGACCACGCGGCCTCGCCTCATGGGGGTGAAAAGGGGGTTAAAACGGG
>JAYSUK010000132.1:0-5060 GCA_043719085.1 Burkholderiales bacterium | reverse complement strand
GCACCAGCAGTGCCTTCGATGCGCGTTATGCCAACTCGCTGAGCTATGAAACGCCTAATATGGCTGGTTTCACTGTTCGTACGCAGTACGCGTTGATTGGTGAGACAGCGAGCAAGTCCTGCACAGGTTGGGATACCGGTGCGCGATACGTCAATGGTCCGATTCGTTTCGGCTTGGCGTATGCAATTCACAAGAACTTCACGGGTCTTGGCACGGTGGCAGCCGCACACAATCAAGACGCTTTACGCGCCTATGGTTCTTTCAATTTTGGCCCGGCCATGATTGACGCAACCTACGAAGTAGCGAAATACAAACTGGCTACAGGCGCTTTGAAGTACAAATACTGGGAAATCGGCGCGCTGGCTCCGTTCGGTGCAAACACGCTGGGCGTGCAGTACAGCCAACGTGACAACGGTTTAGCTTCAGGCTACAACCCGATCACGCAAGCCCTCACCGTGAATGCAGCCACACTGGCTAACTGGAAAAACGGCGGCGGCAAGCACTTCAGCGTCACGCATGACTACGCGTTGTCAAAGCGTACCTCGGTTCGTAGCTACTACACGCAGCTCAAAAATGAAACCGGCGCCAAGATCAATGTTTTGTCATCCGGCTTGTGGCACTCGTTCTAATCCAACGATTGCACTAAGTTAGATCAAAGGGCGCTCCGGCGCCCTTTTTTTATTTGGCAGAATATGATCTCTTTCGCGGTGCAAGTTTGATGGATCATCTGATATTGTCGTTTGATCGTGCGGTGCGTACCTTGTCTGGATCGGCACGTGCGAATCGGGTGAGCCCTGCGCATAACGCGTCAAGGCCTGACATGAGCGCCGTGGAGCGCTCCGAATCGATCCGCCTGATGCGGGTGAACCACGCCGGCGAAGTGGCAGCGCAGGCCCTCTATCAAGGGCAGGCGTTGGTAACCGCGTCACCCGCTTTGCGCGAGAAGTTACATCACGCTGCCGACGAAGAGCTTGATCATCTGGCGTGGACGCGCGAACGGGTTCATCAGCTCGGCGGACGCACTAGTCTGCTCGACCCATTCTGGTACGCCGGGGCGTTGCTGATGGGTGCCACAGCGGGCGCATTCGGCGACAAACTGTCGCTCGGCTTTCTGCAAGCAACCGAAGAACAGGTTGAGGCTCATCTCGCGTCCCACCTGGATCGCTTGCCCGTTACCGACACACCAAGCCGCGCCATTGTCGAGCAAATGAAGCAGGATGAAGCGGGGCACGCGCAAACCGCGCGTCGCCTCGGAGCCCAGCCTCTTCCGCGGACGATTCAAAGCATGATGCGAATCGGTTCCAAGGCGATGACGGGATTGGCGGCCCGTTTCTAGCATCCCTGGCGTCGTTCCTCGTTCGCAACGAACCCGTACCGCTCCGATCAGTGTTGCCGGCAACAACTTTCTGCGTGAGTCATTGCTCCCAATGGGCAAAGACCAATAAACTCATTTAGTCGACTATTCACTTTTTTTGCTCCCAGCCCCTTCCTACAAACGATTTCCACAAGAAGCTGTTAGGCATGCCGCCAGCCCGGTATTCTCCGCACCTATGAAAATCGCGTTTCACCTCGACCCTCTCGCCAAGTTAAAGGCCTACAAGGATTCCACCGTTGCCATGATGCGATGTGCGCAGGCTCGCGGTCACTCGCTGTTCGCGATTGAGCCGGGTAATGTGTTCAGCAGGAACGGCAGTGTGCAGGCCAACGTGGTGCCGCTGACCGTCAACACTGACGACCATCACTGGTACGAAGCCCAGCCGACAACGCTGATGCCGTTGACCGCTTTCGACGCCGTGATCGAGCGCAAAGACCCGCCGTTTGACATGGAGTACGTCTATCACACGTATCTTTTCGAGCGTGCGATGGATCAGGGCGCGCGCGTGTTCAATCGCCCCGGCGCGGTTCGCGACAACAACGAAAAAATGGCGATCCTGAAGCACCCGGACATGATCGCGCCGACCGTTGTTACGCGGTCCGCCGATGTGCTGCGAGAGTTCGTGAATGAGCACAAAGACGCCATTTTCAAACCGCTTGACGGAATGGGCGGCAGCGGCATTTTTCGCGTGCGCGAAAACGATGCCAACTTGAACGTCATCATCGAAACGCTCACGTTGCTAGGCAAGCAGAGCATCATGGCACAGCGTTACTTGCCGGAAATTGTTGACGGTGACAAACGCATTTTGCTGATCGCAGGAGAGGTCGTGCCGTACGCGCTGGCGCGCATCCCGATGATTGGCGAAACACGCGGCAACATGGCCGCTGGCGGCCGTCCAGAGGTGCGCCCGATGACGGAATCCGACAAACGCATCGCTGAAACAATGGCCAAACGACTATGGGCCGAAGGCCTGTTTCTGGTCGGGCTTGACGTCATTGGCGACAAAGTCACCGAAATCAACGTCACCAGCCCCACCGGGTTCGTCGAGATCGCGGCACAGACCGGTTTTGATGTGGCCGATTTGTATATTCGCCACTTGGAAGTCGCCGCCAGACTCTAATTGGTGCGGTTTTCTGCACCGCAGCAATTTCCCTGCTACCATCTGGAATCGTCATAAATCTGCCACATAAGAGGGCGCGGCGAAGCCCGGTGCAGCTTAGGGCAGCGCCGAGTAGGGAGAACTAGCGGAACGAGGTCTAGGCCATGATCGGCATACTCATTATTGCGCACGGAAATTTCGGCGACTCACTGATTCAGTGCATGACGCATCTTTTGGGCAACAAACCCGATGGCATCACGTCCCTGCAAGTCTCGGGCACCGATGACGCCCGAAGCCTGCTGCCAACCGCGCAACGGCTGGTCGCGGCGGTTGACGACGGAGACGGCGTGCTGGTCATCACCGATATTTTTGGTTCCACACCCTCCAATTTAGCGTGCAAACTGCTCGTGCCGGGTCATGTTGAAGGTGTTGCCGGTGCTAACGTGCCCATGCTGGTGCGCGCCATGACCTACCGCACACGCGGCATGGACGTGTTGCTCAAACGCGTCGTGTCAGGCGGTTGCGAAGGCGTTTTTCACATCGACGCTGACCCCATCCTGGGCCCGCAGGTAGCCCACTCTGCGGCCAACGAAGGCACCCCCGTCATGAGCCGTCACTAAACGCCTCATCATGAACACCCTGATATAAACAGCCAGATGCAAAAGCGCGACATCGAAATCGTCAATAAACTGGGATTGCACGCCAGAGCGTCGGCCAAGCTCACCCAGCTTGCCACCAGCTTCAAATGCGAAGTGAATCTTGAGCGCAACACCCGCCGCATCAACGCCAAAAGCATCATGGGCGTGATGATGCTGGCCGCCGGCAAGGGCGTGACCATCGTTATCGAAACGGATGGCGAAGACGAGATAGCCTCGATGGACGCGCTGGTCGCACTCATCAGCGACAAGTTTGGCGAAGGCGAATAGGCGCTTGCCGCTATCGACAGCGCTATCGACGGCGCTATCGACGGCGCTTTGCCAATCCGAGTGACTCGCTAAGAAGTCGGCGAAACACCAAACCGAATCAACCCATCGTCCCCCACGTCCCGCGTCAATCGCCCGATGCGCCAGCCGTGATTGACGTGGGCCACGGCCTCGACGATGGCGAAGAACAGTTGATGGTTGTCGAGCTTCCTGCGAAACAGCGTGGGGATGAGTTCTGCGGCCGTTTTCGGGCTCTCTAGAACCGCGCCGTACAGATCATTCATGCGGTCTTCGTGATGCGTTTCCAGCGCTTCGACACGGGCCGCGATGCCACGGAATGGCAGGCCGTGCGACGGCAGCACCAGGGTATGCGGCTCGCAATATTTGTACGCCTGCAGCGAATTCACATAGTCGCTCACCGGGTCGGCCAGCGGCGTGACCGGCCACACGCTGATGTTGGTGGAAATCTTCGGCAGCAGCATGTCGCCGGAGATCAGCACCTTGATCTCTTCGCAATAAAAACTCAGGTGCTCGGTGGTGTGGCCGTAACCGCCGATCACGCTCCAGAATTTGCCGCCAATTTCCACCGTGTCGCCCGGAGAAATGCGCTGGCACGACGGTGGCCGCGTCGGCACGCCGCCGCTGTACGTGTTGCCGCGATTGGCGGTGACGTCGACCTGCTCCTGCGTCAATCCGTGCGACTGGAAAAATTTCGCAAGTGTTGCGCGCTGATACGCACCGCTGCCCTCGGCCACGCTGTGCGCGGCGAGCAATTCCATCAGGCTCATCTCGACCACCAGCGGGCCTTCGCGCGTGGCGAAGCGCTCGGCAAGCCACTGCGCATTGCCCAGGTGATCCGGGTGGTAATGGGTGCAGATGATGCGCGTGATCGGGCGGTCGCCCATCGTTTCCACGAAGTGTTTTTCCCACAGCGCGCGCGTTGCTTCGACGCCGAAACCGGTGTCGACCACGGCCCATCCGTCGCCCTCTTCGATCAACCACAAATTGATGTGATCCAGCGCAAACGGCAGCGGCATGCGAATCCACTTGATGCCGGGGGCGATGTCGATGAATCCGCCTGGAGCGGGTGGCGTGTCGTGCGGGAAGGTGAGTGCAGCATTCATGCTTCGATGCTAGCGGAATGGCGGGTGGGTTGACGTGCGCGTCAATTGACTAACGATTCCCGCCCTGGAGGAGCGGCCCTAGCCGCGATCCCAATTTTGCTTACGCAGCGGCTTTCGCGCCCAGGGGCGCTCCTACAAGAACCAATCACCACGCTGAAGTTCATAATCCATTCACCAACAACAAGGGAGGACGTCATGCAAAAGCTTTCAACCATCCGCCGCCAGATGCTGCTCGGCGCTCTGGCTGCACCAACGCTTGTAGCACTGCCAAGTTTTGCCTATGCGCAAGTCCCCGCTCAATCAAAAATCATCCTCGGCTTCGCCCCCGGTGGCGGTGCCGATTTGATCGCGCGCATCCTGGCGGACAAGATGCGCGTGGGTCTGCCTGCAGGCTCGCAGATCATCGTCGAGAACAAGGCGGGTGCTGGCGGCAAGATCGCGGTGGAAGCGTTGCGCGCCTCCGCAGCCGATGGCGGAAGCATGCTGCTCGCGCCGCTGGTCACGCCTGTCCTGTCGCAGCTCATCTTCAAAAATCCCGG
>JAYSUK010000131.1:0-15245 GCA_043719085.1 Burkholderiales bacterium | reverse complement strand
CGCTCATCGGAAATCTTGGCGATTCACGCTGTTACGTTTTTCGGCGCGACAAGGTGATCGCCCAGTCCTACGATCACAGTTTGGTGCAGCGATTTATTGATGCAGGGCTTTATCCAGCCGAAAAGTTGCGCGAGCATCCTAAGCGCAATGTGCTTTATGCATCACTCGGCGCCAACGAAGAAACCATTGATCCCTTCGTGAGTGAAGTGTCGATAGATCTGGTCGATGGCGATGGCGTGCTGCTGTGCAGCGATGGGGTTTGGGAGCTGGTCGACGAGGCAACGATGGGCAAGCTGCACGCCATGAGCGCCACGCCGGGTCAATGGCGGGATCACATGGTTGCTGCGGTTCGCGGTCGCATGGCGCCCGGGCATGACAACTTCAGCGCGTTGCTGGTGCAGTGTTCAACGAGCGCCTCGTCACAGGCGGATGACGATCAACGCACCATGCCCCCCAACGTAATGCAACCTGCATGACGCATTTTGCATTTGATTTACGTCTATCTGACACGAAGGGTCGTTGTAACCTGGTGTAACGCAAAGATGCCGTCTGGCTCTTGTGTTGCAGCCAAGACCGATGTAGCCTTCATGTAGGAAAAGTCTGCCGAGCAAGGTTACGCTGGGGAACCCGAGAACTCGTGTTCGACGGTGCGCTTATGGTAGGGAGGCAGAGAGATCACAACTGTGGGAGCGGGGAACCGGTGTCTGATTTTGATCGATTTTTAGCACCGTTAGACGGAGACTCTCCGTGCGGGCCGGATTGCGAGTACGAGAACGATTTCTTGGCGCTCACTCAGGCGGCGGCTGGCAAAACCGAACAGCAATTCGGAGACACGGTCATACCGGCGGTAGAACCGGATTGGCAAGAGGTTGATCGGCTAGCGAGAGCGCTGCTGGTGCGCACCAAAGATCTTCGAATCGTCGTCAACCTTACGCTTGCGAACACTCAGCTGCACGGCATTGTCGATTTTGCAGCCGGGTTGAATCTCGCGCACGATCTCTGCGAACAATACTGGGACACGGTGCATCCTCGTGTTGTTGTCGATGGCGATGACGATCCCTACTTGCGACTGAACGCCATTGCTGCCTTTTTTTCGGGCTCCGATTTCTCGGGCGAAGATCGATTGATTCAGGCGCTACGAAGCGCGGTGATACTTAAGCAACCGCAATTGCTGACCCTTCGAGATCTGGAGCAGTCGTTTAACAAAGCGCCCGAGGCGAAGTTTGCGCTCTCAGATATTGAGCCCATCTTGACTGATGCGCTTGCCGGCGAATCAGCAGCGTTGGCCACCATCGGCGCGATTCACGCCACCTGTCAATCACTACGCAGCCTGGTTGAAGGCCGCGTCTCTCTTGCCGAGATGCCAGAGATGGACGGTTTGACCAACGTGCTCAAGCCAATTGTCAGGGGCCTTGAACATTTGCGCTCGCAAATGAGTGGCGCAGGTGCCGATGCTGGCGATACTGCTGAGTCGGGCCAGGACGGGACGACTCACGAAGCAGGAGCGGCGGCACGCGGCGCTGGCTTGAGTGGGGAAATTCAGAGCCGGGACGACGTTCGCAAGGCGCTGGATCGCGTGTGCAGCTATCTTGAGAAGCATGAGCCCAGCAATCCTGCGTCTCTCTTTGCGCGCCGCGCGCAACGTATGTTGAACATGCCATTTCTCGAGATCATGCGCGAGTTGTCGCCCGACTCTATGTCGCAGCTTGAGACGTTAACCGGGGCGCAGGCCCCTCAGCAAAACTCTTGAACAGGGTTTGATTTTTTCTTTCGTTTTTACCCAGGAGCAATAGATCATGGCAGCTAAAAAAAGTGGACAAAAGTGGATCGCAAAAAATCGAGCGCCCCGAGTGCAGATTGAGTATGACGTTGAGGTGTACGGTTCCGAGAAGAAGGTTCAGATTCCATTTGTTATGGGTGTGATGGCGGATTTGTCGGGCAAGTCAGAAGAGGCGCTTCCTGACATTGCAGATCGCAAATTCACGGAAGTAGATTTCGACAACTTTGATGCGCGCATGAAAGCTATCAAACCTCGCGTCGCATTCTCGGTTCCGAATACGCTGACTGGCGAGGGCTACATGTCAGTCGATGTGAGCTTCGAGAATATGGATGACTTCTCACCTGCCGCAGTTGCAAAAAAAGTCGGCGCACTGAACCAACTGCTTGAGGCACGCACGCAGTTGCACAATTTGCTCTCTTACATGGACGGCAAATCGGGAGCGGAAGAATTGCTGTCGAAAGTTCTGCAGGATCCGGCATTGTTGTCGTCGCTCTCGTCCGCGCCGAAACCCAACGACACGCCAGCCGCCTAGTTGCCGACTCAAGCCCAAGCTGAACAAGCAGAAAAGGAAATAAACCATGGCTACCGAATCCCAGAGCGCATCTAGTCTTGCCGCCGTCGAGTTTCAGGGCAATGAATTTGCCTCACTCCTAAACAAGGAGTTCAAACCAAAAACCGACGAAGCGCGCGGAGCGATTGAAAACGCAGTGCAGACGCTGGCGCAACAAGCGTTGGCGCACAGCGCCACGATTTCGACCGACGCCTTTCGCACCATCGAAGGCTTGATTGCGGCGATTGACAAAAAACTGTCCGATCAAATGAACTTGATCTTGCACCACGAGGAGTTCCAGAAACTCGAAGGCTCGTGGCGCGGACTGAAGTACCTGGTCGATAACTCGGATCCCGACGAAATGTTGAAGATTCGTGTCTTGAACATTTCAAAGAATGATCTGCGCAAAACCATGCGCCGCTACAAAGGCACGGGTTGGGATCAAAGCCCGATCTTCAAAAAACTCTACGAAGAAGAATACGGCCAGTTTGGTGGCGAGCCCTATGGTTGTCTGGTGGGCGACTACCACTTCGACCATACGGCGCCAGATGTCGAGCTGCTCGGCGAAATGGCGCGCGTTGCGGCGGCGGCTCACGCACCGTTTATTGCTGGTGCATCACCGAACATTATGCAGATGAACTCGTGGCAAGAGTTGTCCAACCCACGCGACCTCACCAAGATATTTAGCAATACCGAATACGCCGCGTGGCGCGGATTGCGCGAGTCGGATGACTCCAAATATGTGGGTCTTACGATGCCGCGCTACCTCGCGCGTATGCCGTACGGCGCGACCACCAATCCGGTTGAAGAGTTTGCGTTCGAAGAAGACACCGAAGGTGGCTCACACGCCAAATACACGTGGTCAAACTCCGCCTACACGATGGCGGCAAACATCAATCGTTCGTTTAAGGAATACGGCTGGTGCACGTCTATTCGTGGTGTTGAATCGGGCGGTGCGGTGACCGATCTTCCCGCGCATACGTTCCCTACGGACGATGGCGGCGTTGACCTGAAATGCCCGACTGAAATTGCGATCAGTGACCGCCGTGAAGCCGAGCTTGCGAAGAATGGCTTCATGCCGCTCGTGCACCGGAAGAACAGCGATCTTGCGGCGTTTATCGGCGCGCAGTCGCTGAACAAACCCGCTGAATACTATGACCCGGACGCTACCGCCAACGCCAATCTGGCGGCCCGGCTGCCGTATATGTTCGCGTGCTGTCGCTTCGCGCACTACCTGAAGTGCATCGTACGCGACAAGATTGGTTCGTTTCAGGAGCGTGCCGATATGGAGCGCTGGCTGAACGACTGGATCATGAACTACGTCGACGGAAATCCGGAAACGTCGAGTCAGGAAACCAAAGCGCGTCGTCCGCTAGCGGCCGCCGAGGTAACGGTAGAGGAGGTTGAGGGCAACCCGGGGTACTACACCTCGAAAATGTTCCTGCGTCCGCACTATCAGCTGGAAGGCTTGACGGTGTCGTTGCGTCTGGTATCGAAACTGCCGTCCGTAAAAGGCAAGTCGAAATAAGCTTGTCGCGTCATCGGTAAATTCCGATGACGCTTTAGCGCAGCTCGTTGCGTCTATACGAGTAGGACTGGAAAACATCGCATTGCTTTGATTGATCGAGTCCAAGAAATTATTTGTCCCTCAACCTGCTAGGAGAAAATCATGTCATTTGATGCATACTTAAAAATCGCTGGTGCCGATGGCGAGTCCCAAGACGACGCACATAAGGATTGGATGCAACTCGAGAGCTACAGCTTTGGCGCCACCAACTCGGGCACCGCAGCAGTCGGCACCGGTATGGGCCACGGAAAGGTCGCGATGGGTGACTTCAGCTTCACACCCAAGGGCGACACCTCCACGCCAATTCTCTTCCTCAAAACCTGTGCTGGCGACCACATCCCCGAGGCCATTCTCGAGCTGCAAAAAACAGGCGGCACAAAAATGGTGTATCTGAAAGTCACCTTTAGTGATCTGGTGCTGTCGTCATGTCAGCTCAGCGGCCATGCAGGCGCGGATGTGCCCAATACTGGCGTATCGTTTAACTTTTCCAAGATCAAAATGGAAAGCACAGCGCAAACCTCTACGGGCGCCAAAGGCAAAACCGTTACGGCTGGCTGGGACGTCAAAGAAGGCAAAAAGCTGTAATTGCAAGGCAGCGTTTTGTGGCGGGTCTGGTGCTTCGGCACCAACCGTCATTTCTAATTTTTTTGTGAGCAAGAAGTTGTGTCGACGCATCAGCGCGTTGAACACGCATCGGGCTGACGCACACCGTTCCCTTGAAAGCTCGCTTGTCACTGACACCGATGCTTTAATTATCTGGCCGACTCAGGATATTTATGCCAACCACCCCGCTTGGAACATTGGATGCCGAGTTAGCTGATGTACAAAATCAGATACGCTCTGACGCCAGCAACGCGAAACTGCGCACACATCTGTTTCAACTGCTGTGCGTGACGGGCAACTGGAAGCGAGCGTTGGCACAGCTTCAGGTCTGCGGGCAGCTGGATGCAAAGGCGCTGCCCATGGCGCAAACCTACCGCGAAGCGATCAAGTGCGAATTGTTCCGAAAAGAAGTTTTCGAAGGTAAGCGCACGCCGCAAATTATGGGAACACCGCCCGCCTGGGCGGGAGCGATGATAGAAGCCCTGAAGTACGATGGCCGTGGTGACTTTGCCACCGCCGCCTCACTACGAGAGGGCGCGATGGATGCCGCAGCGGCAGCGCCCTGCGACGTGGACGGCGCGAAATGTGAATGGCTCGCCGACGCCGATTCGCGACTGGGGCCGACGCTCGAGGTGATCGCCAACGGGCAATATTATTGGCTTCCTCTGGAATCCTGTAGCGGACTGCTGCTTGAGCCACCGACCGACCTTCGTGACCTGGTCTGGGCGCCGGGCGAGGTGATGTTGCCCAACGAAGGTCGCGTTGCCGTGTTAATTCCCACGCGCTACCCGGGCACCGAGCTTGCGACATCTGCCGATGCGGATGGGCTGAAGCGCTCGCGACGCACCGAGTGGGTCGAGGCGCACCCGGACATGTGGTTCGGAAGTGGACAGCGGTTGTGGGTGAGTGATCTGGCCGAACATGCAATCCTCGACACTCGATTGATCACCATGAGTTCAGCAGCGGCAGTCGCCGAAAGCTGAGAGCCTGCGGCATGGAAAATCGCACCATCCTTCGCAATGAGGGAGACCGGCTCCAACCGGCGTTGCTGGATCGATTGTGTGATGATGAGTCTGACAAATTGCAGGAGACACTCGAGCATTCCGTTGTTTCGAAAGGCAGATTGAAGCGAACGGTACTGCGTGATTTGGTGTGGCTTTTGAACACCACGTGCCACGATACCGACGGGCAGTTAGAGCTGTATCCAGAGGTTCGGAGATCAGTAATTAATTACGGCATTCCAGTGCTGTCCGGTAAGCATTTTTCGGGCGTCGACTGGCGCGAGCTCGAACGAAAAATTCACGAAGCGATCTTGGTGTTTGAACCGAGAATATTGCCTGATACCCTGGTGGTCAAAGCCATCCTGCCAACGGATTCGCTCGGGCACCACAACGTTTTGCAATTCGAATTACGCGGTGAACTTTGGTCGATGCCTTTCCCGATCGAGTTGTTGATTCGCTCCGAGCTTGATCTGGAAACTGGACAGATGACTTTGAATGATCAACTGGGCGGTGGGGCCTAGATGGATCCGCGCATGCTCGATTATTACAACCGGGAGCTCGCCTACGTGCGCGAGCAGGGCGCAGAGTTTGCCACGCAGTTCCCCAAGGTTGCCGCCCGATTAGGCATGCGTGATTTTGAGGTGGCTGATCCGTACGTTGAACGCTTGCTCGAAGGCTTCGCCTTCATGTCGGCGCGCGTGCAGCTCAAAATGGACGCGGAGTTTCCGCGCTTTTCGCAACGCCTGCTTGAGCTGGTTTATCCCGGATATCTTGCGCCCACGCCTGCGATGGGAATCGCCTGCTTCGAACTCCCCAAATCCGAGGGCGGCTCACCAGACGGCTTCCGGTTGCCAAAGCATTCAAGATTGCGCGCTCGCCTTCCCGCTCAAGAGCAAACCGCCTGCGAGTTTCGGACTGCGCATGACCTGACCCTGTGGCCGATTCGCCTTGCTGAAGCGCGTTTGACCGCGGCTCCGCCCGATCTGCCGATTGCCGGTTACCGGTGGGGAGCGCCGGTCAGGGGGGCTCTCAGGCTGACGTTCGAAACGCTCGCGCAAACGCAGGTGTCGGCGTTAAATCTTGATTCGCTACCGCTTTTCATCAATGGCAATGCGGATACAACGACCAAGCTGCAGGAACTCATCCACACCCAGTGCCTGGGGTTGATGGTTCACCGTAGCGGTTTGCCGATTCAAGATCTTGTGCCGTATCAGCCAAGTGCGCTCAAAGCGGAAGGCTTCGACACAGATCAAGCGCTGCTACCGCTGGATTCGAGGGCGTTTGATGGGCATCGGCTGCTGCACGAATACTTTGCGTTCCCTGAGCGTTTCCGTTTTTTCTCGGTCAACGGACTCCAACGCGCGCTACGCAAAATTGAAGGCACCCGATTTGAAATTGTGATTTTGCTCAAATCGGCGAACGCGGCGCTGGAGCCGATCATCGATGCGGCCAATTTTGTGTTGCATTGCACGCCGGTCGCCAATTTATTTAACCGGACGTCCGACCGCATTCCCGTTACCTCCACGCGCTTTGAGTATCACGCCGTAATTGATCGTGGGCGCCCGCTCGATTTTGAAATTCACAGTATCGCGAAGGTCACTGGTCACCAAAGTGACTCGGACCGGGAAACGATATTTCATCCGTTTTACGCCGCTGCGGACGTCGACCACCGGGGCGCTGGAGCGTACTACTCGGTGCGCCGGGAGCAGCGCGTTCTGTCAGAGCAGTCACGTCGCCACGGGCCACGCACTGGCTACATCGGCAGCGAATGCTTTTTGTCATTGGTCGATGCGCGCGAGGCACCGTTTCCGTCCGAGTTGCGCCAGATTACGGTCGAAGCGTTGTGTACCAATCGCGACTTGTCGCTACTCACGCCTATCGGAAATACGGGTTCCGATTTGACGCTGATGTCGTCGGCTCCGGTCGAACGAATCAATTTTCTGGTCACCCCAACCCGGCCATCGCCGGCGTTGGCGGAGCGAGAAATGACGTGGCGGCTTATTTCGCACTTGAGCCTGAATTACCTCACGCTAACCGACACCAGCAGCGAGCAGGGCGCCAGCGCCTTGCGCGAATTGCTCAGCTTGTACGCGCGTTTGGGCGCTCCGGGTGCTGACGCCCAGATCGACGCCGTGCACCGACTCAAAGTGCGTGCTGTTGACCGTCGAGTTCCGAGTCGAGGTCCGATTGTTTTTGGTCGTGGCGTGCAGTTGGAGTTGGAGGTCGACGAAGTGCCCTTCGCAGGCGTAAGTCCGTGGACGTTGGGTGCGGTGCTGGATCAATTTTTTGCGCGACACGTCGGTGTCAACTCATTCACCGAGATGTCGCTGCGCAGCATTCAGCGCGGGGCAATCGGCACTTGGGTGCCAAGAATCGGGCGTCGACCCAGCGTATGAGCACACCCGCAGTCACCGTCGCCGCAGTGAACACCAGCCTCAACACCGGACGCATGGATCGTTTGTTTGCGGGTTTGACGGTTGACGCGACGCAGTTTGATTTTTATTACACGTTGCGCCATGTCGATGCCTACACACCGGGCGGCGCACCGTTGGGACGTGCGCCTCGTCCGCGCGATGAGCCGCTGCGCTTGACGCAACACGCCTCCCTAATGTTTGCGCCAGCGACGCTATACAAATACGTGCCCGATTCTGCCGCTAATGGCCTTGGGCGGCTTGCCGTGCATCACTTCGGTCTCTTCGGAGCGAACGGCCCGTTGCCGCTGCACCTGACTGAGTATGTGCAAGAGCGCACGCTGCATTTCAAGGACGACACGGTTGCCCGCTTCTGCGATATTTTTCAGCATCGCATGATTTTGCTGTCCTATCGTGCTTGGGCTGATTGTCAGGCGGTCACCAGCCTTGACCACCCCGGTCGCGATCACTTTGGGCGCTATGCGGCAAGCCTGATCGGCATGGGGCAGCCATCGCTCAAAGCGCGCGATTCGGTGCCCGATCATCACAAGCTGCATCACGCCGGCCACTTGGCGCGGCTCACGCGAAATCCGGAAGGTCTGGTGCGAGCGCTGTCGGCGTTGGTGCGCGTGCCGGTGCTGCTGAAAGAGTTTTGCATGCAGTGGCTCAAAATGGCTGAGGGCGATTTGACACGCTTGTCCTCGGTTGCCATCGCGGGTGACGGCGCACTGGATCGCATCGAGCTGGGGGCGGTGTCATCACGGCTCGGGCAAGGTGCCATCATCGGATCGATGGTGCCCGATGTGCAGCATAAGTTTCGCCTTCGTCTGGGGGCAATGTCGCTTGCCGAGTTCGAGCGCTACCTACCTGGCGGTGTTCGCTTTTTGCAAGTTCGCGACTGGGTACGCAACTACCTGGGCGTCGAACTCGCGTGGGATGCACAGGTGGTGTTGAAGCGGGACGAAGTACCCGCTGTGCGCTTGGGCTGCTACGGCCAACTGGGCTGGACTAGCTGGCTTGGCATGCCACCCGGAAAACGCAGCGCTGACGCCGATGAAGTGTTGCTTGATATGGAACGCTTAACCAACGCTCGCCCAGCTTAGGGCGAGTTCTGACTCTTGAGGGGAACTTGATCATGTCTGAAATTAGTCGCACCGCCCTGTTCGGAAAACTCAACCCGCTGCTCTACAAGGCCATTGAAGGTGCCACCGTTTTCTGCAAACTGCGAGGCAACCCCTACGTGGAGCTGGTGCACTGGATGCATCAAATATTGAGCACCAACGACAGTGACGTGCATCGCATCGTGCGCCATTTTGATGTTGACGCGTCGAAGCTGGCGGCGGATCTCACCAAGGCGCTCGATAAGCTACCTCGTGGCGCAACCGCGATTTCTGACCTGTCCGAACACATTGAGATGGCTGTTGAACGTGCTTGGGTTTACGGCACGCTCAAGTATCAGGATTCGCAAGTGCGTAGCGCCTACATCATGGTGGGCATCGTCAAAACGATGGGTCTGCGCAATATTCTTTACGGCATCTCTAAAGAATTCGAGAAGCTCGGCATTGACGCGCTGTCAGAGAAGCTGGCAGACATCGTTAAGGGCTCACCCGAAGAAACGCTCGCCGCGAGCGATGGTTCAGGGCTTGGCGGCGACCCCGGTGAGGCGAGCGGCGCGATGGCACCTGCGCAAATGGGCAAGCAAGAAGCGCTCAAAAAATACGCGGTTGATCTGACGGAAAAAGCGAAGAACGGCGAGCTTGATCCGGTCACCGGCCGCGACGAGGAGATTCGCCAGATCGTCGATATTCTGATGCGTCGTCGGCAAAACAATCCGATCCTCACGGGCGAAGCGGGTGTCGGTAAAACGGCGGTCGTTGAAGGCTTTGCACTGCGGCTTGCCAAAGGCGACGTTCCGCCGCAACTCAAAGACGTGTCGCTGCTGACGCTCGACATCGGCCTGTTGCAAGCCGGTGCCAGCATGAAGGGTGAGTTTGAACAGCGTCTGCGCCAGGTGATTGATGAGGTGCAGGCAAGCCCAAAACCGATCATCCTTTTTGTTGACGAAGTTCATACACTCGTCGGCGCGGGCGGTGCTGCGGGCACGGGCGACGCAGCCAATTTACTGAAACCTGCACTCGCTCGCGGCACGCTGCGCACGATTGGTGCCACGACCTGGGCCGAGTACAAAAAATACATCGAGAAAGACCCAGCGTTGACGCGTCGCTTCCAAGTCGTGCAGGTGCCCGAGCCTGATGAGGCCAAGGCGGTCGCCATGTTGCGCGGCGTCGCGACCGTTTTGGAGAAGCATCACAAAGTGCTGCTGCTCGACGAGGCGATTACGGCTGCTGTGAACCTGTCGCATCGCTACATCCCAGCGCGTCAGTTGCCGGACAAAGCAGTCAGCTTGCTCGATACAAGTTGTGCGCGCGTGGCGGTGAGCCAGCATGCGACGCCGCCCGAGGTCGAAGACACGATGCGCAAAATCGAGATGCTCGACGTTGAAATCGGCATCATCGAACGCGAAGCTGCGGTCGGTATCGTTATTGGCGAACGTCTAGTTGAAGCGTCGGCAAAGCGCGCCGTTCATGCGGAGAAACTGGCAGAGCTAGACATTCGTTGGAAGGATGAAAAACTTCTCGTCGAGCAAATCCTCGACCTGCGCGGTAAGTTGCGTGGCAGTGGTGACGGCAAGGTAGATACCGCTGTGCCGCTCGGCGACGATGCACGTTCCGCCATGCTGGGTGACCTGCGCGAGTTGCAAAACAAGCTCGCCACGATGCAGGGCGATACGCCACTGATTTTGCCTGCCGTTGATGCACAAGCCGTCGCGTCGGTTGTTGCCGATTGGACTGGTATTCCAGTCGGTCGCATGGTCAAAAACGAGGTTGAGGCCATCCTCAAAATTGCCGATACTTTGAACCAGCGCGTCATTGGCCAGCGTCATGGCCTTGACATGATTGCCAAGCGCATTCAAACGAGCCGCGCCAAGCTCGACAACCCGAACAAACCGATTGGCGTGTTCATGCTGGTCGGACCGTCCGGTGTCGGCAAAACCGAGACCGCGCTGACACTCGCCGAGCAGCTCTACGGTGGTGAGCAAAACATGATCACCATCAACATGAGCGAGTTTCAGGAGGCGCACACCGTCTCTACGCTCAAAGGCGCGCCACCGGGCTATATCGGCTACGGCGAGGGCGGTGTGCTCACCGAGGCGGTGCGGCGCAAACCGTATAGCGTGGTGCTGCTTGATGAAGTCGAAAAGGCTCACCCAGACGTTCACGAAATTTTCTTCCAGGTGTTCGACAAGGGCCAGATGGAAGACGGCGAAGGCCGCATGATCGACTTCAAAAACTGCGTGATCATTCTCACCAGTAACGTCGGCAGTGAACTCATCATGAGCATGACGCGGGACCCGGAATTGATGCCGCAACCTGAGGACATCGCCAAGGCGCTGCGCGAACCATTGCTGAAGGTTTTCCCCGCCGCACTGCTCGGTCGTATCCAGACCGTGCCGTATTTCCCGCTGTCTGACGAAATGCTCGGCAACATCATTCGACTGCAACTGGGTCGCATTAAAAAGCGCATCGCTGAAAACCACAAAGCGGTGTTCAGCTACAGCGAAGAGGTGGTGGCAACCATCGCATCCCGCTGCACTGAAATCGAGAGTGGCGGTCGCATGATTGATGCGATTTTGACCAACACCATATTGCCGAAGCTGTCTGAGGAATATTTGCGGCGCACGATGGACGGCAAACCCCTAAAAACAATCGCAATTGGTGTCGCTAATGGGGACTTTGAATACGTCTTTGAATAGGCGCTGACGCTCATGCGCCGGGGTTGAACCCGGCGGCTGTTGCGCATAGTTTCTTTTGCCCTCGGCTTCGTCGTGGGCAAAGCAGATGCGCGACACGTGCCGCGCATCGGTGTTCAGCGATTCGAAATCTTCACCATGCCATTCAGAAAAGCCCAAAAAAGACACCCCAAAGCGCCCGCTGCGGAAGAGCGGGAGATCACGCTGGATCAAGCCATCGACTTGGTGCGCACGCTGCTGTCGGGTAAACAGTATGAGCAGGCCGAATACATGCTCACCTCCATTTTGAGCGCCATGCCCGAGGAGCCCAACGCACTGCCGTTACTAGGCGCGCTGCGCAATATTCAGGGGCGTCACGACGAAGCCTTGGTGTTGATGAAACGATCCATTGAACTGGTGCCTGACGAGCCGGGTCGCTGGAATGATCTGGGTCTCGTCTACCGTCGGCTCAACCGGTTTGACGAGGCGCGCGAAGCGCTGCAGCGGGCCGCCACGCTGGCGGGCGACACGCTACATGGTGCCAATGCGCTTGACAACCTGGGCCGTCAGCAAATGCTTGCCAATGATCCTGTGGCTGCTGAGCGCTCGTTTCGCCGTGCCGTTGAAATCAAGCCGGATGAAGGCTTTCCGTGGTACGGCCTGTCGCAGGCGCTGGTCAAAATGGATCGCATTGCTGAGAGTGTGGACGCCAGCGGTCAGGCTATTGTGCTGCTGCCGCAATACGCACCACGCGAACACATGATTCGCGCACTGATTCATCTCGGTCGCACCGATGAGGCCATTGAAAAGTACCGAGAGTGGTTGGCGGAAGAGCCGGGCAATCCGGTGCTTGAGCATCATTTGCGCGCGTTGACGCATCCTGAGACAGTCGATGGCGCAAGCGATGCGTACGTTGAAAAAGTATTTGATGGTTTCGCTGCAAGTTTTGACAGCACGCTCGCCACGCTTGAATATCACGCACCCGAGCTGATCACCGAAGCGCTAGCGCGGGTCTATCCTGACGCAACCGCCGGTCTCGACATTGCTGACGCTGGCTGCGGCACAGGCCTCTGCGGGCCGCTGGTGCAGCCCTGGGCTAAGCGGTTATGCGGCTTTGATTTGTCGGGTGGCATGCTGGAACTGGCCGACGCCAGAAACGTTTATAGCGATCTGCATAAGGTTGAATTGGTCAGTTTTTTGGCGGCACACCCGGCCGAGTTCGATGTGCTGGTGTGCGCCGACACGCTCTGCTATTTCGCCAGCCTCAGCCCCGCCATGGCGGCTGTTCACGCGGCGGTGCGACCCGGTGGCCATATTTTCTATACGGTGGAGGTTTGCGAAGATGACAACGAAACTCATCGCCTGCTACCCAGCGGCCGCTACGCGCACAGTCTTATGCATGTAACCACTTCTGCTACAGGTGCTGGGCTCAGGGTGATGGCGGTCAGTCGCGTCACGCTGCGGAATGAGGCGGGCCGCCCTGTCGTTGGCTGGCTAGTCACATTGAGCCGACCATGAACGACGTGCTGAACCACCTCGACAATCAGGTCGAAGCGGCACTGGTCACGGCCCTCATGCACGACCCGGAAAATGTGGTGGCGTTGATGAACATGGGTCGGCATTTTGAGGCGCATGACCGCGATCAAGAAGCCGATGGCATGTATCGCAACGCGCTCGCCGTGCAGCCGGACCATCCCGAAGCGCTGCTGGCGCTGGGGCGGCTGTTGCACTTGTACCCGGCATTTCGCGGCGAGGCGATTGCCTTTTTGCAGCGAACCATCGAAATTGATCCCTCACTCACGGCGGCTTATGCACCGCTGGCGTCGAGCCTCAAATCGGTGGGGCGCGCGGAGGAGGGCTTGGCAGTGCTGCGCGCCTGGGTTGCTGCTGCGCCGCTCGATGCGGTTGCCATGCACATTTTGGCTGCCGCAAGCCACGAAGATGTGCCTGATCGCGCGTCCGACGCATTCGTGGTCAAAACGTTTGACGAGGGTGCCGAGCGCTTTGATGCGCTACTGCGTGACACGCTCAACTATCAGGCACCGGAGGCGCTTGCCGCGCATTTGCAGGCCGTGGTGGCGGATATCGCGCCGTCGTCACTCGATGTGCTGGACGTGGGCTGCGGCACGGGCCTGTGCGCGCCGCTGTTGAGGCCTTTGGCGCGGCGTCTGGTTGGCGTTGATTTGTCGGCCAATATGATTGCAAAAGCCCATACGCGCGGCGGCTACGATGCGCTGGAAACAGCCGAACTCACCGCATATCTTGCCGCACATCACACCGAATTTGATCTGCTGTTTTCGGCCGACACCCTGTGCTACTTCGGGCGACTAGATGACGCGTTTTCCCTTTCACTAGCAAGCCTTCGCCCCGGTGGTTGGCTTGCCTTTACGGTGGAGCGTTTGGCGGTGGAAGCGGGCACCCAGCGGGAAGATTTTGTGCTGTCAAGCACCGGGCGCTACCAGCAATCGGCCGAGTACGTGCGCGCTGCATTGCACCGCGCCGGATTCGCCCCGCCGAACATCATTGAAACGCAGCTTCGAATTGAGCTGGCTCACCCGGTCATCGGTCTGGCAGTGGTGGTGCAGAAACCTGCCTGAGTCAACGCTCAGGTAAGTGGTTGTGGCATCAGCTTTTCGCCGTAAGCTATATTCTGTGGGGGCAGGCAGCGATATTAGGCTAAAGTCGACTTTACACATAAAAGCATTTATCCCCTTAGAAAATAAGGGATAAACCGAAAAGCTGTATCGGATTGGCCTCTCCATTAGGAAGAATTCACACACTTCGTCGTTCCTCCCCGGCCTTCGCCGGGGTGACGGCCAGGCAGGAACCCAGCGACTTTGGGTGTTTCGCGGCAGTTGTGGTGTGCTCGAAAGACGCTAGGCCCCTGCCTGCGCAGGGGCGACGAGAAAAGAGGCCTAATGAGTAATTTCGGAAATTCGACCACATGGCCCTAGGCACCATCATTTATTCCGGTCTCGCGCAACAGGGCAATAACGTGCGGGCGCTGGTGCTCATGGGCGGTGGCGCGCGAACGGCCTATCAGGCGGGCGTGCTGCGGGCGATGGCGGCCATGCTGGGGCAAAGCCGCGCGCAAACGGCACAGGGCACGCCGTGGTTTCCGTTCGAGGTGCTGGTGGGCACCTCCGCCGGTGCGTTGAACGCGGCCTACCTGGGCGGCTGTGCGCAAGCCGGGCTGGACTCATTCGCCCAGCTCGCCGCCTTTTGGCAGCAGGTGAGATCAAGAGACGTCTATCAACTCAACCCAACCACCGCCAGCGCATGGCTTGGCGGCAGTCACAAATACCTCGCCGCGTTAAATCTGTCGCGCGGCGCGCTCGCGCACGGTGCCATTCTTGACAACGCACCGCTGGTGGAAACCTTGCGCAAAGCAATCTGGTTTCAGGGCATCGACGCCGCGCTCGCCAGCAAAACGTTGTCCAGCATTGCCGTCACGGCGTCGAGCTATTCGAGCGGCGTGCACTGGACGTTTTGCCACAGTGACGACGATTCAGCGCCCGACCCGTGGAACCGGCCCGGTCGCCG
>JAYSUK010000014.1:0-2434 GCA_043719085.1 Burkholderiales bacterium | reverse complement strand
TGGGCGTACCAAACCACTTGATGTACAAGCCGCGCAAACTGCATTCTTTGAGGAATCGTTCGATCTGCGGCGGCGTTAATTCAAGCGTGAACTGAATCGAGCTGGCGATAAATTCTTCCTTCGCATCGCGCTGGGGAACAGACACATGTGCGGCTTTGGTCAGCTCGCGTTCCAGCGTGCTGTAAATGTGATTCCAGCGACGCCCGCGATCAGCCAATTCACCAATTTGCGGGCGCAGCAACGCGGCGGCCAAATTGGACATGCGCATGCTGAAGTTGGGCGTGACGTATTTCCAGCGCTCAAACACATCAGCAGCGGGCTTAAGGATGTGCTGGTCATACATCATGTAGCAGCCCGACATCAAAATGGCTTGAGCCGCAACATCGTCATCGTCAGTGACCAGCAAGCCGCCCTCGCCGGAGTTGATGTGCTTGTAGGTTTGCGCGCTGTAGCATCCCACTTTGCCCCAAGTGCCAGTGTGCTTGCCGTCCCACTTCGCGCCCATGGTGTGGGCGCAGTCTTCAACAATGGCGATGCCGTGTTTGTCGCAAATGGCGCGTACCGCTTGCAGGTCGGCAATGTGGCCGCGCATGTGCGAGAGTAAAAACACTTTGGCACCGCTGGTGGCTGCTTTGTGTTCAAGATCTTCTAAATCTGTCATGTAATCAGCGCTGGTTTCAACCAACACCGCCTCCGCACCAGCATGGGCTATCGCGCCAGGCACGGGTGACAGGGTGAAGGTGCTGGTCAAAACCTTGTCACCCGCTTTCACACCGAGTGCTTTGAGCGCAATGAACATCGCCGCACCGCATGAGCTGACGGCCACGCAGTACTTGCTGCCCGCATACGCTGCGTAGTCTTGCTCCAGCAGTGAAGGCTCAGGGTAGCCCGCGCCCTGCTCGCCATAGCGGTGTAGCCGGCCCGAGCGCATCAGCGCCACCGCGCGCTCAATCGCTTCTTCAGAAATCGGCTCGGGCGTACTCAGGTCTTTGCCAAACCACAAACCGTCTGGCGCACGCGGCGCAACAACAGGCATGGGGGCAGTCAAGTTTGCAGACATCGCCGTATCAGTGTTGATGGCCAGCCAGTGTGCCCAATTCGAATGACTCTTGCGGGTAGTATTTTTTCAACCGGATATCGCCTGTACGGGCATGGCCCTCCATGCCTTCTAAACGCGAAATTCTGGCGGCCACCTGGCCGACTTCACGGCTAGCGCCGCGCGTCAAACGCTGGTACGTCACGGTTTTGATGAACTTGCCGACACTCAAGCCTCCCGAGTAACGCGCAGCGCCACGGGTCGGCAAAATGTGGTTCGGGCCGGCGCACTTGTCGCCATACGCCACGGTAGTTTCTTCACCTAGAAACAATGAGCCGTAATTGGTGAGGTTGGCCAACCACCAGTCCAGGTCTTTGGCAAATACTTGCAAATGCTCGGGCGCGTAGTGGTCGCTGATCTCGGCCATTTCTTCCCGGCTGCCGACAAGCACCACTTCACCGTAGTCGCGCCAGGCGGCAGTGGCGGCGTTGCGTGCCAGCTCAGGCAGGGCGGCAATGACGGTTGGCATCAGTTCAATCACCTTCATGCCCAGTTCACGCGATGTGGTGTACAGCCAGACAGGTGAATCGGGGCCATGCTCGGCCTGGCCTGCCAAGTCTGCCGCGACCAGATTCACATCAGCGGTTTCGTCGGCAATGATGGCGGACTCGGTCGGCCCGGCCACCACGTCAATGCCGATGCGGCCAAACAGGGTGCGCTTGGCCTCAGCCACAAAACGGTTGCCAGGGCCCACAATCACGTCGGCGGGTTTTGGGGAATACAAACCAAAGGCCATGGCGGCAATGCCCTGAACGCCGCCGAGCGCCAACACGGTGTCTGCGCCGCACAGCTTCATGGTGTGCAAGATGGCTGGGTTCACGCCCGCTTCTTTGTGACCTGGCGACGTTGCCACAATGTTTGGAACGCCCGCCACTTTGGCGGTGCACACGCTCATGATGGCCGATGCCGCGTGGGCGTAACGGCCACCCGGCACGTAACAACCTGCGGTGTTGACGGGGATTAGCTTTTGCCCGGCGATCAGGCCGTCAATCAGTTCGACTTCAAACTCGTGCAATGAATCTCGCTGCCGCTGCGCAAAGTCTTTCACGCGAGCATGTGCAAATGCGATGTCGTCCTTGACACCTTGCGACAGCTTTTTTGTAGCAGCCGCAAAGTCGGCTTCGCTGACCACAATGCTGCCGTTCCAGCCATCAAAGTCACGGGCGTACTTTTCGACGGCGGCACGGCCATTTTTTTGAATGTCAGCCAGCAGCCGTTCAACGGTCTCAGATGTCGCGTGGTCAATCGCCTCTTGCGGCGGGGTCGCCTTCTTCAAATACTCAATCGTCATGGAATACTTTCTGTGAATATATTAGTTACCCGCGGCCTTTCCAGGGC
>JAYSUK010000130.1:0-1877 GCA_043719085.1 Burkholderiales bacterium | reverse complement strand
CTCACCGCATCTCGAATGGCCTGATGCACCGCGAATGCCAGCATCAGCGGTGGTTCGCCCACGGCTTTGCTGCGATAAATCGTGTCTTCGCGATTGGGCGAATTTTCGACGAGCCAGACGTTGAATATCTCCGGGATATCTGCTGCGGTGGGAATTTTGTAAGTGCTCGGCGCATGCGTGGTGAGCACGCCTTTGTCGTTCCATTTCAGTTCTTCTCCGGTGAGCCAGCCCACGCCCTGAATAAACGCGCCTTCAACCTGCCCTTTGTCCAACGCAGGGTTCAGCGAGCTGCCGACATCGTGCAGGATGTCGACGCGCTCCACTTTCATCTCGCCTGTCAGCGTGTCAATAGCTACCTGCGCGCAGGCTGCTCCATAAGCGAAATAGTAGAACGGCCGGCCCTTGAATGTGTCGCGGTTCCAGTGAATTTTTGGCGTTTTGTAGAAGCCCT
The DNA here is from genome assembly GCA_043719085.1 of Burkholderiales bacterium. Taxonomy (GTDB): domain Bacteria; phylum Pseudomonadota; class Gammaproteobacteria; order Burkholderiales; family Casimicrobiaceae; genus Casimicrobium. The sequence goes on along the minus strand of JAYSUK010000130.1, from coordinate 1,426 downwards.
GCGCGGACAGCGAAACGCGGGCAAACCACGCATCGTGAACCAGTTCAGCAAATGCCATGCGTAGCTTGGTGCCGTTGCTCTCCGCCTCGACGCCATCGTCAATAAATCGCACCGCTGATGCGCTCACATCCCATTTTTTTGTCGCAAACTCGGTCAACCGGTCACGCAACTTGCGACAGGCATCTTTTGCTGCCATCCCGTTCAGGTCGCTGCCGCTGGACGCCGCCGTCGCGCTGGTGTTGGGCACTTTGCTGGTGTCGGTTGTGGACACGCGAATGCGGGCAGGATAAATGCCCAATTCCTCGGCCACAATTTGCCGGACTTTCGTAAACAGGCCCTGACCCATCTCGGTGCCGCCGTGATTGACGATGACCGAGCCGTCCAAGTAAACGTTAACTAACGCACCGGCCTGATTGAGATGAGTGGCGTTGAATGAGATGCCGAATTTGACGGGCGTCAGCGCCAGCCCACGCTTGATGATGCGACTGGTTTTGTTTTGCTCACGCAAAGCTATGCGCCGCGCGCGATAGTCGGCGCGCACCTCAAGCTCGGGCACGATGTCGTGCAGGATGTTGTCTTCAACTGGCTGACCGTAGTGCGTAACGTTCCGTTCGGTGAGGCCATAGAAATTAATGCTGCGAATATCGAGCGGGTCTCTCCCCAGCACATGCGCAATCTCATCCATCACATGCTCGATCAGGAACATGCCCTGCGGTCCGCCGAATCCGCGAAATGCGGTGTTCGACACCTTGTGCGTTTTGCACGGGAAGTTGCGGATGCGCACATGCTCCAGAAAGTACGCGTTGTCGACGTGACAGATGGCGCGCGCATTCACCGGGCCCGACAAATCAGCGGAGTAGCCGCAGTCGGAGGCGAGCATCAAATCCGCGCCGATGATGCGGCCTGTTTCATCAAAGCCGACGTCGTATTCAAACTGGAACGGATGCCGTTTGCCGGTGATGATCATGTCGGCGTCGCGATCCAGCCTTAGCTTGACGCTGCGACCCAGCCTCACAGCGGCCATCGCGCATAACGACGCAAACAATGCCGGCTGCGATTCCTTGCCACCGAATCCGCCGCCCATGCGTCGGCACTCCACGCGCACCTTGGCATCGGGCAGCGCCATCGCGCGTGCCACGATGTGCTGCACCTCGGTCGGGTGCTGCGTGGAACAGTGAATTGAAATCTCACCGTCTTCCAGCGGCGTTGCGAGCGAGACCATGCCTTCGAGATAAAAGTGATCCTGCCCGCCATGCGCTGTCTTGCCCGAGATGCGGTGCGTTGATCGGGCGAGCGCGGCGACGGCATCGCCGCGTCCTGTGGTGACGGGTGGGAGCACGAAACTTTTCGCGGAGAGCGCGTCGTCAATCGTGAGGATGGGCGTCTTGATATCGAGATCGTATTTGGCGAGTTTCGCTGCTTTTCG
>JAYSUK010000129.1:0-5081 GCA_043719085.1 Burkholderiales bacterium | reverse complement strand
GATCGTGGCGCAGCGCGAACGTGGTGAAGCCGGAGCGAGACATTAAAAAGATTTGATCGCGCAAGACGTCGCCAACGGCGCGCAGCTCGCCTTTGTAGCCATACCGCTCACGCAGCAACGTTGCTGTTGAGTAACCGCGACCATCGGCAAACGCCGGGAACTCAACGGCGATCAGCGCCAGCCTGTTCAGATCGTTGGCAATCAGCGCAGGATCGTCCGACGGTGACAATCGAACGCCGAGAGCGCCCCGTTCACCGACGTGCTTTTGCCACGTGCCAGAAAACTCACGGAACTCAGTCAAAGGCAGCAACACTTTTGCGCCCGCAGGAATGGCCGCCGCGTCACCGGTGTACTCGACCCAGCCGTCAGTGCCGTTGTTGTCAACGACACCATAGCGATTAATTAACTTCGGCATAAACACGCTCCTTGAAAGGATCAATTCCGGTGCGGGCCACGACGTCGACGAAACGCTCGTCATCGCGCTCGCGCAGGCTCAGGTAAGTTTGAATGAGGTTTTCGACCACGTCTGCAACTTGCGCCCGCGCGAACGACGGGCCGATGATCTTGCCGATCTTCGCCGTTGCGGGAGCGCCATTCAACGTGATGTTTTGCGCGCCGCCGATGGTGATCTGGTACCACTCTTCGTCGTGTTTATCCACGCCGAGGATGCCGATGTGGCCGACGTGATGATGGCCGCAGGCATTGATACAACCCGAAATATTCAAGTCGAGTTCGCCAATGTCGAACTGATAATCGAGCGACTCAAAACGCTCGTGAATCGCCGCAGCTACCGGGATCGACACCGCGTTCGCCAGATCGCAAAAATCTCCGCCGGGGCAGGCGATGATGTTGCCGATGAGCCCGATGTTCGGTACCGCCATGCCGAGTGCTTTGAGGTCGCGCCACAACTCGGGCAGTGCGCTCTTTTCAACGTCAGCGAATACAAGGTTCTGCTCGTGCGTGACGCGCAGCTCGCCTTGCGTGTACTTGTCGGCAAGTGCAGCGACGGCATCCATTTCATCAGCGGTGATGTCGCCCGGCGGCACACCGATGCGCTTGAGCGACACGCTCACCGCCGCGTAGCCGGGGACGCGATGCGCGTGCACGTTGCGGCGCTGCCAACGTGCGAATTCGTTGTTCGATGCGGCGAATGTCACGGCGCCAGCATCATCAACCGGCACGTCGCGATACACGGCTTGTGTGAAGCGTGCAGCAATCGCATCAACCTGCGCTTGCGTGAGCAATTGCGGGCCGTTTCTGGTGGCCTCGAACTCCGTCTCAACCCATTCGGTGAACTGGGCCGGCGTTGATTCCTTTACCAGAATCTTGATACGCGCTTTGTATTTGTTGTCGCGACGACCGAGGCGGTTGTACACGCGCAGAATCGCTTCGAGATACGAAATCAGGTGCTGCCACGGCAGGAAGTCGCGGATCACCGTGCCCACAATCGGTGTGCGGCCCAAGCCACCACCCGCTGCGACGCGGAAGCCCACGTTGCCCGCTGCATCTTTCAATGCAATCAGGCCGATGTCATGCACGAGGGTCGCTGCGCGATCCTGAGTTGAGCCGCTGATCGCAATCTTGAATTTACGCGGCAGAAAGGCGAATTCCGGGTGGATCGTGCTCCATTGACGGATGATCTCCGCCCACACCAGTGGGTTGACCACTTCGTCCGGCGCGACGCCTGCAAATTGATCGGTGGTGGTGTTGCGGATACAGTTGCCGCTGGTTTGAATGGCATGCATCTGCACCGATGCGAGGTCGGCGAGGATATCGGGCACGCGGCCCAGCTCCGGCCAGTTGTACTGGATGTTTTGGCGCGTGGTGAAGTGCGCGTAATCATGGTCGTATTTGCGGGCGATGTGCGCGAACATGCGCATCTGCCTGGTGCTCACCAGGCCATACGGAATCGCCACGCGCAGCATCGGCGCGTGCTTTTGCACGTAAAGGCCATTTTGCAGGCGCAATGGCTTAAATTCTTCGCCGTCGAGTTCGCCGGACAGGAAGCGTTCGGTCTGGTCGCGAAACTGCGCGACGCGTTGGTCAACGACGGACTGGTCAAATGCGGTGTACTGATACATGCAAGTATTCTGGGGGTGGCAAATCGCTACTTACCGATACCAAACGGAATAAGCTAATTACTTAGATGAGCAGCGCCCACGTCCAAAGCTTTCCGCCCATCGTAGACGCGCGTGCCACGCGGCTGATTTTGGGCAGCATGCCGGGTGCGGCCTCGTTAGCAGCGAACCAGTATTACGCGCATCCGCAAAATGCGTTCTGGCGCATCATGGGCGGCGTCTTCAACATCGCGCCCGACGCGGCATACGATGAGCGGGTGTGCACGTTGCAGAGCGCCGGGGTGGCCGTGTGGGACGTGCTGCAATCTTGCGAGCGACCTGGCAGTCTGGATTCGTCGATTCGTCGCGATAGCGAAGTGGCCAACGATTTCATGGCGTTCTTTGCGCAGCATCCGCGCGTCACGCGGGTGTATTTCAACGGTGGCGCGGCGGAAGCCGGCTTCAAGCGCCATTGTGCTGAGTTGCTACGCGATCCACGAATTAGTTTTCAGCGATTGCCCTCGACCAGCCCAACGCACGCCGCGTTGCGCTTCGAGCAGAAGCTGGCAGCATGGAACAGCGCGCTGAATCTGTAGGAGGGGTGCCACCCCGACCGAACTCCGTGTGGTTAGTAGGCGCGGACTGGGCCGCGCTCTGGTCGGGTAACGTGGTGGTGCTGCTGCCAAGCGACGCCAAGTCGTCGCCTACATTCGGTGCGCACGGAACCCCCCGGGTTGTCTCTAGAACAACGATTGCTGCGCTGTGGCCTCACGTGGTGGCACAAACTGTGTCCGATCGAGTTCGGGCAAGTTGGCAGCACTCAAACCGAGCCGTGCGCAGGTCTTGCGAAAGCGCTGGCGGATCAACTCGGCAAAGATGCCGGTGCCGCGCATGCGCTCGCCAAATTCACTCACGTTTTCGCGACCGCCCTTCATGTCGCGGATGCGGTTCATCACGTGTTCGGCACGGTCGGGGAAGTGCGTTGCTAACCAGTCCTTGAACAGGTCTTTCACCTCATACGGCAAGCGCACCACGGTGTAGCTGCCGCACACCACGCCCGCCTCGTGTGATGCCTCTAACACCCGCTCGATAAATTCGTCGTTGATGAATGGGATGATCGGTGCCACCAGCACCGTCGTCGGAATACCCGCATCGGCGAGTTCACGCACGGCGCGCAGACGATTAGCGGGCGTGGAGGCGCGGGGTTCGAGGATGCGCGTTAACTCGTTGTCGAGTTGCGAGATGGAGACGAATACGTTGACCAAGTTGCGTGCGGCCATCGGCGCGAGCAAGTCGATGTCGCGGCAGATCAGTGCGTTTTTGGTGACGATAGTGAGCGGGTGATTGCACTCATTGAGGACCTCGATCAGGCGGCGCGTGATGCACTCAGTTTTTTCTATCGGTTGGTACGGATCGGTGTTGGCACCGAGGTTAATGGCGCTGGCTTTATAGCCGCGCTTGCCAAGCTCCTTGCGCAGCAAATCTGCGGCGTTGCGCTTGGCAAAAATCTGCGTCTCAAAGTCCATGCCGGGTGACAGATTCAGATACGAATGCGACGGTCGGGCGTAGCAATAAATGCAGCCATGCTCACAGCCGCGATAGGGATTGATGGACTGATCGAAACGAAGGTCGGGCGACTCGTTGTGCGAAATGATGCTGCGCGCTGTTTCGATGTGGATCACTGTTTTTGGACGCTTGGCTGCGCGCTCGACCGCTTCATCCTCGCCCCAGCCGTCGTCAAACCATTCGCCTTCGTGCGACTCAAAGCGCCCCGCCATATTCAGCGTTGCGCCTCGGCCTTTGCTGATGGACTTGGGGGCGTTCACGATACTGTGATTATGCACAGTTTTGTCGAACGCCGCTATCTCGGTGTTTCGTAGTTTCGTAGGGTGGGCAGCTTCTGCCCACCATCGCGTTGAAACAGCAAGCAAGAATCTTTCTGCCGCCTTTTGGTGGGCACGGGGTGCCCACTCTACTGAACTACCGAACTACAAACTACGCCTGCCGCATCAGCGTGGACTTACCAAACAGGCTCTCGATTAAATCTACTGCAAGCACGGCGGTTCGGTTCATCACGTCGAAGGCCGGGTTGAGTTCCATCACGTCAAGCGAGCACAGGCGACCGCTGTCGGCGATCATCTCCATGCACAGTTGCGCCTCGCGATAGGTCGGGCCACCGGCGACCGTGGTGCCCACACCGGGAGCAATCGCAGGGTCCAAAAAATCCACATCGAAGCTCACGTGCAGATGGGTGTTTTCATCCACGCCTGCTAGCGCCTGATGCATGACCGCGCGCATGCCCAACTCATCAATCGAGCGCATGTCGAACACCTCAAGCCCCTCGGACTGGACGAAGCGCTTTTCTGCCTCATCGACACTGCGAATGCCGATCTGCACTATTTCGCTTTTATTCAATGCGGGCGACGGATCAGCCAGATTCACTAACGCGCCTGCTCCGAATCCAAACAGCGTGGCCACGGGCATGCCGTGGATGTTGCCGGAGGGCGTGATAAGGCTCGTGTTGAAGTCGGCATGCGCATCAAGCCACAGCACTTTCAGGCGCTTTTTTTGCCGACGACAATGCGCAGCAATGGCGGTGATCGATCCAATGGCGAGGCAGTGATCGCCGCCGAGCAACACCGGAAATTCGCCCGCGTTCAACGCATGCGTCACCGCGTCCCTCACGGCAACATTCCATGCCAGCGTCTCTGGCAAATGACGGTAGCCATCGGCGGGCGGTTGCCACGGATTGGGCGGGCCACTCAGATTGCCGTCATCGACCACATGTAAGCCTCGTGCTGTCAACGCCTCCGCCAACCCCGCCACGCGCATGGCCTCCGGTCCCATTGATGCGCCGCGCGAGCCAGCGCCAATGTCGGTGGGTGCGCCGATCAGGCGGAGGGTGGGGTGTGATTTCATGATGGCGATTGTAGATACCGTGCTGGCAATCAACGGCGCAGTGGATGGGTAGGCGACGACTCGGCGTCGCTCCATGCGCCGAGCGACGCCGAGTCGTCGCCTACA
>JAYSUK010000128.1:0-1883 GCA_043719085.1 Burkholderiales bacterium | reverse complement strand
TGCAGAGTCTGAGCATCGCGCATCAAGCCAACCTCGTCCAACGCTACCAGCGTGAACGTGCAGCATGCAGCGCCGCCGCTGAGGCCCCGGCTGTCGCTGCTGCACATCGTGCGCTGGCAAATGTGTTGCTGGTGTTTGCCAATGTCAGCCCAAATGCAGGTGCGCAATCGCTGGCGCTAGCGCAATGGGTGACAGCAAAAAATTTAACCGACGTGATTGGCGCGATGACGGCGTTGCGAGATCAGCCCTGCGCAGCCCGCGACACCCTGTACAGCGGCTTTCACGACCGCTGGCAGCACGACGCACTGATGCTAAATCGCTGGTTTCAGCTCGAATCAAGCACGCATCGAGCGAACCCGGTTGCGACCGCTCAAGCCTTGTTACGGCATGCCAAATTCGACCGCAAAAATCCCAATCAGGTGCGCGCCGTGGTGCAGTCATTTGCCGATCAGAACTGGCGCGGTTTCCATGCCGCCGATGGCTCCGGTTACGCATTTGTTGGTGAGCAGATCAAGCACTTTGATGCTCAGAATCCCTCGCTAGCAGCCCGGTTTTGCGACGCGTTTTCGCGCTGGCACCGATGCAGCGAACCAGAGCGACAGTTGCAGCAGGCCCAACTCGAAGCGCTAGCAAGTCAGCCCGCGCTTTCCCCCAACGTGCGGGAACTCGTGGAGAAGGCTTTGCGCGCGGGTTACGCGCAGGTTAAGGCGACGCGCACCGCAGCAATGTCGCGATGCATTTGCTCCGTCATGATTTCGAGCGAGTCGAATTTCTCTTCTGCGCGAATGCGCTCAACGAATTCGACCACGATGCGGCGACCGTACAAATCGCCCTGAAAGTCGAGCAGATACACCTCAAGTAAAGGCGCGCCGTTGGTCTTGACCGTGGGCCGCACGCCAACGCTCGCCGCGCCCATCACCGGCAATCCGCCTGCGATATCGACACCGTAAACGCGCACCGCGAAAATGCCTGACAGCGGCAGCGGTGCCCACAGCGGCACGTTAATGGTCGGGAAGCCAATGGTGCGGCCCAGCTTGTCGCCGTGCGCGACTTTGCCCGAGATGCGATACGGGCGACCGAGGATGGCCGCAGCCGTCACTACGTCACCATCGCCAAGCGCGTCGCGAACAATGGTGGACGAAAAGCGCACGTCCTTGGCCGTCACCGCGGGCATGACATAGCACTCGATGCCGTGGGCGGCGCACCACGCGTGCAACGTTTTTACGTCGCCCGCACGGCCCTTGCCATAGCGAAAATCGTCGCCGACGATCACCCACTTGGCGTTGAGCCCGTCCTTCAACACGCGATCACAAAACGCTTCGGGCAACATCGCGGCCATCGCGGCGTTGAAGCGCAACAGCTGAATATGCGCAATGCCGACCGCCCAGATGCAGGCCAGTTTGTCGCGCAAACGCTGCAATTTAGTCGGCGGCGTTTTGCCAGCAAGCCGCGCAAAATACGCTCCGGGGGCGGGGGCGAAGGTGATGGCCGCTGGGGTCAAGCCGCGCAGTTTTGCCGCCTCACATACCACCTGAAGCATCGCCTGATGACCACGATGCACGCCGTCAAAGTTGCCGATCGTGACGGCCGTTGGGTGCGCGGCGAAAGCGCCGGGTTTCAGGTCACGAGCGAGGCTTGAGCGGACGGTTGACGGGAGTGGCATTAAAGGAGGCGACGCAAGAAACCGTTGATTTTATTCGCATAAGAAGCCAGGCTTTGGAGCAACTTTGAGCGTCTGCGAATGCTTTCAGCAACGCAGCTTTTTCTCAAACCACCCATTTAAATTGGGCTAGGAGTGTGCGCGGCAGAAGGTTTACGTAATCGGAGAAGTCATGATCTAGCCGATTTGTAGGTACGATGATCGAGATTGTGCGTGTCAGATC
>JAYSUK010000127.1:0-1883 GCA_043719085.1 Burkholderiales bacterium | reverse complement strand
GATAATCGACCGTCAACGCGGATTGTGTTGATTAAAGAATTCGACGCACGTGGGCCGGTGTGGTTTAGCAATTATCAAAGCCGCAAAGGTCGCGAATTAGCGATAAATAAATTTGCTGCGATTCAGTTTCACTGGGTGGAATTGGAGCGGGTGGTGCGAATCGAGGGCACGGTTGAAAAAATCAGCGACACAGAAAGTGACACTTATTTTAATTCGCGCCCGCTCGATTCACGCATCGGCGCGTGGGCCTCGCCGCAAAGCGAAGTGATTTCTTCGCGTGCGGTATTGGTTGGTCGCGCCGCCGAATACGCCGCAAAATTTATGCTGAAACCCCCGCGCCCACCACATTGGGGCGGCTATCGGCTGATCCCGGATCGGTTTGAATTCTGGCAGGGACGCCCTAGTCGGCTGCATGATCGAATTCTGTATCGCCTCGCAAACAACACAGCGGATGGCGCGTGGGGAATCGAACGGCTGGCGCCTTAAACTTTAATGGCGGGCTCAGGAAATTAGTGCAACGCTTTCTTCAGCATCTCAGCCCAGACCTCATTAGGGGTTTTCCAGTCCAAGCATTCGCGTAGTCGATTGTTCAGCTTCTCCGCAATCACATCCAATTCAGCCTGCGTATGATTAGCGAGGTTGGTGCCTTTGGGTAAGTATTGTCGCAGCAATCCATTCGTATTCTCAATCGCCCCCTTTTGCCACGGGCTGTGGGCATCCGCGAAGTAGACCTCAATGCCTGCGTTCACCGCCAGCAGCGCATGCTCGGCCATCTCTGAGCCTTGATCGTAGGTCAAGGTTTTCACCAAGCTGGGTGGAGCCAGGCAGAACGCGGCTTCAAACGCTTTGCGTACCGTTGAGGCCTTTGCATCCGTCAGCCGTGCCAGCACCACCCGCCGTGATTGCCGCTCCAGCAGCACCGCCACTTCCGAACGGTTCTTCTCGCCTTTGATCAGATCACCCTCCCAGTGACCCGGCACTACGCGGCCGTCGACTTCGGCGGGGCGCTCATCAATGGAAGTGCCTGAGAAGCGCACCTTCGGCTCGGTGGCACCAAGCTTGCTGCGTGGCCGACGCTTCTCGTGGTGTTGGCGTAAACCCTCTTGCACCAGCACCGCTTTGAGTGCGTTGCGCGGCAGCACATACAGGGCTTGGTAGATGGTTTCGTGGCTGACATGCATACTGACATTATCGGCAAAGTCGCGCTTTAGTGCTTGGGCGACCTGTTCGGGGGATAAGCCAGACTTGAGCTGGCGGCAGGTTTCGTCCCATAGCGGGCCATCGGCGAGCTTACGATGGCGTCCCTTGCGCTTGGCGGCGTCATCGGCACGCGCTTGTGCCCAGTAGGCGCGGTAGCCGACCTCAGCAGCGCTGTAGCGGGTAATCTCACGGCCAATGGAGCACGACGAGTAACCCAACTGCTTGGCGATGGCAGCTTGCGTCAGGCCGCTGGCGAGACCCCGACTGATTTCTTCGCGTACCGCTAACGTCATCTGTGTATAACTCTGCTTCTTCTTCAACATTGCAACACCTCTTTGTCAATTCAACATTATGGTGTTGCACTTAAAACTTGAGACCGCCTATGCTCGCTTCGTCAGTTTCGCGCGCAGCTCACTCACCGCATTCACGTAGTAATAAGCCGCCTGCCGCATCGTTTCATCTGACTGCCCCTGCATCGAACTATCCGGGGTGTATGCATAAACATGGGTGAAGTCGCAGGTGTAGCCGACATGCGCGATTTGCGCTTCGCGCCATTGTTTATCGAGATATACCAAATACCAGCGCGACATTGGCGGCCACTTGTGGGTCGGGTCGCCATAGGCGCTGGCATGTGACCAATCGGGCGTGATGATTTCAGCTTCAGCACCGGGCTTTAACACGCG
>JAYSUK010000126.1:0-5099 GCA_043719085.1 Burkholderiales bacterium | reverse complement strand
AAACTGCTCCAAAGGTAAAAGCACCATGAAATTTATTGATGAAGCATTTATTGACGTAATCGCTGGCGACGGTGGCAACGGCATGGCCTCGTTCCGTCGCGAAAAATGCATCCCGCGCGGCGGGCCGGATGGTGGCGACGGTGGACGTGGCGGCAGCGTGTTTGCCGAAGCCGACGAGAACATCAATACGCTGATCGACTACCGATTCGCGCGCATCCACCGCGCCGACAAGGGCGGCAACGGCGGCACGGCCGACTGCTACGGGCGCGGCTCCGATGACGTGATTCTGAAAATGCCGATTGGCACTGTGATCACCGATATGGAAACAGGCATTCAACTCGCCGATCTATCGAAACATGGCATGCGTGAAATGATTGCCAAGGGCGGCGCGGGTGGCCTCGGCAATCTGCATTTCAAGTCCAGCGTGAATCGCGCGCCACGTCAAAAAACCAACGGCGAAGCTGGCGAAGAGCGCCGGGTTCAGCTTGAGCTCAAAGTGCTGGCGGACGTTGGATTGCTCGGTTATCCGAACGCAGGTAAATCGACGCTGGTACGCGCGGTGAGTGCGGCAAAACCGAAGGTCGCTGACTATCCGTTCACCACGCTGGCACCAAGCCTCGGCGTGGTGCGCATCGACTACGGTCGCAGCTTTGTGATCGCCGATATTCCCGGCCTGATCGAGGGCGCTGCGGAAGGCGCGGGCTTGGGCCATCAATTCCTGCGTCATTTGCAACGCACTAAACTCATTCTTCACTTGGTCGACATCGCACCATTCGACCCCGATGCCGACCCGGTCAAAGAAGCACGCGCACTGGTTGCCGAACTCAAAAAATACGACAAAGAGCTGCACGGCAAACCGCGCTGGCTGATCTTTAACAAGGTCGACATGCTCGATCCGGCGGAGGCCGATGTGCGCATCAAAGACGCGTTGAAACGCTTACGCTGGACCAAGCCCTGGTACGCGATCAGCGGCATGAACAAAGTTGGGACGACCGAGTTGGTTCGCGCCGTGGGCGAACATTTGGCCGCAGTAAAGGCGGCAGAAGAGCCGGAAGAGCTGGCGGTTGCGGCGTAATTGGCCGTACGGTGTGCGCCAGAGCGCGCACCGAACGGTTCTTCGCTCGTTAACGTTTACGGCGTGCCGCGATGGTGCGCATTTTGATGCGCACCCTACCCAATTTTTGAAATCTGCTGCGTCGCGATGACTGACTTTTCAATCCTAAAACCGACCCGCCGAGTCGTCGCAAAAGTCGGCAGTGCGCTCGTGACCAACGGCGGCGCAGGCATTGATCGCTCGGCCATTGCGCGCTGGGCCGCTGACGTTGCTGCACTGCGCGCGCGCGGCGTGGACGTGATCTTCGTCTCCTCTGGCGCGGTAGCCGAAGGCATGGCGCGTCTCGGCTGGACTGAGCGCCCCAAGGCTATGCCAGAGCTGCAGGCCGCAGCAGCGGTAGGCCAGATGGGTCTCGTCAATGTGTACGAACAAGCCTTCGCTGGGCATGGCTTACACACCGCGCAGGTGCTGCTAACGCATGAAGATCTGGCCGACCGCAAGCGCTATCTCAACGCACGGTCAACGATCACCGCCCTGCTCAAACACAACGTCATCCCGATCATCAACGAGAACGACACCGTCACGACTGACGAGATTCGATTTGGTGACAACGACACACTCGGCGCGCTCGTAGCGAACCTGATCGATGCGCAGGTGCTGGTATTGCTCACCGATCAACAGGGCCTCTACACCGCCGATCCGCGCCGTGACCCTGACGCAAAATTCATTAGCGTAGGTCGCGCTGACGACATGCAGTTTGAGGCGATGGCGGGCGGCACGGGCACCGGCATTTCGCGCGGCGGCATGCTGACCAAAATCCTCGCGGCACGACGTGCCGCCAACACGGGCATTCACACGGTAATCGCCAGCGGACATGAGGCCAACGTGCTGCACCGACTGCTCGGTGGCGAGGCCATCGGCACCCTGCTCTACGCGCCTGAAGCGAGTCTTGCCAAGCGCAAAAGCTGGCTCGCCGATCACCTGCAATTGCGTGGCAAGGTCACGCTGGATGCAGGTGCAACGAAAGCGCTTCTGCACGGCGGAAAAAGTTTGCTGCCGATTGGCGTGATTGCGGTAACGGGTGAGTTTGAACGCGGCGACGCCATCGGCTGCATCGATGAGTCGGGTCGCGAGCTGGCGCGCGGCCTCGCCAATTACTCGTCCAACGAGACCTTGCGGATCATGAGGAAGCCCTCATCTGAAATCGAATCGGTGCTGGGCTACGTCGATGAAGATGAACTTATTCATCGCGATAATCTCGTAGTTACAGGCTAGCGACTTTTTCACAAAGTCGCGGCACAGCCGCTCCTACATCGCACCTTTGTAGGAGTGGCTCTGCCGCGACCCACTCTGCACAGGAACCCGCATGATTCTTCGCAGCGCATTCGCACTTCTTCTGGCGACGTTTGGCTTAGCAATCGCGCCATCGCTCGCCCAACCCGGCATGCCCCGTCAGGCTACCCCCGGACTCAATGGCGCGCTCCCCAGCCTCGCCCCCGTCGTCAATCAAACTGCCGCCGGTGTGGTCAACATCTCCACGACGTCGCGCGGCAATGACTTCGACAATCCGATGTTCAACGACCCGTTCTTTCGCCGTTTTTTTGGGCAAGGGGATCGCCCGCAACAGCGTGAGGCGCAGGCATCTGGTTCGGGTGTGATCGTGGATGCGACGAAGGGCTGGATTCTTAGCAACCATCACGTTATCAAGGGCGCGACCAAAATTGTTGTCACGCTTAAAGATCGTCGCGAATTCACGGCAAAGCTCATCGGCTCTGATCCTGCGACCGACATCGCGCTACTACAAATTCCCGCAGAAAAACTCACTGCCGTGCGCGTTGGCGAATCTGATGCCCTGCAGGTTGGCGATTATGTGCTCGCCATTGGCAATCCGTTCGGCGTCGGGCAAACCGTCACCTCCGGTATCGTCTCGGCATTGGGTCGCGCCGGACTCAACATCGAAGGGTACGAGGATTTCATTCAGACCGATGCGTCGATTAACCCCGGCAATTCGGGCGGCGCGCTGATCAATCTGCGCGGCGAATTGATTGGTATCAACACCGCCATCATCGGCCCAACCGGTGGCAACGTCGGCATCGGATTTGCTGTGCCGACCAATATGGCGATGCGTGTTATGGATCAGCTGGCGCGCTTCGGTGAAGTCAAACGCGGCGGCATTGGCATCGCATCGGTCGGCGAAATCAATCAGGAAATCGCCAAAGAAAATCGCCTGCCCGCGATAGAAGGCGCGTTGATTAACACCGTGATTTCTGGCAGCCCCGCCGACAAGGCCGGCATCAAAAAAGGCGATGTAGTAGTCGCCGTCAACGGACGCACCGTGCGCACCGGCTACGACCTGCGCAACCAGCAGGCGCTGACGCCCATTGGCCAAGCGCTTGACCTCGCGATCATCCGCGCAGGACAGCCAAAGAACGTGCGCGTCACCATCGAAACCCCAGCGCGTGCACAAGGTCTGCGGCCGGAAAAAATCACCGAATTGCCCGGCACCGAACTCGCGAGCATTCCAAAAGAACTGAACCGGCGCGGTGTTTACGTTATCGAAGTTGACAACAAAAGCGAGGCGTATCAAGTGGGCCTGCGCGAGAACGATATTCTGCTGGGCGTGAACGGCGCGTACGTGCAAACGCCTGATGAGGTGCGCCGCGCGATTCGAGAAGCGAACCGCTTCGTCGTGTTCAATTTGCTACGCGGCGATAATCGGATTGATTTGCGCGCGCGTAAGGGCGGCATGCAGGGAACATAACTCTGCAAGGAACGTAGCCCTCCTCGGCGTCATCCTCGCCGCACGCGGAAATCCAGAAGGCAGCGACACCGCACCATCCCAGATTCCCGCGCCGTTGGCGCGAGAATGACGCCATCAATTTTCACCACACAAGAAGTATCCAATGCAATACCGTCGCTTAGGCCAATCCGGCCTCAAAGTCTCTGAACTTTCCTATGGCTCGTGGGTCACCTACGGCTCCCAGGTCGACACTAAGGCTGCCGTCGAATGCATGGCCGCCGCGTGGGACGCTGGCGTCAATTTTTTCGACAATGCTGAGGCCTACGCTAAAGGCGCGTCAGAAACAATCATGGGCGAGGCTATCAAGCAGCTCGGCTGGCGGCGTTCACAGGCGATCATCTCTACCAAGTTTTTCTGGGGTTTGAACGATGGCCCGAACGAGAAAAATACCTTGAATCGCAAGTACCTCATGCAAGCCATTGACGGCTCACTGAAACGCCTGCAACTGGACTACGTCGATCTTGCGTTCTGCCATCGTGCCGACCCGAATACGCCGATTGAAGAAACCGTGCGCGCGATGAGCGACATGATCACACAAGGCAAAGTGATGTACTGGGGCACCAGCGAATGGACGGCTGACGAAATTCGCGCCGCCTACGAAATCGCCGAGCGCCATCACCTGCACAAACCGGTGATGGATCAACCACAGTACAACCTCTTTGCCCGCGCCAAAGTAGAGAAGGAATTTGCGCGCCTGTACGATGACATCGGCCTTGGTCTCACCACGTGGAGCCCGCTGTCATCCGGCCTTCTCTCCGGCAAATACAAGGACGGCATCCCGGCGGATTCACGCGCAGCGCTCAAAGGCTACGAATGGATCGCCGAACGGGTCATCGACCAAGCGAAGGTTTTAGCAGTCGAAAAATTGCGGCCAATTGCAGGCGATTTGGAATGCAGCGTCTCGCAACTCGCGCTGGCGTGGTGCCTGAAAAATCCAAACGTTTCGACGGTGATCACTGGAGCGTCCCGAGTGAGCCAGGTTAAAGAGAACATGAAAGCGCTGGACGTCGTACCCAAACTCAGTCCTGCGGTGATGAAACTGATTGAAGAGGCAACAGCAATTTAGGCCTTGTCATCACGCGCAGATGGCATCGTAGAAGCCCGTTAAATGCGGGTCTTCGGCGATGTCCGTC
This sequence comes from Burkholderiales bacterium, assembly GCA_043719085.1. Taxonomy (GTDB): domain Bacteria; phylum Pseudomonadota; class Gammaproteobacteria; order Burkholderiales; family Casimicrobiaceae; genus Casimicrobium. The sequence continues at coordinate 112 of JAYSUK010000126.1, read as the reverse complement.
ACCGTGTAGATTGGCCGCCGGGAACGTCCGCAAACGTTGCGTCGACCAACCTCGTGCCATCCGCAGCAATCGGCAACTGCCCCGAGATGAACGCCAAACCGTTCGCTGCGAC
>JAYSUK010000125.1:0-15438 GCA_043719085.1 Burkholderiales bacterium | reverse complement strand
TCGAGGAAGAAGCGGTCATGCGAAATCACCACCGCGCACCCCGCAAAGTTCTCGATCGCATCCTCCAGCGCGCGCAGCGTTTCGACGTCGAGGTCGTTTGATGGTTCATCCAGCAAGAGCACGTTGCCGCCCTTAAGCAGCGTCTTGGCCAGATGCAAACGTCCGCGTTCACCGCCGGACAGGTTGCCGACTTTCTTCTGCTGATCCGCGCCCTTGAAGTTGAAGCGACCGATGTACGCGCGGCTTTGCATTTCGAAGCGACCGACGGTGAGGATGTCGGCACCGCCGGACACATCTTCCCACACCGTTTTGTTGTCTTCCAGGCTCTCGCGTGACTGATCGACGAAGGCCATTTGCACGGTGTGGCCGATGACGACTTCGCCCTTGTCTGGCTTCTCCAGACCGCGAATCAGTTTGAAGATCGTTGACTTACCGGCACCGTTCGGGCCGATGATGCCTACGATGGCACCCGGCGGAATGGCGAAGCTCAAATCATCAATCAGCATCCGGTCGCCGAAGCTCTTGCTGATGTTTTTGAATTCGATGACCTGATTGCCGAGGCGCTCGGCAACGGGAATGAAAATCTCGTTGGTTTCGTTCCTTTGTTGATATTCGTGGCTCGACAATTCGTCGAATCGGGCGAGGCGCGCCTTGCTCTTGACTTGGCGTCCTTTCGGGTTTTGGCGCACCCATTCCAGCTCTTTTTTCAGCGCGCGTTGGCGGGCCGATTCGCTCGATTCTTCTTTCTTCAGGCGGTCGCCTTTTTGCTCAAGCCACGCGCTGTAATTGCCTTTGTACGGGATGCCTTGTCCGCGATCCAGCTCAAGAATCCATTCGGCGGCATTGTCGAGAAAGTAGCGATCATGAGTGACGGCAACGACGGTGCCCTGATAGCGCGCGAGGAACTGCTCAAGCCACTCCACGCTCTCGGCGTCCAGGTGGTTGGTCGGCTCATCAAGCAGCAACATGTCCGGCTTCGACAGCAGCAAGCGGCACAGCGCGACGCGGCGCTTTTCACCGCCGGAGAGCACGCCGACGCGCGCGTCCCACGGTGGCAGGCGCAGCGCATCGGCAGCCACATCAAGCTGCGCGTCGGTGTTGTGACCGTCGCCTGCGGAAATAATCGCCTCCAGCTCGCCTTGCTCTTTGGCGAGCGCATCGAAGTCAGCATTTTCGTCGCCGTACGCCGCGTAGACCTCGTCCAGACGAGTCTGCGCAGCCTTGACGCCACCGAGGCCTTCCTCGACGATTTCGCGCACGGTTTTGTCGCCGTCAACGATGGGCTCTTGCGGCAGGTAACCGACCTTGATGCCAGCCTGCGGACGCGCCTCACCGGTGAAGTCTTTGTCGACACCGGCCATGATTTTGAGCACGGTCGATTTGCCCGCGCCATTGAGGCCGAGCAGGCCGATTTTCGCGCCCGGAAAAAAGGACAGCGAAATGTCTTTGATGATGACGCGCTTGGGCGGAACAGTCTTGCTGACCGCGTTCATGGTGTAGATGTATTGCATATCTGGAGACGATTGCCCTGGCTAAATTTTTGTCTTGTTTCGTGGTTCCTGCGCCGACAGAACCCCGGCGCCTTTTCGTGCTTCAACAGCAGCTTATCGCTCCGAAGAAGTCACTGGGCCCCGGCCTGCGCAGGGGCGACGGTAGGTGTCGGCGACGTATTGCCCTTATTATCTCAGGCCGCCCAATATTTGTTCAATCACTGTATGCGCTCCTTCCGCTATCGCCTCGTCAACGTCTTTGTTGAGTCCGACGCCGCCACCTTTGGCGGCAACCCGTTGTGCGTGTTCGAAAACGCGCACGGCATGACCAGCGCCGAGATGCAGGCGCTCACTGCGCAGTTCAATCTGTCGGAAAGCACCTTTATTCTGCCGCGTGAAAACCAGCATCCACAAGTCCGGATTTTTGCGCCTGCGTTCGAGATGCCGTTCGCGGGTCATCCCACCATTGGCACGGCGTTCATCGCCAACGCGCTGGGCCTTCCGGGCTGCACGGGCAACGCCGCGACGCTCAAGCTCAATGTGGGCGATATTCCGGTCGAGCATGCAAACAACGTATGGACCTTCACCGCGAACCCGCACACGAGCCGCGCGATCGGGCTGTCGCAAGCGGACACCGCAGAAATGCTGGGACTCGATGTACGCGACTTCAGTGGCGTTGATGCAGGGCGCTTTGTGGACTGCGGCACAGAACAGCTGATCGTGCCCGTATCGTCGGTGGCTTCGCTCGCGCGTGTCAAGCCTCGTGTCGACTTGCTTGTGGAGCGCGCGCAAACCAAGCAGGAGCGCTTCGCTGTTCAGGTTGCCGCGCGCGTCGCGCCGGATAAATTCCAGGTGCGCTTTTTCTTCCCCAAAGACGGCGGCCTCACCGAAGACCCCGGCACCGGCTCCGCCTGCGCCAACCTCGGCGGTTATCTGCTCGATGCAGGCGAGGTCACACCATCGCAGTTCACCGTCACGCAGGGGGAGTTCATCAATCGGTTGAACGTGTTGCAGCTCTCGTTAACGGCAGACAAACGGATTCGCGTTGGCGGGCGGGTGTTGGCGTTGGGTGGGGGTGAAATTCATTTGCCGTAGCCGACATGCGTAAGGCTTGACGTGATGTGTACGACAGAGCGCAATCCACCCAACCGAAAGTCTGGCGATGAAGGTTTTAGTGCTCCGCGTCACTGCGGCCGTGGCGATCACCACCACGCTGCTCGCTGCGCCCGCATTCGCTGCGACCCAATGCAGCGCCACCAGTGGCGCAACGGTGCCCGTCGTGGTCGAGCTCTACACCTCTGAAGGCTGCGATAGCTGCCCACCGGCGGATCGTTGGCTATCAAAAACGGTCACCGAGCGCAGCAACGACGCGGCGTTTATTGCGCTCGCGTTTCACGTCGATTACTGGGATTACATCGGCTGGAAAGACCCCTTCGCGCAGCCCGCATTCGCGCAACGGCAGGCAGCGCTCGCCAAAAGCGGAGGTGCCTCCGGCGTATACACGCCGCAAATTTTTGTTAACGGCAAAGATGATCGCTCGTGGACTTCCGGTGTTCCCCGGCAGAGTGCGGGTGGCAAGTTGCCTGCGACTGCCAAATTCAGCGTCGTGTCGATGTGGCGAGACGACAGTTTGAATATCAGCGGCATGCTGGCTACGCCTGCGGGCAACGTGCGGCTGCGCTACGCCGTCACCGAAAACGGCCTCGTATCAGCCGTGAAGGCAGGCGAAAATCGCGGCGTAACGCTGCGTCACGACGCGGTGGTGCGCGCGCATGGCAGCATCAACATTGCCGGCAACGGTACGTTCGCGCTCAACGTCCCATTGCCCAGGGCAATACGCCCGAGCGCAAGCCAACTGCACTTAATTGCTGAGGATTTGCAGGGCAGCGCGCTGGCTGCAGCGACGCTAGCCTGCGCGAAGTAGGTTGCGACCGCTTATAGCTTTCTTTAAATCTCCCCAATTTATATGGGGTAGCGGCGATAAAACGCGAAAGTCAATATTTGACTAATTTAGCCGCTAGCCCAAGTGAAGTAAGGGTTACACATCAAAGCTGATCAATTTTTGCCAGATGCCGCGCCTTTTGAACTTCGTGCAACCAACTGCCGCGAATACTCATCGCCGCTAGCATTTTCAGGTCTTCGTTGCTCAGGTCGAGCGCGGTGGCAATCGCGCGGTAGTTTTCGCCGATGTAGCCGCCAAAATAGGCCGGGTCGTCGGAATTGATCGTCACCAGGCAGCCTGCATCGAGCAATTTTTTCAGCGGATGCGCGGCGAGCGACGGCACCGCGCAAAGCTTCACGTTGGACAGCGGACACACCGTCAACGGTATCTGCCCGCGTGCCAATCGTGACGTCAGCGCCTCGTCTTCTATCGCTCGAATGCCGTGATCGATGCGAGCCACTTGCAGGATGTCCAGCGCCTCGATGATGTACTCCGGCGGGCCTTCTTCGCCCGCGTGCGCGACCACCGGCAGGCCGCGTGAGCGAATCTCGGCGAACACGCGCGCAAACTTTGACGGCGGATTGCCCACCTCGCTCGAATCAAGTCCAAAGCCGTGAAAATGCTCCATGTACGGCTCAAGTTGGGCGAGCGTATCAATCGCATCAAGCTCTGAAAGATGGCGCAAAAAATTGGGGATCAAACGCCAGGTGATGCCCAGCTCCGCCTCGCCATCGTGCAGCGCTTCAACGATGCCTTCGACCACATCTTCCAGGTCGATTCCGCGGGCGGTGTGCGTCTGTGGGTCGAAGAAAATTTCGGTGTGAACGACGTTGTCCGCCTTGGCGCGTTGCAAATAGGCCCACGTCAAATCGTAAAAATCTTCCTTGTCGCGCAGCACGTCGGCGCCCGCGTAATACAGATCAAGAAACTCCTGCAAGTTGCTGAAGTTGTACGCGGCGCGCAGCGCTTCCACGTTGGCGTACGGCAGCTTGATGCCGTGCTTGAACGCCTTGGCAATCATCATCTCGGGTTCAAGCGAGCCCTCGATGTGCAAGTGCAATTCCGCCTTCGGCAAACGCGCAATAAACGCGTCAGCACCCGCACGGTTTTTTTGGAGGAGATCGGCGAATGAAGTCATGAACGGAGTTTATTCCGCTCTAGACGATTGCGCTAGGTTGACTTGCATGCGAGGGGGCAGCCGCGCCGCGACCGCCGCGCCGGCGGCATGGATAGGGGGCGCGGCAGAGCCGCTCCCACCGTTACTGCTATGCGCGTCTTTTGCTGGCCTTCCACGCGGCCAGCTTTTCCGTCACAACCGGTGAAAATCGCGCGCCCGCGGCCTGTCCGATTTGAATGAACGCAGCGCGCGAACTGAAATCAGTGCTGGCAAGCCGCGCCAGATCGGGGCGGATCACGACGTCTGCCTGATCGGCCTCCAGCTTCGCCAGCGACCGGCCCATAATCTCGAAGCTGTGCATCACCTGCTCATAGATGCCCACAGGCGTGGCGTTCAGCGGCCCGCTGCTCACATCCACCGCGATCACGAAATCAGCGCCCGCATCGCGCGCAATGCGCACCGGCACCGGGCTCACGAGCCCACCGTCGACGAAGTCAACGTCATTGATTTTCGGCGGAATGAACACACCCGGAACGCTGCACGACGCACGCACCGCAAGTCCCAGATCGCCGCTACGGAAGGTGGCGACCTCACCGGTTCGCAACCGCGTCGCTACGGCGATAAACGGAATGCCCAGCAATTCAATGGGACGGTCGCGCGTGGCTCGATTGACGAACGTTTGCAGCGTGTCACCCATCACCATGCCACGCTTGGTACCGCTCGCCATGTCGACGATGTCGATGTCCTTCACTTTCAGAGCCAGATCCTCCATCTGGCTGCCGGAGAAGCCGGCCGCGTAGAACGCGCCGATCAGCGCGCCTGCGCTGGTGCCCACAATGAGATCAGGTTTGATCTTGGCCGCTTCCAGCGCTTTGATAACGCCGATGTGGGCAAAGCCGCGCGCCGAGCCACTGCCAAGCACCAATGCGATGCGCGGCGCATCAGCGCGGGGGTTTTTGCTGCCCTGCGAAGAGGCTACTCCTGCGGCCATGAACGGCACTGCGCCCAGTGCGCGTAGGGTGTCGCGTTTTGCGCCGTTGAACTTGTCCATTACGGCTTGCCTGCCCCGGCCTCAAGCGCCGCTTTGACCCGGGCTGCGGCGTCTTCAAACGAATTGGCTGGCTCACCTTGCGTGAGGTTAGCCACCGTCTCATCAATCACAATCAACTCGGTCCGCCGGTTCAAGCGACGGCCTGCTTCAACATCGTTGGGGGCTGCCGGCTGAGTGAATGACAAGCCCCGCTTTGATACCCGCGCAACAGGAACGCCACGCGCAACAAGCGCGGCGGCTACCGCGTCAGCGCGAAGCTCCGAGAGTTTTTGATTTAGCGGCGCAGCGCCGACGTTGTCGGTGTGGCCTTCAACTGAAACCGGCTTCGCGGTTTTTGTTGTAAGCAGCACGGCGATACGATCAAGATAAGGAGCGCTTGCGCTCTGGTTAAGCACTGCTTTGCCGCTTTCGAACAACACCACATCCGGCAGCACAATCTGCACCCCGCGATCGAGCTGGGCGATTGGCAAAACTACGGCGGGCCGGGCGACGGGCGTGGCGGGTACAGGTGCGGGTGCGGCGATGGGCTCAGGTGGGCGCGAGGCGCAGCCGAACAGCAGCCCTAAAGTAACTATGGCCGCCAGGGACGCAAAGCGTTGGGCTGCCCGAGCGTTGTTCAGATGTTTCAAGGTGGCTCCGTCGATTTGTTATGGTTGCACCCAAGACAATTTGAGATGCGGCGCGAAGCGTAGAAGAGCGCAAGCGTTGACGCAAGGGCGTTCCACATGCCATTGTCTTGGTGAGCACGTTCGTAGCTCTGAAAAACTCGATAACTCTTTGTTTTTTCAACGAAAACTGAGCAAGAAAAAAATATTCCAGCCACCCCAAGATAAGATTTTTCTTAGCGTCCCGAGCGCTGCCCCACGCGCTCGAAGTGCCACGCGCTGCCCACTTCGCATGATATTTTTTCAAATCGCAAGGTTCTTGCGCACTCACCCGACTATCCTCTAATTCCCACCTAGTATTCAGTTCTTGTATGAAATTTCTGCGTTCGCTCCACCACGCGCTGCGCGCTGTCGCCGCTTTCGTCGGCACTCTCTTGCTGGCAACCGCGCCGCATGCGCAGGCACCGATCTCGCCCGTCACCGCCAAGGCAACCTTTGCTGGTGGCTGTTTTTGGTGTGTCGAGTCCGATTTTGACAAGATTGATGGCGTGATCTCAACCACGTCGGGCTACATTGGCGGCAGCGTCGCCAAGCCCACCTACGAGCAGGTATCGGCGAAGGGCACTGGCCACGCCGAAGCGGTTGAAATCGTATTTGATCCGCGCAAAGTCACCTATGAACGGTTGCTTGAATACTTCTGGCACACCATCGATCCTACGACTAAAGATCGGCAGTTTTGTGACTCCGGTTCGCCTTACCGTACCGCCATTTTTGCGCAGAATGCAGAGCAGTTGAAAGCAGCCACTACCTCTCGCGCTGCGCTCGAAAAATCAAAGCCGTTCAAAGAGCCCATCGTCACCGAAATTGTCCTCGCCACCGCGTTTTATCCGGCTGAGGACTACCATCAAGATTACTACCAAAAAAATCCGCTGCGCTACAAGTATTACCGCAACGGTTGCGGGCGCGACGCACGACTAAAGCAGCTTTGGGGTGATGCGGCAGGCAAGTGAGCAAGTAGGTAGCGCTGCCCTAGCCGCGCATCAAATGTTCGCCCAACGCTCGATAGGCGGGCAACGAATTCGGATCGATAAAGGTGTTGGCGGCGAGCGGATGTGAGCCGTACCGCGCGATCACCATTTGGGCCGTCGGGTCAACCCAAATCAGTTGCCCATGTATGCCACGCGCGGTGAAGCACTGGTGCGCATCATGCGATACCCACCACATGTTGCGATACGACCAGCCGGGAAGTGTTGCGTAACCCGCCGTCGCAAAATGCGCACGATCTGCGCCGTTGCGAATGTCGGCGACCACCGCCGCAGGCACGATTTGATGACCATTGAAACTGCCGCCGCAACGCATGGCCTCACCGAACCGAGCGAGATCGCGCAGCGTGGTGTTCAGCCCACCGCCACCCGCCTCGGTGCCGACGCTATCGACTTGATACAACGCCTCGTATTCACAACCAAGCTTTGACCAGATTTGCTGCGAAGTCAGGTCAGCCAATCGTACTCCTGCAACGCGTTTTACGATCCATGCCAACACTTCGCTGTTCACCGTTTTGTAGGTGAATCCCGCGCCGTGTTCGCCTTCCTTTTTGAGCGTAACCAGATAGTCGTAAAAGGTTTGCGGCCCCGCGTAGTCACGCGGACGGGCGCGCATGCCTCCGGCACGCGCGTAGGCGTGAATGTCAGCGCTCGGGTCGGCATACGCCTCGGAATAGCGCACGCCAATGGTCATGTCCATCACCTGACGAACGGTGGCGTCGCCGTAGGCTGTGTCGCGCAGCTCGGGGACGTAATGGGTTACCCGTTTTGTGTCGTCGAGCGCGCCGCCGTGTACCTGCATCGCAGCGAGCGTACCGACAAAAGATTTAGTCACCGAGAACGCGCTGTGGACGAGGTCGGCCCGCAATGCGCCAAAGTATTTTTCGTAAACGATTTGACCGCGATGCAGCACCACGATGCCATCGGTGTAGTTCAGCGCGAACGCTTCGCCCCAGCTCGACACATGGCCTTCCATAGTTGTGAAAGGCACCGCATCTAGGTCATCACGATCCGCTCGCGGCAGCGCACACACCGGGCCATCGCCGCGCGACACACGCGACGTCGGCAACAGCTCGCGCATGTGGCTAAACGACCAGCGTCGCTGCGGAAATTCGTAGTACGAGCCATCGTCAAAACGCAGCAGTTTTTCAGGCGGCGGCGGAAAGCCCTGCATCCAGCCAAGGTTTCGTGGATCGGTGTCGGCGTGCGAGGGGAAGGCGATTGGGTTCATGATCTATTGTGCGTCATGAGCGGCGCACAGCGACGCTTTTCAGAGGCGCTTTTGACATGCAACTTTTTAGCAAATGTGTTATTTTATATGGGCTAAAGGCCGATTTATACATAAGTCGACTTAACGACTAATGGCGCTTTAGCCCCACTGAAATAAAGGATCGCGCGAAAAGCTGATAGCCAATTTTTCGTCCGATCAACCCCTCGGCAGCGAATTCACGTCCTTCTCCCACTTCTCCAGCAGGCGCTTGCGCTCGGCCGATGAGCCGTATTTTTTGAAGTCGTACTGAATCAATTTGATGTTGGCAAAGCGTGGCGCCTCGGGCGGTTGAGCAGAATTTTTGTTTGACGGCAACTGATACTGTTTGGCCTGCGCGGCCAGCTTTTGCGCATCTGGCGTGAGCGCCCAGTCGTAGAACTTCTTTGCGTTGTCTAGATTACGTGCGCCTTTTAGGATGCTCATCGAGCCGACCTCATAACCCGTGCCTTCGCACGGAGCGGCCATGCCGACCGGGAAGCCGTTTTTGACTTCGCCCGGCACGTCGTGCATAAAGCTCACGCTGACTGCCGTCTCGCCGCGCGCCGCCGCTTTCACCGGGCCGGTGCCGGATTTTGGGTAGTTCGAAATATTCTTGTGCAGCGCTTTCAGATACTCAAAAGCCTTGTCCTCGCCCATCACCTGCACCAGTGTTGCGAGTGCGGTGTACGCAGTGCCGGACGCAGCGGGGTTGGCCATCTGCACGTCGCCCTTGAGCTCTGGTTTGATCAGATCCGCCCAGCATTTCGGTGCCTCGATTTTTTTCTTGGCGAGCACTTCGGTATTGAAACCAAAGCCCAGCGCACCAGCGTAAATGCCAACCGTCTTGTAGCCCGCAATCTGCGCCTGATACGTCGCCCACGGATGCAAATCCTTCATCAACGGCGACTGATACATCTCGCTCAAACCTTCTTCTGCGGCCTGCAAATGCGGATCCCCCGTTCCACCAAACCAGACGTCTCCTTTCGGGTTGGTCGCCTCGGCTTTCACCTGCGCAAAAGTCTCGCCCGAGCCCTTGAACGAGGTGTTGACCTTGATGCCGGTCTGCTTCGAAAATTCGTTGGCAGCCAATGTGCACCACTCGATCTGCATCGAGCAATAGATACTGAGATTTCCTTTGTCCTGCGCAAAGGCGGTGGGCGCTGAGATGGCCGCGAATGTTGCGGCGGCGACGGTAAGTGTGTGAAAACGACGCATAGGTTCCTCCTTGAAACGCTATAAAAACGTAGAGCCGCAGTATAGAAGCCGAAGGCTCGTGTAGCGTGCGATCAGATTCGGGGTTTTCCCTGTTTCAACGCTTCGACCTTGAATCGTCTGAAAACGCGCGCAGCACAAAAGCGCGGTGGATTTTTGTTCGCTTCGGTGCTACGAATAACCCTCTCAATCATTGACCGCAAGACCAAATCATGGGCGTACTGAACACCGAACAAATCATGTTGTGGCTGACCACAAAGGGCGCAGAATTCGGCCTCAAAGTGCTCGCCGCCATCGCCGTCTGGATCATCGGCCGCTGGTTGATTGGCGTGGTCAGCAAGCTCATCGAAAAGGCGATCAACCGCACCAAAAAAATCGAGCCAACGCTCGCGCGCTACCTCGTCTCAATCATAGGCGTGTTGCTCAACCTGATCCTGATTCTCGCCATCCTCGACATCTTCGGCGTGCAAACCACCAGCTTCGCCGCGCTGCTAGCAGGCGCAGGCCTCGCCATCGGCACAGCCTGGGGCGGCCTGCTCGCGCACTTCGCAGCGGGCGTTTTCATCCAGGTGCTGCGACCGTACAAGGTGGGCGACTACGTCAACGTCGGCGGTGTCGAAGGCACCGTCACTGAGCTTGGGCTGTTCGGCACCACGGTCGTGTCCGGCGATAACGTCACCAACATTATCGGCAACAACAAAGTCTTCAGCGACACGATCAAAAACTATTCCACGCAACCACATCGTCGCGTCGACACCGAAGTCAAGATCGCCAACGGCGTCGACATCAAGGACGTCGTCACCCGACTGCGCGGCGCTTTACCGATGATCCAGAGCGTCCTCGCAACACCTGCGCCCGAAGTAGAAATCAGCAAGTTCACCCCAGAAGGCCCGTTGCTCACCGTGCGTGCATACACCCACACCAACAACTACTGGAAGGTCTATTTCGAGATCAACCAGATGATCGCGCGCACGTTTGCCGAGGCTGGGTATCCGGTGCCAGAGACGCCTTCGGTGCAGCGGCAGGTTTAGTGTTGCGCCTCGCTCACAGTGAGCGTGAGAGTCAGGATGTTGACGGTTGTATTCGGTGTAATACAATTAATACATGGCCTTTTCAATCCGACTTCCTGAAGACGTAGACCATCGCCTCGACAACCTCGCGGCGCAGACCGGTCGCACTAAAGCGTTCTATGTCAATGCAGCCATTGCCGAATATCTGGACGAACTGGAAGACGTTTATCTCGCAGAAAAACGGCTGGAAGATATTCGTGCCGGACGCAGCAAACCGGTCGCACTCGCCGACGTTATGAAGCGCTATGGTCTGGCGGATTGAGATTGATCGAGCGGCGATCAAAGAACTCGACGCCCTCGACAAACCCGTCGCCAAACGAATCCTCGCCTACCTAAACGACCGTGTCGCGCCGCTAGAAGACCCGCGCAGTATCGGCGAAGCGCTCAAAGGCGCGAAGCTCGGAAGCCTGTGGAAATACCGCGTCGGCGACTATCGACTGATCTGCAATATCGAGGACGGCGCGCTGAGAGTTCTCGTTGTCAAGATTGGCAATCGGCGGGAGGTTTATCGGTAGGCGCGCGGACGTTAGATCTTAGTTTTCTCCCGCCGGCATTGACGCGACAAACTCAAAGTGAAAAAGCATCTTCACGCCATACTGTTTCGTAAAGCCATCAAACAGCGCTTCACGATGCTGATAAACGCGTTCACGTAATGCTCCGGTCACGCCGACGACAAAGTGCCGTTGCGCCGCGACGCCATGATGTAAGTAGCAGGCTGAATGGACATGACACCGGCGTACTGGATTCCCGCGCTCGTTGGCGCGAGAATGACGGCGGAGGGTGAGTGACCGAGACACTTTAGTAGTGCGTCTGCAACAGCATTCATCACCGTAGCTACTCTCTGCGGCGTCATCCTCGGCCAAAGGCCGAGGATCCAAAGTGGTGGCAACCGCTGCGGGATGGGTGAAGCCTATGTTGCGCGTGCCACAAACGCCAGTTTGCGTCACAATAATTAAGACAAGTAGGAGACAAAGATTGACTAGCCAAGAGCCTAGCGTGACGCCGCCTCTCACTGCCGAGTACGAAGACGTACTTGATTTTTTTCTTGGCCTACAACTTGATCAGCTTGTCGGCTTTCAAAATGGCTTGCGGAGCTATATGCACCAGCAATTTCAAACTCCGGCGGCGAGCGATAACAAGGATGAGATGAACTCGCCTCGCTTGTTCGACCGCATGCACGCGGCGAATGGTCTGCTGCTTCTGTACTCGTACCTTGAGGAGGTACTCTACCTAATGGTTCGAAACAAGGCACCAAACCACTTGCCCAGTGGAGGGAGTTCCCTTGATCGATTTAAACGCGGACTCAAAGCTATGGGATTAGACCTTTCTGTGGCGCATTGGGAGCTGTTCAATGATGTCTACAAGCTTCGCAATTGTTTGATGCACGCCAATGGTCGGATTTCCATTTTGCGCGATGTTCAAGACATCACAACGGTGATAGCGAGGCACGACGATAAGCTCACGATTGAGAATGATCGCCTCGTAGTGAGCCCTCTGTTTTTGCAGCATGTCGTAAACGGTATCAGAGCGTTCCGAGTCCAATACAGAGCCCTGAACTAGCGGCTCTGCTCATGGACGTTTCTGGATTCCCGCGCTCGTTAGCGCGAGAATGACGGCGGAGGTGTTGAGTCTCGCGGAATGGAGAAGCGGCACTACCCCGCCCTTCCATAAACCTCATTAATCTGCTGCGTAACCCGTACGAACGTTGTGCATTTCGAAAGCGCCTTGAGCGTGCGCGCACCCACGTAAGTACACGTCGAGCGTAACCCGCCGAGAATTTCCTGCACGGTGTGTTCAACCGGCCCGCGCGCTTCTAGCGTGACGACTTTACCCTCAGAGGCGCGGTATTTGGCGACACCGCCAGAATACATTTCCATCGCCAAGTCGCTGCTCATTCCGTAGAACTTGCGGTAGGTTTTGCCGTGTTCGTGAACGACTTCGCCGCCGGATTCGTCGTGGGCGGCGAGCATGCCACCGAGCATGACGAAGTCGGCTCCACCGCCGAAGGCTTTAGCTACGTCACCGGGCACGGTGCATCCGCCGTCGCCGCAGATGTGACCACCGAGCCCGTGCGCCGCATCGGCGCATTCGATGATGGCGGAGAGCTGCGGGTAGCCGACGCCGGTCATCTTGCGGGTGGTGCAGACGCTGCCGGGGCCAATGCCCACCTTGACGATGTCGGCACCGGCAAGTATCAGAGCCTCGGTGACATCGGCGGTGACCACGTTGCCCGCCATGATGGTGGTTTTTGGGTATGCCTCGCGGAAACGTTTGACGAAGTCGATGAAGGTCTCCGTGTAACCATTGGCCACATCAATGCAAACGAATTCGATGGCATCACCCGTAGCGTTCTTGACCACTTTGAATTTATCGAAATCAGCGTCGGTAATGCCTAGCGAGTAGAACGCGTATTGATGCACTGGATGATTGTTATCGTTGAAGAAGGTGACGTAATCTTCAACAAGGTAATGCTTGTGCAGCGCGACATGCATGTGATGCTTCGCGAGCGCCGCGGCCATTTCAAACGTGCCAACGGTGTCCATGTTGGCGGCGATGATTGGCACGGTTTCAGAGTGGCGACCGGAGTGGCGGTATTTGTAGTCTCGCTTTAACTCCACCTTCGCTCGCGAGCCTAGCGTGGAGCGCTTGGGACGGAACAGCACGTCTTTGAAATCCAGTTTCAGCTCTTCTTCGATTCGCATGGGGCACCGCAACTTTCTGTCGATTTCGCATTATCGCTTCGACTAAACGCGGCGCAGTGTAGTCCCGAATCGATAGACTTCGCGTTATGTCAGAAATCAACCCAAACCACGCGGCATACGCCCGCACTGCGCTCGAAAACGCGCGTCGCGAGTACCCTAATTTCACCATGCATTTTGTGCATGATGCGGTCGAGGCGAACGCTTGCGAGCCGTCCGCACTCCACCCCATTTTTTTCGGTAGTTACGACTGGCACTCTTGCGTTCACATGCATTGGTCGATGGCGCGACTTTTGAATTTGGAGCCCGGTTCCAGCCACACCAAGGCGATTGCCTCATGGTTTGATCGGCAGTTTGATGCGCGCAAAGCGGAGCGTGAGGTTGCCTACTTTGCGCGCGACGGTGCGGCGCACTGGCAGCGGCCCTACGGCTGGAGTTGGTTGTTGAAGCTCTATTCGGAGCTGGCGGTGTGCGCCCATCCGCACGCAGAGAAGTGGCGCGCCGGGTTGCGACCACTGGCAGATTTTCTGGCCGACGCAATGTTCAACCATCTGCAAACGGCCAATGCGCCGGTGCGGCACGGCGTGCACTCGAACACGTCGTTTGCGATGATTCATGCCCTACGCTATGCGACGACCGTGGGCGATCACGACTTCATGGCGCTGGTTGCTACGAAGGCGCGGCAATGGTTTGGTGCTGACAAAAACTATTCTCTGGCCTACGACTTTTCAGGAGAGGATTTTTTGTCGCCCGCGCTGACCGAGGCGTTACTGATGTCGGTGGTGTTGCCGCAGGCGGAATTCCTGACTTGGTTCGCTGCATTTCTGCCCGAATTGTCAGCGGGCGATTTCAAATATCTCGCCCCCGCGTTGGTAACGAATGAGGCGGACGCCAAACAGGTGCACAACCATGGCTTGAATCTGTCGCGAGCGTGGTGTATGCGGGGGTTGATGCAGGTGTTGACCATCGGCGAGCCGAGGTGGAAAAAATTTGGCGTACTGTCGGGGGAGCATCTGCGCGCCGCAGAAGCTGCAATTACGGGCGGTGAATATGTGAGCACGCACTGGTTGATTTCGTTTGCGCTGTTGGCGGAGACCGAGTGGTTCGCGTGATGCTTGACACGCTGATGCGACCTGTTTGCTGAGCTGGTACTCATCACCTAACGGGCGTTGCGCTGTTTGCCCTGATCGGCGCGCTGTCAAAGTGGGCGCTGGACAGCTGGCACGAGCGAAACGAACTTGAATTGATGATTCGGGCGGCCTGTGCACTGGTCCCGGCAGCGATGGTGGGCGACGAAATTGCAGTGAGCGAGGGGGCGCGCGCATTTATCGCACCAGCTTTTCGCCAAAAATCGCGTTTTCATTGGGCTTAAGGTAATTTTTGTCAAGAAGTCGACTTTGGCAATTTATCGTGTCTATACCCAATAGAAATTGGTGTGGAGCGAAAAAGCCATGCCGGTTGAATGTGCTGTAAATAGCCTATAAACTACGTGATATGAACACGCAATGCTCTACTCCCAACACCACGCGCCTCGGCCTGGATGGAGTGAGCGTGGTCGTTCATCAGGGCGCATTCAGCCGCTCCTCCCGCTCCCGCTAGGCGGGACCTCCTCTCCCCGTCTTTGCTCGCGTTCGGCTTTTGCCAACGCCTTCTCTTTTGCATCCTTTTTTTACGAGTCCCCATCATGTTTGACATCAATCTTCTGCGCAACGATCTCGCCGCCACGGCCGAGCGGATGAAGGCGCGCAACACGGTTATCGACACGGCAGCGTTTGAGGCTCTGGAAGCCGAGCGCAAAGCGTTGCAAATTCAAACGCAAGAGTTGCAACAGCAACGCAACACGCTCAGTAAGTCGGTAGGACAGGCCAAGGCGGCTAAAGACGAGGTAAGGGCGCAGGCGTTGCTCGCCGAGGTCGCGGCGGTGCCTGAAAAGGTCAAGGCGAACGAGGCAGCGCTCGCC
>JAYSUK010000124.1:0-5140 GCA_043719085.1 Burkholderiales bacterium | reverse complement strand
GCCTAAACGCCGAAAAAGATGAGGTTCTGGAATTTGCAGCCATTCGAGCTGAATCCAGCGGCAACGTCACCGAGTCGTTCTCTGTCCTCGTTCGTCCGTCTATAAGTATCCCCACCGAAATCACACGGCTCACGGGTATTTCGCAGTCAGCCGTCGATATTGAAGGCACGCCTCTATCTGAGGCTATGAGAGCCTTCGCCGCATTCGTAGGGGCGGATCCAGTGTTCTTCCACAATGCACCTTTCGACCTCGGGTTCATCAAGAAGGCCAGTGTTCTGGCTAAGGTCAAGTTTGCTAATTCGGTTCACGACACGTTACCACTCGCGCGCCAAGCATGGCCATCGCTTGGCACTTACAAGCTCGCCGCACTGGCCGAGCATGTCGGCGCTCCGTCGCCTGCACACAGGGCCCTTGCCGACGCAAACGCTGCACTGGCAGTGCTACTGGCAGCACGAAACAAGGTGGCGTCAAATGCTTAGCGCGCTTTCATCTCGCCGCGTGAAGCCTAACCACTCGCTCAAGCTGAGCGCCAACGGCGTCGCGCCAGCTTAGCTCGAACGTTAGGCCGCCATGACCGCTCCGCTTGCAACTGGAAACATCGCGCGACGGCGAATGCGCGTCGCCGGCCAGATGCTCGGCTCACTGCTGCTGGGTGGGGTGGCGATTCTTGGCTCGATTCTGATCTTTCGACAGGGCCTGCTGCCGCTGATCGAAGCGGCGTTCCATCCCGGGCCCGAACTACTCAGTGTCTTCAGACGCGTCGGCATCCTTTTAACGGCGGTGACGGGCTACTGGGCTTTCGTGCACTGGCATGAAAAACGCGAAGCGACCGAGCTGCACCTGCGGCCGATTCAGCTGATGCTTGGCGGCGCGAGCGGCGCTGTCCTGGTGGCGCTGCCGATGGCCGTGCTGTTCGCTCTGGGCGTCTACGAACCGGTGCTGTTTCGCGATGCCTCGTCGGCGCTGCTCGGCGTGGCAGCCCTTATCGGCATCGCGGCTATCCTGGAAGAGCTGACTTACCGCTGCCTACTATTCCGGGTTGTAGAACGGGCCTGGGGAACGAAGGTGGCGTTGGCGGTGCAAGCGGTGGTGTTCGCCCTAGTGCACTTGGAAAACGTCGAACAAGGTGGGATCAGCGATGTGGTGACAATGCTGATCGCAGTGACGTTGGCGGGCCTGCTCTGGGCCGCGGTGTTCGTCCTGACGCGCAACCTGTGGGCGGCGGCCGCCAATCACGCGGCATGGAACTTCACCATTCTGCTCGCTGGCGTGCCGCTTTCCGGCATTGAAGACTGGCGCAAGTTGGCACCGCTCGAAAGCCGCTTTGCCGGGCCCGACTGGCTGACCGGCGGGATGTTCGGTCCAGAGAGTTCGTTGGTCGTGATCGCGTCGACCACGGTCGCGGTTGTGCTGCTGCTGCGCGCGGCGCGGCGACGTGGGGGCTTCTTCGTGCCGGTGGCCTAGCCCGGTGCGATGCCACCCCCATCGGCCTAACAACGGCATGCAGCGGACGCGCTTCGCGCGCCACTGATGCCGAGCGTTAGGCATCGCAAATCACACCGCGGCGCGCCTCTTACACGGACTCCGTGTAAAGTCTTTCCTCAATCAGGAGAACGCAATGAGCACCGATTTGATAGTGTTTCGTTTCGATAGTAGGGCTGGACGTGACGCCATTGCCGTACTTGTCTTGTTCGGCGCGTGTACCGCACTCGCAGTCGGCCTTTCGACCGAGGTCGTCGGTTCGTGGAAGATGATCTCCCACACCGTCTCTATGAGTGGCACCACATTCGATTCGCACGCTGCCCTGATGCAACAGCGCCCGTGTGCAGCCAAGATCCGCTACAAAGTCAACGCTGACGGTACCTATCGCCTAGATGCTTCTGCAAGTGACTGCGACGAGAAGTACAAGGCGATACAGGAAAAGCTGTACGCAAAGACAAAGTGGAAAGTTGACGGCCATAGAATCACAACATCGGCCACCAACTTTGCCGTGGGCCAAACCTACGCGGTCACTATGTCAGGTACTCGGATGACTTGGGCAGGGTCAGACGGACAAGGCACCTTAGTATTTGAGCGTTGAGTCCAGGAGATTTGCCACTGCAAGCGATGCCCCGCCACTCGCTCAAGCTGAGCGCCAACGGCGTGATACACACTAGCTATCAGGCGCTGGGGCTTCGCACCATTTTGCGCCCGCTGTCCGGTGCGCCACGCCGTTGTCGCCCGCTTAGCTCAAACGTTAGACGCCGCCAAGAAATTGCCGCGCCTGCGTCGAACTACACTCATGCGACCACACTGCGACTGCCCATGAAGCCAAAGCCCCTCCGTTGTCTTGCGATCACATTCGCTGCCCTTGTTCCACTATTGGCGCACGCGCAGTGGGTTCCGAACGGTCGCGAAGTGATGTTTACGATGTATCTGCCTCAGGCGAAGAAGCCTGACACCAACGCGATCTTTGTCATTTCCTACGAGAAGCGCTGGTCTTGCCGTCCAGCGATCTCGGTAATGCTCATGACCGGTCGCAAGCTGGGCACCCCAGAACGGCAAGCGACTGAGCGCAAGCGCGAGGATCAGCTCTTGATCGTGATAGACGGTCGAGTGTTCACCGATGAAACGAAAGTGACTATGTACTCGAACGCCATGGAGCTTGCAATGTCTGCCCCACCAGGTCTCATCGACGCAATGAAGTGACAGCCTATTTCGGTCGTCGCTCGTTTGGGCTCAGAGCTTGGCGGTTTTGACTTTTCCGACGGGAAGGGTTTCGCTACTGCAAACGCTTTTTGTCAGCTGTGGCGGCGGCCAACTGCAATTGACGTATCGCTAAGCCGGCATGCGCACTCGGTACCAAAACTCGACGGCTGCTCAAACGTTAGACGGCGCAAACCCGACCGTTCTTGACTACCCACTTTCTATCCATACAATGTATGTATGAGATTCGAATGGGATGCCTCTAAGGCGGCGTCAAACGCCAAGAAGCACAAGGTCACCTTTGAGGTGGCCAGGACTGTCTTCTACGATGACTTCGCGGTGCAATTCTTTGATGAAGAACACTCTTTCGACCAGGAACGTTTTCTTTTATTGGGCATGAGCTCAGACGCAAGGCTTCTCTTGGTGTGCCATTGCGAGCGAGAGGATGGGGACGTTATCCGCATCATTTCAGCTCGCAAGGCGACCGAAAGTGAAGCCCAGAACTACGGAGGTGAATGACATGAAAGCTGAATACGATCTGTCGAAGATGAAGTCGCGTCGAAACCCATACGCGTCCAAACTTAAGAAGTCGGTAACCATGCGCCTTTCCGAGGATGTGGTTCAGTACTTCAAAGACATGGCTACGGAGGCGGGGGTACCTTATCAAAGCCTCATCAATCTCTACCTTAGAGACTGCCTTGCGCAGAATCGCAAGGTCGAGATCAAGTGGCCAAGTGCCGTCTAACCATTCCATCGAGGGGCTGCCCAAAAGGCTGCGCCTTTTGGGCACCCCTCATGTCAAACGTTGCCGCAAATGTGTTGCTGATCCAGGTTGTTCAAGTTACACCTCACGATTACAGGAGACCTTGAAATGAAAGAATTTCGTCCAGCGAAAAAACGAGTCGAAGTCTCGGTTGGTAACGCGATGCGAGAACGTTAGCGCGATGCCCAAGCGCGGTCGCTGGAAGTGGGGCACATCGAAGGCAACCAGCTATTTAAGTGGCGTCACCGGCTTCACGCCAAACACAATCCCAACCGTCACCAGCGCCAGTCCGAGCACTAAATTCCAGTACAGCGGTTCATCCAATAACAGCACCGCGCCGAGCGCCGACAACCCCGGCACTACTGCGGTAATCATCGTCGAACGAATCGGGCCGAATGTCTCCACCATACGCACAAACGTGATGCCGGAAATCACCACCGAGCCGATGCCTTGTACCAGCGCCTGAAACACGATTTCGCTCCACGGCGCTTCGCGTAGCTGACTCACGAGAACGCCCGTCCACGCGAGCAGCGCGTACACCGGCACGAAGGTGAAGGTGGCAAACACACACACCGCGATGGTGGCCGGAATCGCAGCCATGGCAAGTTTCCTCGTCATCACGGTGTAGCTGCTCCAGACGAATGACGACGCCAGAAACAGCAGGTCGCCCTTCCACACATCTCCGCCACCCATGCCGACCAGCGCGCGGAGCAGACTGCTGCCACCCACCAGCAGCCCGCCGCCAATGATGAGCGCGAGCCCAATCCAGCGTCTGCCAGTGACCGGTGTGCCGATGACGACCAGCGCGATCAATGTTGTCCACAGCGGCAACATGCCGGGCATCAACACTGAAGCGTGCGCGGCCGGTGCGTACAGAAAGCCGCTGTAGGCCAAGCTTGCATAGAGCACCGCAGCGAGCGTGCCTGCCATGGCGGTGATGCGCCACGGGTAGGGCGACAGGTCAAGCCACATCTGTGCCGCGCCCGGCTCCGCACGTTGGCGCGCGCGGCGCACCCACCACCAACCCCATGGCACCATCACCAGTCCAGCACCGACCATGCGCACAAATGCGATGTCGAGGGGCGTCAATGTCTTGTGCGCCATCGCCCGCGCGATGATGATGAAGCTGGTCCAGATGGCGACCGTGATGATCGCGCAACTGATACCGATGGTTCGTTTCGATAATTGCATTAGAGTGATTATCTGGCGAACTTCGCGACAGCAGCGCGCAATTCACGCGGCCTAGAATGCAGGCGTGACATCTATAAAAAACGTAGTATCTGCGGGCGCGTTGTTTGCTGCTAGCGCGCAGTTCGGTTTTGCCGCCAAAGCCATCTTCATCAAACTCGCGTACGCGGCGCATCCCGCGCTGGACGCGGTGACGTTGCTCGCGTTGCGCATGATCTTCTCGTTACCGTTCTTTCTGCTAATGGCCTGGTGGGCGCGGCGCGAGAGTAAAGGTGAAGCGCCTGTGCCTTTGACGCGCAGCGATTGGGGGTTTGTGTTGCTGCTCGGGTTCATCGGCTACTACCTGTCGAGCTTTCTCGATTTTTGGGGTTTGCAATTCATCAGCGCGGGCTTGGAGCGGCTGATTCTGTTCACCAACCCGACCATCGTGGTGGTGATTTCGGCATTGTTCATGGCGCGACCGATCACGCGGCGCGTCGCCATCGCGTTGCTGGTTTCGTACGC
>JAYSUK010000123.1:0-5144 GCA_043719085.1 Burkholderiales bacterium | reverse complement strand
CCCCCCCAAAAGACAGGTGTGGGTTCGGCGCTTTGCGTTGGGTTTAGGGCCTTGCTCCCGTTGCTGTTTCTCATTTTTCGGGAAGGCAGGACAAGCGTACCAAACGATTTGCGTGCGGCGGCGAACATCGCTCGGAATATTCAACCCCCACCAAGATGGGTAGGGTTAACTTGCAACAGATGGGTGCTCCGATGCGTTGGATGGGCCGACAGGATGAAGAAAAACGAGAGGAATTTTTATCAGCTTTTTCTTCTATCGCCCTTTACATATGGGCGTAAGGCGCAAAACCGTGAATATCGACTATGCGACGATTATTATGCTCTGCCCAATTAAATCCTCGCTTTCGGCATAAAGTTGCTGCTGGCTAATGACGCTGTGCGCCACGCGGCTGATCGTGTTGCGCTAGTCTCCAGTCTTTGAAAATACTCTCGACAACTCTACCGAGATTATTGGTTAGCTTTTTTCTTCGTCGCCCCTGCGCAGGCAGGGGCCCAGCGTCTTTTGAGCATCTCTAAATTGCCACGAAACACCCAAAGTCACTGGGTTCCTGCCTTCGCAGGAACGACGAAGTGTGCGAGTTTCTTGTAACGAATAATCTCGGTTCAATTCTGCGCCTTACTTTCTTTAGGGTTGTTTCCCCTCTCGGCGCAACGGTAACTAGTGGTGAGGGGCGCAGGGCGTAGGCTCCGGCCTTCGCCGGGGTGGCGAGTGGTTTAGAGTTTCTTTAACTGCAACAAATACGAAAGCCCGCTGTGAATCCTGCTGATTTATCTGCATCTGAACTCTCGCTAGCCTTCCGTCGCCGTGAGCTTTCGCCGGTTGAAACTTTGCATGCGGTGTTTGCGCGGCTTGATGCTTGGCAGCCGAAGATCAATGCGTTTTGCTTTGAAGATCGCGACCACAGCTTGGCAGATGCGCGAGCGAGTGAGGCGCGCTGGCTGGCCGGAACGCCGCTGTCGCCGCTAGACGGCGTGCCGATTTCGATCAAGGATTTGATCTTGACGCAAGGCTGGCCGACGCGCCGCGGATCGCGCACCGTTGATTTGAATCAGCCGTGGAATGACGACGCGCCAAGTGTGGCGCGAATTCGCGAATCGGGCCTCGTTATTTTCGGCAAAACGACGACGCCCGAGTTCGGAATCAAAGGCACCACCGACAACACGCTCACCGGCGTCACGCGCAATCCGTGGAACTTTGATCGCACGCCGGGTGGATCGTCCGGCGGCAGCGCGGCGGCGGTGGCGGCGGGCATTGGGCCGCTGTCGGTGGGCACGGACGGCGCGGGTAGCGTGCGCATTCCGGCAGCGTTCACGGGCACTTTCGGCTTGAAGCCGTCGTTCGGCCGCGTGCCCGCATGGCCGTTGTCGCCCTTCGGCACGGTCGCACACTTGGGGCCGCACACGCGCACCGTGCTAGATGCGGCGATGTTGATGAATGTGATTTCACAGCCTGATGCGCGCGACTGGACATCGTTGCCGTTCGATCCGCGTGACTACACGGTGGGCTTGAACGATGGCGTCCGTGGATTGCGCATCGCATTCAGTCCAACGCTCGGCTACGTGAAAGATGTGCATCCCGAAGTCGCCATCGCTGTGCGCAAGTCGGCCGATGTGCTCGCCGATTTGGGCGCGCAGATCGAAGAGATCGACCCCGGTTTTGACAACCCGCTGGAGATAACGATGAAGCTGTGGTTCATCGGCTCGGCCACGTTGTTCAACGCGATGACACCCGCGCAGCAAGCCCTCGCTGACCCTGCACTCGCGGCGCAGGCAGAAGCGGGCAGCCGCATCAGCGTGACCGAACTACAGGCGTTGACCAAGCGGCGCGGTGAACTCGGCACGCTGATGCGCAAATTTCATGAGCGATACGATCTGCTGGTCACGCCGGGTGTCTCGGTGCCCGCCTTCAAGGCGCGGGCCTCGCACGAATGGGACACTCCGATTGCCAACTTTTTAGACTGGACTCCGTTCTCATACCCGTTCAATCTGACGCAACAACCGGCGTGCGTGTGCCCGTGCGGTTTCGACTCCGACGGCCTGCCGCTATCCACCCAAATCGTCGGCCCGATGCATGCTGACGCGCTGGTGTTGCGCGCCGCGAGAGCGCTGGAGTCGGCGCAGCCGTGGAAATTGATCGCACCGATTCGCGCAGCGTCGGCGGATAATGAACGCCGTTGACTTCGACGAATTGCCCCGCCCACAATGCTGCGACGACGTGACTTTTTACTGGCTGGATTGTCGGCGCTGAGCGCGGTGCCTGCCGCTGGTTGGGCGCAATCAAAGTCGAACTCACCGCCCATCGCCCGAAAGCAAGCCGCTGGCGGCTGGTTAATGCCTGACGAGGGCGCGCCGCATGCGGCCACCTGGATGGCGTTTCGTGCGTCTACCTCGGTGTGGGGCAACCGCCTCGCGGGCCCCGTGTTGGAGTCGCTCGCGCTAATTGCCAACACCATCGTGCGCTACGAGCCAGTAAACCTGCTGGTCGGTGCAGCCGACATGGCCACGGCGCGTCAGAAATGCGACGCCCGCATCAAACTAATTGCCTGCGAGCTTGATGACCTTTGGATGCGCGACACGGGGCCAGTGTTCGTCTCGGACGGCCAAACGCTTGCCGGTGTTGACTTTAATTTCAACGGCTGGGGCAACAAGCAGGTGCACGGCAAAGACGCGAAGGTGGCGTTGCAAGTCACCAGCAACGCCGCCGCGCCGCGCTTGACCACGCCTATCGTGCTGGAGGGCGGTGGCATCGAGGTTGACGGCATTGGCACCGCGATCATCACCGAGAGCTGCGTGCTCAACGCCAACCGCAATCCCGGCCTGACTAAAAGTGCGTGTGAGGCTGCGTTGCGCACCTTGCTCGGCGTGCGCAAGGTGATCTGGCTGCCGGGCATCGCGGGCCGTGACATCACCGACGGGCACACCGATTTTTACGCACGATTTGCGCGCCCTGGCGTGGTGGTTGCGCACCTCGATCCCGATCCCGCGTCCTACGACTATGCGGTGACCCGACGTCATCTTGAAATTTTGCGCACCGCCACCGACGTCAACGGCAAGTTGCTGCGAATCGTCGAGCTACCGGGGCCACTGCGCACGAGAGCCACGTTTGGCGGTAGCGATTTCGCGGCAGGCTACGTGAATTTTTACGTGATGAACGGTGCGGTGATCCTGCCTGAATTTGGCGATGCGTCCGCAGATTCCGTTGCAAAAAACCGTGTCGCGGAATTGTTTCCGGGGCGGGCTGTGGTGCAGCTCAATATTGACGCCATTGCCGCCGGGGGCGGCGGCATTCATTGCACCACTCAGCAACAACCCAAGCTAGCGGTCGCGGGCAGCGCCGCCATGATCGAGTTTCGGCATAGCGAGCTCGACTATTTTTTTGTGACCTCCCGACCGGAAGACGTGTCTCTACTTGACGCTGCAATCGGCTGGGAGCGCACCGGGCGCGGCTTCACCGTGGCAACCACCGCGGCAAACGGGGCGGTTGCGCTCAACCGCTATTACTTTGATCGTGCGGCACGGGCTGCCACGCGCGGCTCGCATTTCTACACCGCGGTGCAGAGCGAAAAAGTCTTGCTCGCGGGCTTGAATCCGCCCAACGTGCCTCTTCCACGGCTGCCGTTTGATGAAGGTATTGATTCGTATGTGCAGGCACCGCTGGTTGAAGGCGTTGGCGGCACCTGCGCAGGCGAACAATCCCCGGTGTACCGACTGTTTCGCGGCGCGCTGACCTTCCCAGACAACGCTAACCATCGATTTACCACGGACTCAGCGCTCTATCGACAGTTTCAGGCGCCGGGATGGGACGGCGAGGGGATTAAATTCTGCGTCAACAACGTGAGTGGGTAACTGAATAAGCGGATAGGCGGGCGATGTCGTTCGACCCGATGCGGCGTGGGCAGTGCGTGGCCCCTTGGATTTTTCGCAACTAGTTCTTAGCAAATGAGGAAACGTTATGCCTGACATCCTAAGCCTGGGTGAGCCGCTGTGGGAGATGAATGCCATCCCCGCTGAGCCCGGAAAATACATGCTGGGTTATGGCGGTGACACCGCCAATTTCTGCGTCGCGGCGGCGCGGCAGGGCGCGAGCGTGGGCTACATCACGAGGGTGGGCTTTGATGCTTTTGGTGACGCATTGCGGGACATCTGGCTGCGTGAGGGAGTGGACTGCTCACAGGTGATGGTGGATGAGCACGCAAGCACTGGTGGATACTTTGTGCATCACGGGCCGGGTGGGCACCAATTTAGTTATTCCCGTGCGGGCTCGGCCGCGTCAAAGCTCGCGTCGGGCAGCATCGATGCAGCGGCGGTGGAACGGGCGCAGTTCGTGCACACCAGCGGCATCACTCAGGCCATCTCGTACACCGCCCGCGCAGCAGCGCTTACATTGTTTCGCGAGGCGCGCACGACGGGCGTCAGCACCGCGTTTGATGCCAACTATCGGGCGCGATTGTGGTCGGTGGACGAGGCGCAGGTGGCGCTCGCTGAAATCTTGCCGTTTACCGATTTTTTCTTTCCGTCGCTTGAAGATGCCACTGCGTTGTCAGGCTTGGACGATCACGACGCCATATTTCGCTGGGCGCATTCGCTGGGTGCCCAGGTGGTGTTGCTCAAGCTCGGCGCAGACGGCGTGCGCATTAGTCAAGGGGCCGGGGCGGACGTGATGCAGATGGCATCCTACCCGATTGATGCCGTGGACGCGACCGGTGCGGGCGATTGCTTCGCCGGGGCCACCATCGCGCGCATGGTGATGGGCGACATGCTGCTTGATGCGGTGCGCTACGCGAATGCGGCCGCAGCGTTGACCACCACCCAGTTCGGCGCGATTGCAGCGATCCCTACGCGCGATGTGGTGAAAGCTTTTTTGATGTCGCGGGTGTGACGCTGCCACGCCAAGGCGGTGTAGCCCTTTGACGGCTTGAGTTCGTACAATCCAAAGATAAGCCATAGAGGTTTCATGAAAGCAAACGCGTGAACAAAATATTTCCAAGCGCTGCAGCGGCGCTAGCCGGTGTGATCAAGGACGGGCAACTGCTCGGTGTCGGTGGCTTTGGCCTGTGTGGCATTCCCGAGGCGCTGATTGACGCGCTGGTCGCCAGTGGTGCCAAAAATCTCACGGCTATCTCGAACAATGCTGGGGTTGACGGC
>JAYSUK010000122.1:0-1908 GCA_043719085.1 Burkholderiales bacterium | reverse complement strand
AACCATTGGCTTGAAATGCGTGCAGCGGGGTAAGCAGGTATTTCGCCGTAAGGCGAAAACTCGCAAAATCTGCCCTCGCCCAGCTCATTTTTCGCTTCTATTCCTTAAGTCCGACAGGCTGCTAGCAAGCCTTCCAGACCGAAAATGCGTGAAACACCGCACCCGTTAAGGTGTTTGCTGGTTTGGCGCAACTGGAGATCTGGCAATTGTGCGCAAGCGCACATACAGCACGAGACATTCGGACTACCCTGCGGCTCATCTATGAACGCCACGCCGGAAGAACTCGCAGCGATTGCTCAACCGACTTCGACAGACCTCGCGCTGTCGGGTTGCTGGACAGCACGCGGCATCGGTACAATCGAAAACCAGCTTGAAGCCGTCCGCGTTGCTGCCAATACTGAAGTCATTGCCGACGGCTCGCGTGTCGCGGCGCTGGATACCGCTGGTGCCTGGGTACTCCAAAAATTGCTGCTGCGCCTGCGTGGCGAGGGTGTCAATGTCACCATGCGAGGATTGCGCCCGGAGTTTTCCAAGTTGCTCGGTGTGGTGGCGCAGCAGGTCGAAGAGCTTGCTGGCAACCCGACACCGGTTGCCAAGCCACCACCAGGGCTGCTTGAGAACATCGGGCGCAGCGTCGAAGGATTCTTCCAACAGACGCTCGCACTGCTTAGATTCGTTGGTGAGACTGCGGTGGCGTTCGCAGGATGCATCACTCATCCGGCGCGCTTCCGATGGCGTCCGATACTGTACAACATACGAACCGCAGGGTTTGACGCACTGCCGATCGTCGGCCTGCTGTCGTTCCTGCTCGGCATTGTGGTTGCCTATCAGGGCGCTGACCAGCTCAAGAAATACGGTGCCAGTATTTTTGTTGCTGATCTCGTCGGATTGTCGATGTTGCGGGAATTCGCACCGCTGATGACGGCAATTATCATCGCTGGGCGTTCGGGTTCCGCTTACGCCGCACAAATCGGCACCATGGCTGTGACCGAAGAAATCGATGCTATGCGCACCGTCGGCATCGCACCGCTTGAATTACTGGTGTTGCCGAAGGTGATGGCGCTGGTGATCGCGCTGCCGCTGCTGACGTTGTTCGCCGACGTGCTGGGTGTATTTGGCGGCATGATCATGGCAAAAACACAGCTCGGTATTAGTTTTAATGAATTTCTCGATCGATTCGTTAAAGCCGTCAGCATCACGTCATATCTGGTCGGTATCGGCAAGGCACCAGTATTTGCCGTCATTATTTCCATGGTTGGCTGCTTTCAAGGGTTTCGCACCAGGGGCGGTGCCGATAGCGTTGGCCGCCAGACGACACGCAGCGTTGTGCAGTCGATTTTCCTGGTGATCGTGGCTGACGCGTTATTCTCTGTCGCGTTCAACGCGCTGGACCTCTGATATGGAAACCCTGGCGCAAACCACCCCTGTGCAGTCGAATGAAACGGTCATTGAGATCAGCAAAGTATCGACCAGCTTTGGCGACCATGTGGTGCATGCCGAAATCGATCTTGAAGTGCGCCGCGCGGAGATATTCGCGTTGATTGGCGGTAGCGGGTCCGGTAAATCCACCTTGCTACGCGAAATGATCCTGCTGCACCGCCCGAATTCGGGCTCCATCCGGGTGCTCGGCAACGACCTCAACAACCTTGCAGACGATGATGCCCTCGCCTTGCGCCAACGCTGGGGCGTGTTGTTTCAGCATGGTGGCTTGTTCGGCTCGTTGACCGTGACCGAAAATATTGGCTTGCCATTGCGCGAGCACACGGAACTTTCCGACCTGCTGATCGATGAAATTGCAGCGTGGAAGCTGGCCATGGCCGGCCTTGCGCCAGAGGTCGGGGCTCAATATCCGTCAGAGCTCAGCGGTGGCATGATGAAGCGGGCGTCACTCGCCCGGGCACTGGCGTT
>JAYSUK010000121.1:0-15596 GCA_043719085.1 Burkholderiales bacterium | reverse complement strand
GCACGAGCGCGAGCGCTGGCGCCGATGACGCTGCCGATCTGTGACTCGTCGGTAACGCGGATGCCCTTGTGGTATCGGCTCTCCATACCGCGCTGTTCGAGTAGCTTTTCGACTTGCGGACGGGCACCGTGAACAAGCACAAGTCGGATACCAAGGCTGGCGAGCAGGTTCAAGTCGGCGATGAAATTCAGGAACGTGTCATCGGCGACGACCTCACCACCAAACGCGACGACAAAGGTTTTGCCGCGAAAGGCGTGGATGTAGGGCGCCGAGCCGCGAAACGACGGCACAAAGGCCGACAGCTCAGTGTTTGGGGCGGCGGCCACCGGATTGCCATTTCGGGGCACGTGAGGGGACTGGGTGGTTACGGCAGGTTCAGGGAGCATGCTGGTAATTCTATCGGCGCGATTGCCGGGGTGGTCAGCGCCTGCGTCATCAAGCTACATTCACACGATGCTGCGCCTCCTCACTCGTCTGCTGCAACTGCCGCTGGCTCTGCTCGTACTGTTCTACGACTGGGGCTGGGAGACGCTGTCGCACGTTTTCGACTGGCTAGCGAAGCGCCCACTGTGGCGCGCGATGGAGAACGCAGTTCGTCGCATGCCGCCTTGGGGCGCGCTTATGGTGTTTGCGCTCCCGACGGTGTTGTTGTTGCCAATCAAGCTCGCCGCGCTGTGGTTGATTGCGCAGGGGCAACATGTGGTGGGGGTAGTGGTAATCGTTGCGGCGAAGCTGGCGGGCACAGCACTGGTGGCTCGACTGTTTAGTCTGACGCAGCCCGCGCTGATGCGCCTGCGCTGGTTTGCGCTAAGTTTTCACTGGTTTATTCGATGGAAGGACCTGTGGCTGGAGGCGATACGCTCCAGTTGGCCATGGCGCGTGGGTCGCGTGATTAAGCATAGGGCCAAGCGTGCAGTTGTTGCCGCGTACCACAGATTTTTTCGCCGAGCTTAGCGGCGATTGCCTTGCCGGACGGGCTCTACCCTCACCCGCGTTGCCGGGACACGGGTCAGGGGCGGAGCCCCTCCTACAATGACCTTATGTCTTCAAAGTTACTCGCGAATTTAAACGAGCCGCAACTCACGGCGGTCACCCTTCCCCACACCTCCGCCCTGATCCTCGCCGGTGCGGGCTCGGGCAAAACCCGGGTGCTGACCACGCGCATCGCATGGCTGCTGTCGACCGGGCAAGTCAGCCCGTCGGGTGTGCTCGCCGTGACCTTCACCAACAAGGCCGCGAAGGAAATGCTGACGCGGCTGTCGTCGATGGTGCAGGTGAACGTACGCAGCATGTGGATGGGCACGTTTCACGGGCTGTGCAACCGCTTTTTGCGCATGCACTGGCGCGAAGCCGGGCTGCCGCAAACGTTCACCATCATGGACACGCAGGAGCAGTTGTCGCTGATCAAGCGCATCCTTAAACAGAACAACATCGACGACGTAAAATTTCCGCCGAAGCAGTTGTCGTGGTTTATCTCAAGCGCGAAAGAAGAAGGCTTGCGCTCGAACAACGTCGAGGCGTTCGACGAGTACACGAGGAAGCAGGTGGAGCTGTATCAACTGTACGAGGCGACGTGTCAGCGTGAAGGCGTGGTTGACTTCGCCGAGCTGATGCTGCGTTGCTATGAAGTGCTCTCAAAATTTGAGGCGCTGCGCGAGCATTACAACGCGCGTTTTCGCTACATTCTGGTCGACGAATTTCAGGACACCAACACGCTGCAATACAAGTGGTTGCGGCTGTTGGCCGGGCCGAATACGGCGGTGCTGGCGGTGGGCGACGACGATCAATCGATTTACGGCTTTCGCGGCGCAAAGGTTGCCAACATGCAGCGCTTTGAGCATGATTTTGCGCCGGCAAAAATCATCAAACTTGAGCAAAATTATCGAAGCCAGGGCCACATTCTTGACGCGGCCAACGCGCTGATCCGCAACAACAATGCACGCCTGGGCAAGGAGCTGTGGACCGATCAGGGCCACGGCGAGCCGATTCGTGTCTTTCAGGGTTACAGCGACGGCGAAGAAGCGTCGTTCGTGCTCGACAGTGTCAAGGCGGCGATGAATGACGGCGTGCCGCTGGATGACATCGCAATTTTGTATCGCTCCAATGCGCAGTCGCGTGTGTTTGAACATGGCTTGTTCAACGCAGGCATACCGTATCGTGTGTACGGCGGGCTGCGCTTTTTTGAACGCGCCGAGGTCAAGCATGCGATGGCGTATTTGCGGTTGATCAACAACGTGGATGACGACAACGCATTGCTGCGTGTGGTGAACTTTCCGCCACGCGGCATCGGTGCCAAATCCATCGAGAATTTGCAACAGGTTGCGACCGCGACCGGTGTGACGTTGTGGCAAGCCGCGTGTGCCGGCGGCGCGGGTTCGCGGGCGCATGTGGCGATGGCGCAGTTCATCGGTTTGATTGAGGGCATGCGTATCGCCACCAAGGGTTTAGCGCTGCCAGAAATCGTGCGCCACCTGCTCGACGCGAGCACCTTGAAAGCGCTCTACGCCGCCGACAAAGACGGTCAGGATCGCGTTGAAAACCTTGAAGAATTGATCAGCGCGGCCGACAATTTTTTGCGCGAAACCGGCGGCGTGGTTCACGTTGAAAACTTCGACGGCAGCATTACCGAAAACGATGATCCAGTGACTGCGTTTTTATCGCACGCGTCGCTAGAAGCAGGTGACACGCAGGCGGCAGAAGGTCGCGCAGCGTTGCAGATGATGACGGTGCATTCGTCGAAAGGACTGGAGTTCGACTACGTTTTCATGACCGGTTTGGAGGAAGGTCTCTTTCCGCACGACAATTCGCTGAACGACGACGGCGGGCTGGAGGAAGAGCGTCGCCTGATGTATGTGGCGATCACAAGGGCGCGCAAACGGCTGCATTTCAGCTACGCGCAGATGCGCATGTTGCACGGGCAAACGCGCTACAACGTGCCGTCACGTTTTCTTGATGAAGTGCCGGCGGAATTGCTGAAATGGCTGTCGGCGAAGCCGAAGAATTTGCTGGCAATGGAGCCGCATGCGCCGTTGTCAGGTGACTATTCACATCGAAATTTGTCGTCGTTCGCATCGTCAATTGGCAGCGCGACGCGCACCGATTCCGGGTTCCGAATCGGTCAACAAGTGTCACACGCAAAGTTCGGTCACGGCGTGATTATCAACGCCGATGGCAGCGGGAAAAATGTGCAGGTCGAAGTGAATTTCGTCGATCACGGTATCAAGCGGCTAGCGCTTGAGTATGCGAAATTGACGGCGATGTAGGCTTTTTCTGCGTGTCAGCTTTTTGCTGAAAGCCTTATTTTACTTGGGCTTATCGCTTATTTAGGCTAATAGTCGATTTGTAGAAAAATATAGCACCAAGCCCAATTTAAATGGGCGTTTCAGGATAAAGCTGTATGACAACATTAGCACTAAACGCGACCTGCAGGCTCTACGTGTTCGTCGCTATGAAAAACGCGGCGGTAGCTGACGTAATCGCTGATCATCCACACGGCAGTGAGCGGCACAGCGAGGATCATGCCAAATGTCAACGCAACGCTTTGAAACAAATACAACACGGGCGCTGCTACAGCGAACGCTAGAAGCACCAGTAAGAAGATTGATACGCCGTACGCGCTCATCGCTAACCAGTTACGCAGACAGGCACGACACGAAACGGCGAGAGCCTGAAAAAATGTGGCATCAGAAAAAACAATCAGCGCTGGCGCGAACCACAACGCAGCCGACAGCGGTAATGTCAGCACCACGGTAATCAGCATAAAGCGAAGTTGCGTCGCCTCATCGAGTTTAAGTTTGCCCTCGACTGGCATCACTTGCTCAACCGTAATTCCCGCGGCGACCATCGCGATGGACGCCGCGATGATGATACCGATCATGTAGACGCCACCCAAGGGCAAGAGCGCTTTCAAATTTGATTTGAAACCGGCAAACAAGTGCCGAGCTTCCGGTAACTCGCCCCGCTCATGATGCCATGCGGCCGCTAAAAATCCGACCGATAGCACAGGCTTCAAAAAAACCACCAAAATGCCCCCCGAGATGACAGAGGCGACCTGCATGATGAGCAAAAAGAGCGCTGCTAACGAGGTGTAGCGCAGCCATTGCGAACGAAAGATGCGGATCGATCCGAGCAGCCACTGAAAGCCCTCTGCTGCGGGTACGATCGAGAAAACGATGGGATTCATGGTGCCACTCCAGCGAGTTCGGTCGGCCAGTGCGTGGCTTGACTAATGCGTATCTTCAACACCCGCTCAAACACAGCCGGTTCATGAGGCGTGTTAAGTTCAGCAGTGCGCGGTAGATGCAAATCATAGAGTCGCGACAACCAGAAACGAAGCGCGCCCGCACGCAATAATGCAGGCCAGGCGATTTGCTCAGCGTCGGTGAGCGGGCGTTGGGCCACATACGCGCTTTGCAACGCTAGCAGTCGCGGTGCATCAAATTCGCCGTCATGCGTGACACACCAGTCGTTAGCCGTGATCGCAAGGTCGTAAGCAAACTCATCGGTCGCCGCAAAGCCGAAATCGATCAAGCCGCTCAAGCGATCCCCGTCGAATAACACGTTGTCGCGAAACAAATCGGCGTGAATCGCGCCGTTAGGCAATCGTGTTTGCCGCCGTTCGCGTTGAAATTTCAATTCGTTTTCGATCAGCAAGTTTTGCTCGACCGTGACAAAGGGACGCACCGCACGCGAGGTCGACAACGTCCACGCTGGGCCGCGCTTGTTGCTAATACGAGTACGAAACGCGTTGCTTGCGTTATGCAAACGTCCAAGTTCGGCGCCTACCGAACGACAATGCAGCGCCTCTGGCTGCATTGTCGGTCGCCCGGCAATCCGCTGCGTTAAAGCGGCGGGGCGCCCATTGAGAATGGAGAACAGGCCGCCGGTTCGATCGGCAATCGGGTTCGGCACAGCCACGCCCGACTTCGCCAAATGTGCCGTGAAATTCAAATAGAAAGGCAGGTCTTCTGCGGGCACTCGTTCGTACAACGTAAGCACGAATTCACCACCTGAAGTAGTCAAAAAGTAGTTGGTATTTTCGATACCTTCCTGGATGGGCTGCAGCGCTTGAACGCTACCGATCGAAAAGCGGGTCAGCCATGCAGAAACTTCGCTCTCGGTCACTCGGGTGAAAACAGACATGCCTGGACTTATCGAAAAAAATGCGGTTATGCGGTAGTTAAGGCGGCGGGATGTTAAGACCGGACCGCAGAGATGCAAACATGCCGCAACTAGAAGCGCAGCAGCTCCCAGAGCGACGCCGTGACGCGCTTGCTACCGTTGGTGGCATCACGATTAGTGCGGCCAACGTTTGGATCGATCACGGTGTAGCCTCTCGATCCAGCAACGCTGATGTGTGCGGCACTTAGACGCCCCTGCACACGCTCCTCATCCACAATTACACCGCTGCCGCTCGTCGCGTGGGCCGTCACAGACGCGTGACTGACGACCTTTTCAAACGCAAGCTGCGGTGAGCCATCGGGCACCTCAACACGCGCGCCTTGTGAGCTCGGAGCGGGTGCGACCGGTGCCGTTGGCGTTGGCGTTTGCGCAAACACGACGCTTGCCGACGCACAGACCGCAATCACGGTGCAAATGCTAGTGCGCGACCAAGAAACAAAAATAATTGCACTCATATTTTTACGATTGTACCGGGACAACAACGCAGTGTACCGAGTCAAAATACGCCTCAGGCACGCATGAGCAGCGCACTGGCTTGGGCGGCTATGCCCTCTCCGCGTCCGGTAAACCCGAGCTGCTCAGTGGTGGTCGCCTTGACGCTCACGCAATCGATCTCAACGCTGCAATCGGCCGCGATATGGCCGCGCATCTTTGCAATGTGTGGAGCCATTTTGGGGGCTTGGGCGATGATGGTGGCGTCAATATTGCCGACACGCCATCCCAATTCAAGCACTCGTTTGACCACAGTGCGCAGCAACACGCGACTGTCCGCGCCGCTGTGTGCCGGGTCGGTGTCGGGGAAATGTTCGCCGATGTCACCGAGGGCGGCGGCTCCAAGCAGCGCGTCAGCAATCGCATGCAGCAACACGTCGGCGTCGGAATGACCGAGCAGGCCGCGCTCATACGGGATCGTTACGCCGCCCATGATCAGCGCTCGTCCAACAACCAGTTGATGCACGTCGAAACCAGTGCCGACACGAAACGGAACGCTCATGGTTGATCCGGCTGAACGCTCATGTGTGCTCCTGCCTGGAGAGGTAATGCGCTGCAAGTTCTGCGTCTTCGGGCAGTGTAATTTTGATGTTTCGCGCGCTGCCTGCAACGAGCAACGGCGACATACCGAGCGCTTCTATCGCCTGCGCTTCGTCGGTCACATCGGGCGAAGCGGCAAGTGCGTGAACCAATGTTTCATAACGAAACATTTGCGGCGTAAGCGCGCGCCACATGCCGTCGCGCGGCACGGTATCCGTGATTTCGCCATCAGCGTTTGCGCGCTTCAAGGTGTCAGATACAGGGGAAGCGAGCAGACCGCCTACGGGATGTGCGCCAGCCAGGGAAATCAGTCGATTCAGATCGACGCTCGATACGCAGGGACGCGCGGCATCATGCACCAGCACCCACGCATCGCGCCGCACTAGTTTTGAAATATCTCTCAATGCGTTTTGCACCGTCTCGGCGCGGGTGTCGCCAGCCGTTCGCAATAGTGTCACCTGAGCGTGACTTGACGTCACCGCGTCCGCATGAACATCATCGGCTTGAACATTGACAAAAATACGCTCAACCGCCGTGCATCGCTGCAACGCAATCAACGTGTGTTCGAGCACAGTTTCTCCTGCGATCATGCAGTACTGCTTCGGAGCAGCTGCACCAAATCTCGTGCCAGTTCCACCTGCCGGAACAATCGCGACGCAACTCAAACGAGCAACGCTGTCAGCGGTCAATTCACCACCTTGATCGTGGGGAATTTGGACGTGTGATCCTCACTCTTTTGCGCCACGAAAATCGCGACTTTTCGCGCGATTTCGAGATAGATTTTTGCTACGAGTCCGTCCGGGTCGGCAATCACCGTGGGACGTCCGCTATCAGCCTGCTCACGAATCTTGCCATCAAGCGGCAGTCCGCCGAGGAATGGCGTGTTGTAGTCGCGACACATCGCCGCAGCGCCGCCTTCGCCGAATATCGCCTCGACATGTCCGCAGTTGGAACACACATGCGTGCTCATGTTCTCAACGATCCCGACAATCGGAATGCCGACCTTGTCGAACATCTTGAGCCCTTTGCGTGCATCCATCACCGCGATTTCCTGCGGCGTGGTGACGATCACGGCTCCGGTCACTGGCACCTTTTGCGCGAGCGTGAGCTGAATGTCACCCGTTCCCGGCGGCATGTCGATCACGAGGTAATCGAGATCGCGCCAGTTGGTGTCGGACAGCAATTGTTCTAGCGCCTGCGTGACCATCGGGCCGCGCCACACCATCGGCGTGTCGGTGTCGATCAAGAAGCCAATCGACATCGCCTGTATGCCGTGCGCCTCCATCGGCTCCAGCGTCTTGCCGTCGGCGCTTTCAGGCCGCCCGGTAATGCCCAGCATCAGCGGTTGCGACGGGCCATAAATATCGGCGTCGAGAATGCCGACGTTGGCACCTTCTGCCGACAGGGCAAGCGCGAGATTCACGGCGGTCGTGCTTTTTCCCACGCCGCCTTTGCCCGACGCAACCGCGATGATGTTT
The DNA here is from genome assembly GCA_043719085.1 of Burkholderiales bacterium. Taxonomy (GTDB): domain Bacteria; phylum Pseudomonadota; class Gammaproteobacteria; order Burkholderiales; family Casimicrobiaceae; genus Casimicrobium. The sequence goes on along the minus strand of JAYSUK010000121.1, from coordinate 7,905 downwards.
TTGATGCCGTTCTTGAGCTTGACACCGCGCTGCACGGCGTGTGACACGACCTTATGCGACACGGTCACTGCCACCTTGCCGACGCCTGGCATGCCGCGCACATGCTGCATCACCACTTGCCGCAGCGCGTCGTACTGGCTCTTCGCCGGATAGCCGACCACGACCTCGATGGTCACGTCACTGCCATCAATCGCAACGCGTTTGATGGACTTGTCTTTAATGAAATCGCGGCCCGTATTCGGGTCAATGCAGGTCGCGAGCTGGGTGAGTACGTCTGATTCAGTCATAGTGGTAGTTTATCTGGCGAGCCCACTTGCAACGCAGCGCTCGTTCTTGTGGGAGGGGTTCCACCCCGACATCGTCACCTCCGCTCGATCTTTCGGGGTGGAACCCCTCCCACAAAGCCGCACGTACAGGGCATTTTGTTACCATCGACCGCTCGTTTTTAGGCTCTCAAGCCTTCGTCAACCCGATAACTCATGACCGCTGAACTCACTACTTCCACCGCGCCCGATAAAAAGCGCAAAATCTTCGTGACCACCGCATTGCCCTACGCCAACGGCAAGTTTCATCTTGGTCACATGATGGAGTACATCCAGGCGGACATCTGGGTGCGGTTCCAGCGCATGCGCGGCCATGAGGTGCATTGGGTCTGCGCGGACGACACGCATGGTGCGCCGATCATGATCGCGGCCGAAAAGGCAGGCAAATCACCGCAGGATTTCGTTGCCGAAATCGCCGCGACGCGCCAGGAATACCTCGACGGATTTCACCTCTCCATCGACAACTGGCATTCCACCGATTCGCCGGAAAACGTGGAACTGGCGCAGGACATTTATCGCAAACTGCGCGACTTCGTTCGCGACGGCCAGCCCGCGTCATTCATCGAGCGACGCTCGGTGGAGCAGTTCTACGATCCGGTCAAAGGCATGTTCCTGCCAGACCGCTACATCAAGGGCGAATGCCCGAAGTGCGGCACCAAGGATCAGTACGGCGACTCGTGCGAAAACTGTAGCGCGGTGTATGCGCCGACCGATCTCAAGAATCCGTATTCGGTGCTGTCCGGCGCGACACCGGAGATGCGATCAAGTGAGCACTTTTTCTTCCGGCTGTCTGACCCGCAATGCGTGGAGTTTTTGCGTGAGTGGACGGAAGGACTGGATCGTCACGGCAAGAAGCGCCTGCAATCAGAAATTATCAGTAAGACCAAGGAGTGGCTGGGCGAAGACGGCAAGATGGGCGACTGGGACATTTCGCGTGACGCGCCTTACTTCGGCATCCCGATTCCTGATGCTCCGGGCAAGTATTTTTATGTGTGGCTGGATGCGCCGGTTGGGTATCTCGCGTCACTGAAAAACTACTTCGAAAGCGGCAAAGCGGCGAGGAACGGCGAGCCCCGTTCGTTTGAAGATTTTCTTGGCGCCGACGACACTGAGCAGATTCATTTCATCGGCAAGGACATCGTTTACTTCCACGTATTGTTTTGGCCCGCGATGCTCAAGTATTCCGGCTACAAAACGCCAGATAGCGTAAACGTGCACGGCTTCATCACCGTGGGCGGCGAGAAGATGAGCAAGAGTCGGGGCACCGGCATTGATCCGCTCACGTACTTAAAAATCGGCATGAATCCCGAATGGCTGCGCTACTACATCGCGGCCAAGCTCAATTCACATGTTGAGGATATTGATTTCACAGCCGAGGATTTCATGGCTCGAGTGAATTCGGATTTGATTGGCAAGTTCATCAATATTGCGAGCCGCTGCGCTGGGTTTCTTAGCAAGCGCTTTGACGGCCGACTTAGTAACGAAAACGACGACGAAGGACGTTTGCTGCTTGCCACTACGCTCAGCAGTAACGTTGAAATTGCCGAGCTCTACGAAACACGAGAATTCGGAAAAGCCGTTCGCAAAATCATGGAACTGGCTGATACGGCGAACCAGTATGTTGATCGTCGCGCGCCTTGGTTGCTGGCAAAAGACCCCAGCAAGTCAGCGGAGTTGCAAATGGTTTGTACGACCGCCATGGGGCTGTTTCGAAATCTGACCATCATGCTCTCACCAATCCTTCCCGCGCTCGCAGCGCAGGCCTCCACGCTGCTAGGTTCGTCGCTAAATGCGTGGGGCGCTCTCGACGGCAACCTTCCCGCTGGCCACGTCATTCAGCCCTACAAGCATCTCATGTCCCGAGTCGAGGAAAAACAGCTTGACGAACTCTTCGGCCTATTACCTGAGGGCAGCGACAAAGCGGCCATGCCGCAGCCCGCGCAGAATGGCGCTGTCAGCGGCACCGCGTCAAAGAAGTCCGTTGCATCTGCCCCGCAGCTCGACGTCAATACAAAATCCAGCGAATTCATCAGCATCGACGATTTCAGTAAAGTCGATCTGCGAATCGCCAAAATCGTCCATGCGGAGCACGTCGAGGGTAGTGACAAATTGCTGCGGCTTACGCTTGATGTGGGGGAGACCGACGCCACCGGGCAACCCAAAACCCGCAACGTATTCTCGGGTATCAAATCTGCTTACGCGCCAGAAGCGCTGGTTGGGCAATTCACCGTGCTTGTGGCCAATTTGGCCCCACGCAAGATGAAGTTTGGCGTGTCGGAAGGCATGGTGCTTGCCGCATCCAGCAAAGACGATAAGAATGCAACAGGACTCTACCTGCTTAATCCCCACGCTGGCGCAACCGTTGGCATGAAAGTGACGTGACTGCGATGTTTAGCCCCACCCGAACTGTTTTCGAACAAGAAAAATACAAGATTCTCAAGGCGAGCTCGCGAGATGCGCCGATCGTATCGGCCTTGACCAAGGGCGATTGGTCGGAGCGGGTGGCGATCTCACAGCGCAGAAGGATCGATAACCCCACACAAATCGCAGACGACATTCGGGCGGGTGGAGCGCTGGTGCTTTACCGCAATAGTTTGCCGGTGGCCGCGCTTTCGTACATACGTGCGCGCGACGGCAGTTGGGAGCTGCGCAGACTGGGCGTCACCCGCACTTACTCTGGCCGTGGATTTACGTCACTGCTTATGGAGACGCTAGAACGGTTGGCGCAAAAAGCGGACGTTCGCTCGATTCGTATCCCCGTGGCAACCCATGCGCCGCAGTACAAAGCCTACTTCGAAAAGCTAGGGTTTATCGTTGACGCAGATGGCACTTTTTCGACGATCTTCGCGGGCACCTTGCAACCGATCCGCATGCATAAGGTGGTCTCCTAGCCGACAGCAGCGGGCACCCGTTGTGCTTTAGCAGCAGGTGATGAGCGCATTCGCCTCGCGCCGGTGCCCGCGCCCGCTAAAAGGGTGGCGCTTTGCGCCGCCACGAAATTTCGCGCAGACCTGCTCACGGGCATAACGGTCGCATTGTTGCGGCGCACTTGGCGTTGGGCGTTTGCTATTGCCAGCAACGAGTTGCAATTGTCGAAACCCGGTAGCAAACGCTTTATTTTGCGCTGTTCGCGCCTAGGAGTCTGGGCGGCAGAAGGTACGTCGGCTGCAAAGCGACCGCAGCGGTGCATTTTTCACCGACTTTTTGCCCCATATCTCGATATGAGGCCGCAAAGGCGGCAAAAACTGCCCTCGCTGGGGTCGCTTTTCGCTACGACGACTTCTGCCGCCCAGACTCCTATGCCTTGAAACCGTTGCAACACGCAGTATGGCGTTTCGGCCGACATTCAAGCGCCCGGTGGTGTTTTTAGATGCACGCATCAAATCGCGTCACGTGCCCGCTTGAAAGCGCTCTCCGGCACCGCACCTTCTGTTGCATGAGCGCTGCTCAATCCGTTTCAGCGCAATGCTAATGAAGCAATGAAGGAAATAAATATGACTGGTTTGATTCGATTTAACGGTGTCCCAAACATTCGCTGGAATCCAGCCGCGTTTCGCGGCCACGCGCCGCGTCCCGCGCTGGATGTAGATCACGCATTGCATGCGCTTGCGTCGGAAGTATTCGGCACTGCGACACCGACGGCCCCAGCCGTTGTGCTGCGCGCCGACGTGCGAGAAACCACAACCGCGTATGTAGTGCAACTCGATGTACCCGGCGTCGCGAAAGAAGATATTGCAGTGGACGTTGACGAAAAAACAGTGCGTATTGAAGCCACGTTCAAGCGCCCTGTCGTCGAAGGCCAAACCGCGCTTCTCAGCGAGCGTGTAGAAGGCGCACTGACGCGTAACTTCCGGCTGCAAAACGCAGTTGACGCAGAGCACGCTACTGCGCATCACGAGCATGGCGTGTTGACGTTAACGTTGCCCAAGAAAAACGTGGCCACGCAAAAGCGGCTAGCGATCAACTGATTAACGTGTCGATAACATAGGGCGGTTGCCAGATGATGTTCCCAACCGCCTTATGTACGAAAGCGTTACCCGTGTTCATGAATATCTGCACCCCGGCCTAAGCGAAGGCATTCGCCACGTTGATCGTGGCCGACCACCCGTTCAGCTCGCACATCAAAACTCGCTTTCAAGTCCGTTGATGACGCACTCGGGTCAACGATGAGCGCTGCTTCAGCCACGTCACGCAGCAACCAACGTTTTTCCGAGCCCCGCTACATCATCTTGCTGTCGCTGCTTTTGGGCAGCCAGCCCGTAGCCACTGACCTCTACTTGCCCGCCCTCCCCTCGATTGCGGCAGAGCTGGGCAACCCTGCGCTAACGCTCACTGGCTTGATGCTTGCGTTCGGCTTTGCACAACTGATTGTCGGACCGCTATCGGATCGTTATGGGCGCAAGCCATTGTTGCTCGTCGGCTGTGTTGGCTATGCGTTGACCTCGTTTGCCGGGGCGTGGGTTACCACGCTCTCCGGTCTGGTGATTTGTCGCTGCCTGCAAGGCGCGGCTATGGCAGCACTGGTGGTGTGCGCGCGCGCCTCGGTGCGCGATCTGTATTCGCCCATTGACGGCATGCGGATCCTCTCTCGCGGACTGTCCGGACTGGGCATTTTTGCGTTAGCCGCCCCGTTGATCGGCGCGGCGATGGTGGCCTATTTTTCGTGGCACGCTGCGTTCATAGCCATAGGACTTTACGCTGTGCTCGCGGGTGTCTGGGTGTGGAGTTTCTACGAGGAATCGCGCCCCGCGGCGACGGGCTCCGCGGAATCTCGCGTGGATAGCAACGCCACGCTCGCTGTGCTCAAAAGCCCGCGCTTTCGAGCGTGGACACTGATGCTTATGGCCACCTACAGCACCCTGTTCTGCTTTTTGCTGTCGTCCGGGTTTGTGTACATCAAGGTGTTCGGTTTCTCGCCGCTTGAATGTGGTCTGGTACTCGCAAGTAATGGTGTCGCCTACATTTCAGGCACTTACTTTTGTCGCTGGCTGCTGCATCGCGTCACACCGGTGCACGCGGTCCGGACAGGTGCGCTGTTCACGGTCACGGGGGCGGCATTCGCACTGCTGGTGGCACTGTTGATTGAGCCGCAACCGTGGGCAATGATTGCCGGGCAGGCAATGCTGGCCATCGCGCATGGGGTGAATCAACCCTGCGGCCAAGCCGGCTCTATTGGTGATTTTCCCGAGCAAGCAGGTCGCGCCGCAGCACTGTCAGGGTTCGCCATGATGGTCGCCGCATTCGGGTGTGGGCAACTGATGGCACCGAGCCTTGGCAGCAGCGCGTGGCCGCTGGTGATCTCAAACATGCTGGGCAGCGTCGCCATTGCCTTTGCCGCCTGGGTGCTGGTGCCGCGCGCCTATGCCCAGCGTGCGATGTGAACTCATGTTGTCGGTAACAGCTTTTTCGTGGAGCCCTTTATTTATATGGGCTTGACCACCATTTCTCTGTATATCGATAATCATAAATAATTGCCTCTTGTCCAATTATTTCGGCAGTCTTCGTAATAAGCTGTACTTTCATACCACGCCTCGCGTATGAAAAACACCGGGCTGAGCACCGCCGCGAGCGGCCAAACCATTTCGTACGACAACAACCGACTACGAGAAAACACTACCGACGGCGGACGTGAGCGGCGCGCCCGGTGACTCATCCGCGCAATGTTCGGCATGACCGGCACGGCCGCCACCGCCGGCGTGACTGCACCCGCACCGGGAGCCAGTCGATCAACGTGGACAGAGGCGCGTACCTATCTGAACAACGCTTGTTTGGCGGGATTGTTGTAGCACAGAAATAATCGAGCGCCCCGGTAGGCGCGGACCTGGCCGCGCTCGCTTGACATAGAGCCAGCCACGCAGCGACGCCAAGTCGGCGCCTACGTAAAGTCCGTTGGGTTCCGGCTCGGCCGGATTGGGCACGACCCCATTGATTCGTCAACCCGGCCTCCGCCGGGGCGGCGATTAAGTCCGCGCCACCTTAGTGTTCACCGAATTGTCCGCATTGTTTGAAAGCAGCTTAGCGCCAGCGCTTCGCACGGCGTCAACAATCTCCCGCTTCGGTGCGTCATGCAGCATCGCTCGGGCGATCATCACTGCACCGACGTTTTGAGCAATGAGTGTCCAGGCCGTCGCGTCCGATCCGGTTAGCTCAGTCAATACCCGCTTAAGCCGCAACAGGCTCGTCTCGAAACCTTCGCGCACGTCATCGCTTGCTCGCGCCACGTCGGTGGTAAGCGACGGCAGCGGGCACCTGTTCTCGGGCGATTGAACGTGTTGCATGCTGAGATAGCTCGACAGCGCCTTGAGCATGGATGAATGGTCGCCCGGTTTTAGGCTGGCGAAGCGGCGCACCGTTCGGTCAATTTCTGCCTCGATGAGGGCCGCGAACAGCGCGCTTTTATTGTCGAAATGCTTGTGGAGCGACCAGCTGGTCAGCCCCCCAGCACCGGCCAGGTCGTCAACGCCGGTCGCAGCAAATCCATGTTGTTTTGCGTAGCTTGCGCTCTCTGACAGCAACTGTTGTCGCACTTGTGCGTTGTGATCCGTTGGGTAGCGCATGGTTGTTTGAAGCTCGAAAAAAGTTCTGTTGACAGCGTTGAATTTGGTTCATAGGATAACGATCACTATTCAACAACAGCGACTTGTGAGGCCGTGTGTGAGCAACCCTAAATCAGCCCATCCAGAACCGGCGGCAGAGTGGAAGAAAACGGCATGCATCATCTGTGCGCTCAACTGCGGGCTCGAAGTGCAAACCGACGGGCCACGAATTGTCCGCATCAGGGCCGATAAAGCACACCCGATATCGCATGGCTACCTGTGCGAAAAAGCGCAACGCATGGACTACTACCAGAGTGGCGCAGACCGGTTGTCATCCCCGATGCGACGGCGCACCGACGGTAGCTACGAGGCCATAGACTGGGACACCGCCATCGCCGAAATCGCCGAAAAATTCACCGCACTTAAAAGCAAATTCGGTGGTGAAAGCATCCTGTATTACGGTGGCGGCAGTCAGGGCAATCATCTGGGCGGAACCTATGCCGACAGCACCATTAAAGCGCTCGGTATTCAGTACCGATCCAACGCGCTGGCGCAGGAGAAAACCGGCGAAGGCTGGGTGCAGGGCAAGATGATGGGCTCGGGCGTGCACTGTGATTTTGAGCACGCGGAGGTCGCTGTTTTCCTCGGCAAAAACCCGTGGCAGTCGCACGGCTTTGCCAGAGCCCGCGTGATTTTGCGTGATCTGCAGAAAGAACCGAATCGCGCCATCATCGTCATTGATCCAAAAAAGACCGAAACCGCCGAGATGGCGGATTTTCATCTGGCGGTGAAGCCTGGCACCGACGCCTGGTGCCTGGCTGCGATGGCCGCCACCATCGTGCAAGAAAACTTAGCACCGATGGATTGGCATGCCGCGCACAGCACCGGTTTTGAGGATATTGCTGCCGTGTTGCAGCAAATCCCCATCACCCAATACTCCGAAATTTGTGGGGTTGACGAGGCTTTGTTGCGCAGCGCCACTCGGCGAATCGCAAGCGCAAAAAGCGTCTCGATGTTGGAAGACCTGGGGGTGCAGATGAAAATTC
>JAYSUK010000013.1:0-2448 GCA_043719085.1 Burkholderiales bacterium | reverse complement strand
TGCGAGGCGCGCGCATCGCAAGGTGGCGTGCCGTTGCTTTTTGGGACTGGCAACGCGCAGCGTAGCAAACGCCAATCATGCTGCCCTTTTTGTGTCCTCGTCACAGTCTGAATGCGTGGCCGCTTTTCACAGAGAACCGCGTTTGAGTGTGAGTATCTTGTTGCTTCCGAACAAGAGTAATCACAAGCCCTCGCCACCCAAAAGGAAATTTCAAATGAAACCGTGTCTCCTCACTCGCGCCTTAACGGCTGTGCTTTTGACGCTTTCGGCCGTTGGCAGCACCTCCGCCGCCCCCGCCCACTCATGGAACCTGTCCCGCTCCATGATGACCGGCTTCAACGCCAATCCGTTTGGCGAGGGGCAGGTGTGGACGGCGATGTATGACGCGGTGGGCGAGACGTTGAACCCCGCCAACTTTCAAACGATGCCTACCTTCCTGCCGAATTACAACAATTCGCCGCAGGATGCGTGGGCTTTCCCCAGCTCACATTCGTTAATTGTGATGGTGACCACCGCGCCGCTGCCAATGGGGGCGAGCCCGGTGGTGCCGCGCGGCATGCCGATGCTGCATCCGGGGCCGGGCAAGTCGAGCGTGATTCGCTGGACGAGCCCGATCAACGGGCAGGTGCAGGTGTTGGGCCGGGTGTCAGACGCCAATGCGGGCTGCGGCAATGGCGTGAACTGGGCGGTGCTGCGTGACGGCTCGACGGTGGCCGCAGGCACGCTGGCCAACGGCGCGAACGGCGATGTGGTGAGTTTCAGCGCGCCTGTGCAGCCGGGAACTTCGCTGTACTTCGTGGTGAGCCCCAACGGCGGTAACCATCAATGCGACAGCACGATTTTTGATGTGCTGATCGCGGGCAAGTAGTTGACAAAATTATTCCTAATTAGTTGCGTGCTAGAGATGGCTGTCACGCAGTTCGGCCGACGACCGAGGTGATGAAACGTCACAGCACCCAACCAATGCATGCGGTGTAGGCGCGGACTTGACCGCGCTCGGTGCATCTTGCGACGCCAAGTCGTCGCCTACCAGTCAGCTATTTACGCCAATCAAGAAGCCACTTGGCCGCATGCAGCGACAAACCGCGTTTGCGTGCATAGGGGCAGCGCTTGGGCCGCTCAAATTTTCATCGCCGCAGGTCGCGACGATGGCCTTCACACGCTTGACCCATCACACCCAATTGGAGTTTGCTATGCGCTTTCGATCAACATTTGCAATGGTGACCTTGTTCGCAGCCGGTGCCACTATGGCGCAAGTGCCGCCCCCGGGGCTGACGCCAGAACAGCAACAGCAGTGGATGGTGCAGCAGCAGCAACTTCAGCAACAACAACAACAACTACAGCAACAACAGACTCCACAACCACAACAGCAGATTCCACAGCCGGGCCAACCGGCGGGTGGGCAAGCGCCGCTGCCACACACGGGCAATTTGCAAAACGCGCCAACGTCGTCCGCAACTAAGCGCTTCGCGGATCGCCCTGCCGTGACCATTCGCGAATTTCGCTCCAGCGTGCCCGAGGTCACGCCGCGAGGTGCGACCGATATGTTCATGACCGCATTGGTGAAAACGCGAAAATTTCGGGTACTGGAACGCGCGCGCATGGCTGAGGGCATTGCCGTTGAGAAGGCATTGAACCAACAAGGAATGACCACGGGCCAGACCGGACAAAGCCAATACGCGGGCGCGACCTACATGTTTGAAGCGACGGTCAGCGAAGCGACGATAGATGGCAACAAAACATCGTTCGGCCTGGGTATTGCCGGCGCGGCGGCGGGTAAGGCGTGGTCGTCGGACACTATCGCCATTGATGTGCGTGTGACCGATGTGGAAAGCGGCATTGTGGTGGACGCCATCGATGTGCGCAAAGAAATCAAAGGCGAGGAAACCAGAGTGGGTGGCGTGACCACGGCCCTTGCCAATATTCTCACCCGTGGCCGTGGTGGAGCGCTGGCAGACGCGCTGGCTCCGCGCGACGAATACGTCAACGCGCGCAAAGAAAGCGTAGATAAAGCGTTGCGTGATGCCATAGAAGAAGCGGTAAACGAGATCGCGAAACGATTCGCCGCGGACTGAATCGGTCGGCAGGCGCAGGTCTATCGTCGGACGCGTTCCGAGGCGCGCAGGGCACTTTGCCTATTCCAAAATGGTGGCGGTACAGGAGCGGCTCCACCGCAGCCCAAACTGTTGGGGAGAAAAAGTCGCGGCAGAGCCGCCCCCACAAAACGAAGGGATGACAGATTAAACTCGCTACACACAACGTTTGTTATTACAGGGACCTACTCATGAAAATTCTGAATCAATCTGTGCTTGCTGTTGTTCTGGCTGCCACGGCAATGGTCGCCTCCGCTCAAGATAAGGTGGTGTATCACGTCGATCAGGCGGCTACGCAAGGCATCAAAGGCTTGCGCAACATTCGTAACCACCTCGACACTGCGCCCGACACCAA
>JAYSUK010000120.1:0-5183 GCA_043719085.1 Burkholderiales bacterium | reverse complement strand
CGCTGGATCGCGACAAGCTCGCCGAATACCACGAGTTGTTTAAGCAAATGGGTGGCTACACCTACGACCGCGATCCATCGCGACGCGGCTGGTATCCGCTGGTACCGAATACGCGGTGGAAAGAATCCTGAACGTTGATTCAGGAATTTGATGCGTCCAAATCAAACTGATATTCCTTCCGCAATGACACGCTCCTATAACAACAAAGTTGCCAACACGGCTGTGCTTCCGCCCTTTGTCAGTCTGTCCGACCTGATCCGTGATCACGCGAGACGGGCACCGCAATCTCCCGCGCTGAACGATGGCAAGCTGGCGCTAAATTACGCTGAGCTTGACGCACTGATGGATCGCGTCGGAGCTTCATTGCACCGTGAGGGTTTAGGATCGGGAGACGTGATCTCGCTTTGTGCCGCGGCGTCCGTGCGCTACGCCCTGGTGTTCCTTGGAGCGTTGCGTGCCGGTGTGGTGGTGGCACCGCTCGCCCCATCGTCGACGGCGATCAGTCTGTTGTCGATGTTGAGCGATGCGCAGGCGCAGCTTTTTTTCATTGACGATAGCGCCGCGAAATTGCTCAATGCAGAATCGCAAACACGCGGTCGGCTTCCGCGATGTATTGCTCTGGACGACGGCGCGCACGGAACTCGATTCGAGGATTGGCTCGCAGACGGGCAATCGAAGCCAGCGCCGGTTGATGTTCAAGCGCAGCACCCTTTCAACATCATCTATTCGTCCGGCACCACGGGCACGCCCAAAGGCATCGTGCAGTCGCACGCGATGCGCTGGGCACACATCCAGCGTGCGAGCACTTACGCTTACGCGCCTGACAGCGTCACACTGCTGGCAACTCCGCTTTACTCGAACACCACGCTGGTGTCGTTTTTTCCGACTCTCGGCTGGGGTGGCAGCATTCACCTGATGCCCAAGTTCGACGCGTTAGGCTACCTGCAAACGGCGCAGCGCATTGGCGCGACGCACACGATGCTGGTGCCGGTGCAGTATCAGCGCATCATGGCGCATGCGGCGTTCAACACGTTCGATCTTTCAACCTTTCAGGCCAAGTTTTGCACCAGTGCCCCATTCAGTGCGGAGCTAAAGGCTGACGTATTGGCCCGTTGGCCGGGTGGCCTGATCGAGTTTTACGGCATGACCGAAGGCGGCGGAACCTGCATCCTCGAAGCCCACCTGCACCCTGACAAATTGCACACGGTCGGCCAGCCCGCGGTCGGCAGCGACATTCGACTGATCGACGAAGCGGGGCGTGAACTGCCGCAAGGCTCCATTGGAGAGATCGTGGGCGCATCAGCCAGCATGATGACCGGCTATCACAATCAGGACGCCAAGACACGAGAGGTTGAATGGTTCGACGCGGCCGGCACGCGCTTCATCCGCACCGGGGACGTCGGACGGTTTGACGAAGATGGGTTTCTTACGTTGCTCGACCGCCGCAAAGACATGATCATCAGCGGTGGCTACAACGTTTATCCGAGCGACCTGGAAACGGAATTGCGATTGCACCCCGATGTTGCCGACGTTGCCGTCGTTGGGGTTGCATCAGCGCTTTGGGGCGAGACGCCGATTGCCTTTGTTGCGCCGCGTGACGCGATGACAGCGAATGCGAAACAGCTGATGATTTGGTACAACGCCCGTGCCGGTAAGACGCAGCGCCTGTCAGATCTTTGCTTGATTGACGAGCTACCTCGCAGTGCGATTGGCAAAGTGCTTAAGCGCGAGCTGCGCGATAGCTACATCCCTAACCTCGACTGAAATCATGCGCCTCAATTTGAAGTCCCTGCCCACCCTTCCCGCGAGTGTTCAACGCCCCGCCTACGACCCATCGAAGGTGCAAATCGGCATCGTTCACCTCGGCATCGGTGCATTTCACCGCGCCCATCAGGCGGTGTATACCGACGCTGCCATTGCGCACTTGGGTGGCGATTGGGGCATCTCTGGTGTGAGCCTCAAATCCCCGACCGTGCGCGACCAACTTGCGCAGCAAGATGGCCTGTACACGGTGCGCAGCGTCTCGCAGGCGGGTGACTCATGGGGCGTTATTGGTAGCGTGCGAGAGGTGCTGTTTGCGCCGCAACAAATGACGCAGGTCGTAGCGCGTATTGCCCGAGCCGAAACAAAGATAGTGTCGCTTACGGTGACCGAAAAGGGCTACTGCGCAAACGTGATCAAGCGTGAACCGCTCTGGGATCACCCGGATATTGTCAACGATTTGTTGCACGCCGATCAACCCGTTAGCGTTCTCGGTGTGCTCGCGGCTGGACTGCACGAGCGCTTCCGCAAACGGGGCGCACCCCTCACGATTCTGTGTTGCGATAACCTGCCAGAAAATGGCGCGGTGCTTGAAGCGCTCGTGCATCAGTTTGTGGCGCGGCTGCATCCACAAATCATGCCTTGGCTACGTGGTAACGTGCGCTTTCCGTCATCGATGGTGGATCGCATCGTACCTGCGACCAAGCCTTCCGACTTGATCGATGTTTTGGCTGCCCTTGGCCTTGAAGACCTTGGAGTCGTAAGAGCAGAACCGTTTTCGCAATGGGTGATCGAAGACAACTTCGCCGCCGAGCGGCCCGCGTGGGACGCCGTCGGCGTGCAGTTTGTTGCCGACGTAAAGCCATTCGAAAAAATGAAACTGCGACTACTCAACGGATCGCACTCGCTGATGGCGCATCTCGGTTACCTCGCAGGCTATGAAACCATCGCGCAAACTATTGCCGACCCGGCATTCGAGCGAACCGTGCGTGCGCTAATGCGAGAGGCCGGGGCCACGCTAGACCCTATCAGTGGCGTTGATCTCGCGGCCTATGGTGATCAACTCATTGCGCGTTTCGGCAACCCCGGCAACGGTCATCGGTGCACGCAAGTCGCAATCGACGGTTCACAAAAAATTCCGCAACGGTGGATCGTTGTCGCTGAGAAGCGGCTTGCGAATGGCGAAGACGTCAACGCTATTTCGCTTGCAACCGCAGGTTGGATTCGTTACGTCTACGGCACTAACGAACTCGACGAAAAAATTGCGATTCACGATCCGTTGTCGGAAACTTTTGCCGCGATAGCCGCAAAGCATCCGTATGACGCGCTGTCGTTTGCCGACGCTGTACTGCGCATCGAATCTGTGTTTGGCGCGTTGGGCCGCAATCCCGCGTTCGCAGCGCCAGTGAAGCGTTTTGTCGCGCAACTTTTTCGCGATGGCGCCCAGTCAACCGTCGAAATGTTCCCGGCTTGAATTCACGCATGACTGCGAAGTCAGCCACCGTTGTCGAAGCACCGCAGCTGGGGCGTCCACGGGTGCGACTGCAACGCTCAACCACGCTACATCCAACTGTGGGGTCGGCACGATGATATTCGTGGCGTGCAGCACGTCATGGCGGAAATGACTGACGGTTAGTGTGTCTCCCGCCTTAAAGCGCGCCAGGTGTTTACTGAGTGTTGCACCGTTCGCGCGCAACCCGTCGATGGCCACCAGCGCGTCGCCAGCGCTTATGCCCGCCTGCCATGCCGCCGAGCGGTTCACGACGTGCTTGATGACTGGCAACGCGTGTCCGCCTTCAGCGACGACCATGCCCAGCATGCGCAAATTAGTGTGCACGTTAGGCTCGTCGCGTCCGCCACGATCACTGGCTGACGCCGTCGGACGCAGGTGATAGGTGATGCCGAAAGGCGTGAACAACGCGTGCCAGTCTGGGTCGTCGGTGCCGTTGACGTTGCGCGCGAAAAAATCGGTGAGATCAAGTTTCGTGAGCCGCGAAAACAGCGCGCAGGCGTCTTCGGGGACGCCAACGCCGGTCGCACCAAACTCAAGCCACAGGCCGCGCATCACATCATCAAGCGTTGGCGCAGTCGGGTCACTTGCACCGCGTTCACGCATCCGCAGGTCAAGCGCCAGTGCAATGAAGCTGCCGCGCAGGTAATAGCTGAACTGCGAGTTAGGTGCATTTTCATCGGCGCGGTAATACTTGATCCACGCGTCAAAGCTCGCGTCCGCCGCTGACTGGATTTGCGCGCCCGGCGTGCGTAGCAGTTGCGTGAGTCGACGTCCCAACACTTTGAGGTAGTCCGCCTCAGTCACGAGCCCAACGCGCTTGACCATCAGGTCGTCGTAGTAGCTAGTGAAGCCTTCAAACAGCCACAGCAAACGCGTGTAATTTTCGGTGGTCGTATCGTACGGCGTAAAGGCCGCGGGCTTGATGCGCTTGACATTCCACAAATGAAAGTATTCGTGACTGATGAGCCCCAGCAAATCGCGGTAGCCCTCAGAAACGGTTGCTTCGCCGACGGCTGGCAAATCGCTGCGTGGAGCGATCAACGCGGTGCTGGCACGATGTTCCAGCCCGCCGTAGCCATCGTCCACCACATGCAGTTGAAACACGTAATGATCAAACGGCGCACGACTCGGCGTTACGTTTGAAAAAAGATCGCAATGCCCCTGACAGATTTTTTGAGTGTCTGCACGCAGGCGTACAAGATCTCCGCGATGCTGCCCCGAGACTACAAAACGATGCGGCACGCCGCCTGCCTCGAACGTGAATTCATCAAAATCACCGCACTCAATCGGGTGATCAATCAGCTCGTCGTAGCTCGCTGCGCGGTAGTGGCCGAAGCCACGTGCGTCCACTTGGTGCGGCGTCATGGCGGTGGCGCAGCGCCAATCCTTTGCGTGGGCGCGCAGCTCTAATGTGCAGGGCGCATCCGTTGCTGCGAGGTTTTGCAGCAGCGCCGCTGCCGGGTTTATAAACCCACGCGACGCATCGAAATAGCAGCCGCGCACCGAGCGATCCCAAGCGTACAGACGATAGCGTACGGTCACAGCGCTGCCCGCAACGCAGGCGAGCTGCCAGGTTGATTTGTCGATCTTGATTGCGGCGATTTCAGTGCCCGATTGCCAGGCAGAAAGCGTCACCACATTGCGCGCAAATTCGCGCATCAGATAACTGCCCGGAATCCATGATGGCATCGCGACGCACTGGTTGACAACCGGCGCTGCAAGCGTCATTTCAACGTCAATCAAATGTCCGGCAGGGTCGGTAAAGCGAAGCGAATAATGAGCCATGCGAGGACGATTGAGTATGGAAAATTGGCGCCCCGAAGACGAATCGAACGTCCGACCTACCCCTTAGGAGGGGGTCGCTCTATCCACTGAGCTACCGAGGCACCCGCACATTGTTGCAAAAACG
>JAYSUK010000119.1:0-5194 GCA_043719085.1 Burkholderiales bacterium | reverse complement strand
AACGGCGACGGCGGAACGACACTGGCGATCAACGTTTCTATCAATGCTTCGCGCTCATTATTCGGCAGTTTCAATGCCTCAGTCGCAATACCTTGCAGCGTGGTTGCGATAGCCGTCATGGGGTTCTCCGAGCGTTCGTTAAGCGTGTGACTAAAGTGTAATCCCCGCCGCGCCATCGCTATGGATACCTCCGAACCTCTCAAATCCCTTGAACCCATCGCCCTCTCCGCGCTCCAGCACTGGATGTATTGCCCGCGCCAGTGCGCGTTGATTCATCAGGAGCAGGCATTTGCGGAGAACGTGCACACGCTGCGGGGGCAGGCGGTGCATAAGACCGTAGATACACCAGGGTTCGAGGCTCGTTCGGGTTATCGCGTGGAGCGTGCGCTGCCGGTATGGAACGATGCGCTCGGACTGATTGGCAAGGCCGATGTGGTGGAGTTTCACGCCGATGGGCACGCCTACCCCGTGGAATACAAACATGGCTCGCGGCACAAAGCGCCCGCGATTGCTGCGTGCGACGACGTTCAGTTGGGTGCGCAGGCGATGTGTCTTGAAGCAATGACGGGCGAGTCTGTACCCGAAGGTGCAATTTTTTATGCGAAGTCGAAAAAGCGTCGTGTGGTGCCCATCACGCCTGCGCTGCGCGAAACAGTGCTGGCCACGACGCTTGCGGTGCGACAGATGTTGACGGATGCCGTAATGCCGCCGCCGCTGGTGGCAGATTCACGGTGCAAGGAGTGTTCGTTGGTCGACATTTGTCAGCCTTTCGCGCAGGCAACACTTGCTCAACACGCGGAGCTTCGCGTGGCATTGTTTGATCCTGATCTGTAACTCCGGTAACCATCTCGACGCCACAAAATGCAACTTCTCAACACCCTTTATGTGACCACGCCCGAGTCTTACTTGCGACTCGAAAACAACACGCTCCGGGTGGATCTGGAGGATGAGGTCAAGCTGCGCGTGCCGTTACATCACCTGCAATCCATCGTGTGCTTTGGCCACGTGGGCGTGTCGCTGCCGCTGATGCATCGCCTGGCTGACGACGGAATTTCCTTCGTGATGCTCGACAGAAATGGTCGCTTCAAAGCGCGGCTGGAAGGGGCCGTGAGCGGCAACGTGCTACTGCGCCAGGCGCAGTTTCGTCGCGCCGAAACGCCTGAGTTCGTGCTGGACACCGCGCGTGCGTTCGTGGCGGGCAAGATCAAGAACTGTCGCGCTGTGCTGCTGCGCGGCGCACGCGAGGCGAAGGTGGATGGCGAGCAGGCGGCGCTGACGCGTGGAGCAGACGATCTGGCCGCGTCGCTGCGCGCGCTGCCTGTTGCGCAAACACTGGACAGCGTTCGGGGCGTGGAGGGTGAAGCAGCGCGAACGTATTTCGCGTGCCTGAATCTGCTGCTGCGCGCAGATTGTCGGGAAGACTTCAAAATGGATGGCCGCACACGAAGGCCACCGCGTGACCGGTTTAACGCCCTGCTCTCGTTCATTTATTCAATGTGGATGAACGATTGCCGCTCCGCGTTAGAGACGGTTGGGCTTGATCCGCAGGTGGGCTTTTTGCATGCGCTGCGACCGGGCCGCGCAGCACTCGCGCTTGATTTGATGGAAGAGTATCGAGCGTTTGGTGACCGACTTGTGCTGTCGTTGATTAATCGCAATCAACTGACGGCGGACGATTTCGTGGAGCGCGAAGGTGGGGCGGTGACGTTGAAAGACGATGCGCGAAAGGTGGTGGTAGTTGCGTATCAGGAGCGCAAACAAGAGGCGCTCGCTCATCCGTTGCTGGAGCATCCCATTGCGCTCGGTTTGGTGCCGATGGTGCAGGCACGAATTCTCGCGCGATCCATTCGCGGCGAGAACGACGGTTACCTGCCGTTCACTGCGAAGTAGCCGCTCATGTTGGTGATTGTTTGTTACGACGTGAACACAGAAACTAAGGAAGGCCGCCGTCGCCTGCGGCGAGTCGCAAAAACGTGTGAAGCGACAGGTCAACGCGTGCAAAAATCAGTGTTCGAGTGCAAGGTAAATTTGATGCAAATGGAAACTCTGGAGCGGGACTTGGTCGCGTTGATTGATGCGTCAACCGATTGCTTGCGGCTCTATCGCATGCCCGATGTGAAGGGCTGCGAAGTTCGGGAGCACGGCAAATTCAGCGCCGTTGATTTTGATGGGCCGCTGGTTTTGTGAGGCAACTTCCGCCGTTTGCGCGAACCCCGTTTGACGGCCACTTGCGCCTACGGTTCGCGATAGCGTCATCCCCATGATTCATCACGACTTTTTAGAGTTGGCACGCATCTACGCACGCGCCGCAATCTCGTCAGTCCCTGGTTCGCGCACGTACACAAAGTGTGCGAGCACAATCAAACACTTACACTTCTGGTGTCGCCCGCGTCGCACGACGCGGGCGTGGATTGAAATCCGTGGCTATGCATTGGCCTTGCGCCGTCGCAAGTGATCCCGCGCAGCATCGAAATTAAACCGTTCACCCGCCACCGCGACGGCGTTTGCAACTTGCGTGCGGCGTGATTGTCCTACTGATGCTAGTCACTCCGTCCGATAGCACAGCCGGAGGCTTCCGGGAATGATGGCCCATCGCCATCGTGCAGAGGTGCATCATGTTTGCTCGCACTCGCGCTCATGTTTACTTTACTGCTGGCCGCGTTGCCAGTTTCGAAGGCGGGCTCTTGCGCCTGCTGGCCGTTATGGTTGCGGGGGTCGCGGGGTTTGCGTCGATGGTTACGTTTGCCGACGACGTGGGCTTCAAAACTTCGATCTACGAGCGCAATCCAAGCTTGACGTTACGGCGCTTTGGCGCCCTCGCTGCGGTGCCAGAGCCGCGTGTGATTGCGCTGCCGTACGCCAAAAATCTGCAACTCGCACCCCAGGCGGTTTTGCCGCCATGCGCGCAGACCGTGCCGGCCACCTGCCGCGCGCAAATAACCACCATCCAGTTCGAACTCACGCCGCTGCGCGACGCGCTGCCAGCAACGGCCACATTCAAGCCAAAAAGCGTCACCATTCGGCACCGCATGGTCGTGGTTGCCTACTCGTTCAAGTGATGAGCCAATGGCGCGCCGCTCGGGTGCGTCGCTGTCGGCTTGCTACGCGGCAAAAGCGCTGGGGAGAACAACGATAATAGCGCGGTGATTCCAAACGATTTTATTGCCCAGCTGCTTTCTCGCGTCGACGTGGTCGAGGTGATTGACCGCCTGGTGCCGCTTAAAAAAGCGGGGCAGAACTATCAGGCGTGCTGCCCTTTTCATAAAGAAAAATCTCCGTCGTTTTCAGTGAGCCCGACCAAGCAGTTCTACCACTGCTTTGGCTGCGGTGCGCATGGCTCTGCCATCACGTTTTTGATGGAATATGCGGGCAAAAGCTTTCCCGACGCAGTGGAGGAGTTGGCGCAAAACATCGGCCTGACGGTGCCAAACGACAACACGCGGCAGGCCGATCCACAGGCAGGTGGGTTGTTCGACGTCATGATCACGGCGGCAGGGTTCTATAAACAGCAACTCAAGGCATCAAGCATCGCGATTGAATACTTCAAGAAACGCGGGGTCAGCGGCGACGTGGCGCGGCGCTTTCATCTGGGCTGGGCACCGGCGGGCTGGCAGCCGCTGGCTGAAGCGTTTGATGACTATGCAGACAACCAGTTACTGGAGACGGCGGGCCTGATCGCCACAGGCGACGGCGGTAAGCGCTACGACCGTTTTCGTGAACGGGTGATGTTCCCGATCCTCAACCAGCAGGGCGCGGTAATTGGCTTCGGCGGACGCATCCTGGGATCGAAAGATGACGCGACAAGCGGCGCTAAGGATGGCGCAGGTCCGAAATATTTGAACTCACCTGAGACGCCCATTTTTAGCAAAGGCCGCGAGCTTTACGGCTTGTTTCAGGCGCAAGCCGCCATCCGCAAAATCAATCGCGTGCTGGTGGTTGAGGGCTACATGGATGTAGTGGCGCTGGCGCAGTACGGCATTGAGTACGTCGTCGCCACGCTCGGCACCGCGACCACTGAGGCGCACACGCAGCGCCTGTTGCGCCTTGCTGATGAGGTGGTGTTTAGCTTCGATGGCGATTCCGCCGGTCAACGCGCGGCGTGGCGCGCGCTAGAAAATGCGCTGCCTGCGCTGCGCGATGGCAAACAGGTGCGCTTTTTGTTTTTACCGCAGGAGCATGATCCGGACAGCTACGTGCGCGAGTTTGGTCAGGCCGCGTTTGAGGCGATGGTGGCCAATGCCTTGCCGCTGTCTGAGTACTGGATTGCCGAGCTAAACGTGCGTCACGAAGGCGACAGCGCAGAGGCAAAGGCAGGCCGTGCGGCTGCGGCACGGCTACATCTGGAAGTGGTAAGTGCGCCGATGATGCGCGAGGTGCTGGCAAAGGTGCTGGAGGCTGACGTGAACATCGCGGCGCATACGCTGCTCCCGCCCATAAAAGCGAGGCCGCAGGAGACGCAAGCAGCGTCTGAAGATGAGGGCCCGCGCACGCGGTTCGTGGCTAAGCGCCCGCCGCTGCCGCGCACCGATCCAGCGACGCAGCGCGTGCTCGCCTGTGCGCGGCGCATTCTGGGTCGCCCAAAGCTTGCGATGTATCTGGTCGATATGCAGTTTGCTGACGCGAACAATGCGCCGCAGGTGTTGCGGCTGTTGCAGGCAGTGGTGGATGTGGCGATTGCCTTTCCCGACGAACCGAATGTGGGCGCGTTGCTTGAGCAATTTCGCGAGACCGAATTTGCCAGCGAAGTGTCGCGCCTGATCACCCACGCCGATGCTGAAATCGATGATGGCATCAGCGATGAAGAAGCGGAGGCTGAGCTGCGGCAACTGCGCGCGCAGATTGAAGACGGCAGCTTATTTAACAGCGCCCGCGCGATTGCCCTGCCGGAGCATTTGATGAGCGTGGGCATTCTGGCGCTCGGCACGCGACGACCCGCTGCGACTCCAGAGCAGGATGCGGCGGCGGAGTTGCGTGCAACACCGCCGCCTCGGGTGTTTTCACGCCCAACGAGGGGCGGCGCCTTGGGCGGTGGTAAGCCGGCCGTTATGGCGGCTGCGCTGCCCGTTGCGCCGTCTGCATCAAAAACTGTCACGCTGCCAGCCAAGGCAGCCCCACCCTCGCCCACGAAGAACCACGTCGATAGCCCCTTTGGCGATCACCAAGACGCGTCCGGTGATGCCGATTTTTTTGCCAC
>JAYSUK010000118.1:0-5199 GCA_043719085.1 Burkholderiales bacterium | reverse complement strand
ACATTGCAAGAGGTGCTGCAAGGGGCTAAGCCTCCTGAAAACGACCGACCCTCCGCTAACCAATTGAATTTGTTCGAGTTTTAACCGGACACTAGTGTTTAAACAGTTGACAATCGATAAATGCATTTTTCGTAACTTTAGCCCACATTTAACGGACGTCTTCTCACGAAGTTGTTAGCTTTTTTTGCACAACCACCCATCTAATTTGTGGCACAATATAAAAATATTGACACATTTCAGTTTGTCAATGATCGGGATAAATCATGCAAACGCTAGGCATTCGCGAAATCCGCCAACGCTACGAAATCCTCAAAGAAACGCTCGACGTTGCGGGCGAGGTCATCCTCACACATCACGGCAAGCCGTTCGCGCGTGTATTGCCGCTTGAGCCGCCGAAGGTGCGCCCAAAGTGGAAGCCGCACGACGAATTGCGCGCGATGATGCCGTTTCAAATGGTGCCCAGCGAAGTGCTGATCGCAGAGGATCGCGAGCGTGACATTTGATCTACGTTGACACGAGTGCCCTCGCCAAAGCCTACCTTACCGAAGGAAAAAGCCGCGACGTTGATGACTTTCTGGCGCGCGAATCTGGGCGAGTAGTGATCGGAGAATTGGCGATTCTCGAAATGCGCTGCGCCATCTTACGACGCACCCGCGATCAAACGCTCGCCGTCAACGTTGCCGCACGCACTTGGGCAACATTTGAGTCAGACGTTGCCGAGGGCCACTTTGAAATGGTGCCGCACCATCCCGACGACTTTCAGGCCGCCACGCGGATGATTGAATTGGTAGCGCCTTTGCCCGTGAAAGCGCTCGACGCGCTGCACCTCGTGTTCGCACGCCGCGCAGCCGTTTCACAATTCGCATCTGCCAATAAACAGCAGCTCGCAGCCGCTGAGGCGCTTGGTTTTAAGACCATTTCCTTTGTTCCCGAAAACACTTCGGCCGTTCAATAACGGCACCCACCATGACCACTGAAAACACCAACACCGCACTACCCGTCGACGAAAACCACATCATCGCCGAGCGCCGCGCCAAGCTCACGGCCTTGCGTGAAAAAGGTCAGGCCTTCCCGAATGATTTCCGTCGTGAACATTTAGCGAGCGATGCCATCGCACGCTACGGCGAAAAAACCAAAGAAGAATTGGACGCACTGGCGGGAGAGGTCACCATCGCCGGTCGCATGATGTTGAAGCGCGTGATGGGCGGCGCGTCGTTCGCCACCGTGCAGGACATGTCGGGCCGCATTCAGCTCTACATCAACGATGCTGGCGTGGGCGCGGACGTTCACGAAGCGTTCAAGCACTGGGACATGGGCGACATTCTCGGCGCGACAGGCACGGTGTTCCGCACGCAAAAGGGCGAGCTTTCGGTCAAGGTCAAAACGCTGCGGCTGCTCACCAAATCGTTGCGCCCGCTGCCGGAAAAATTTCATGGCCTCACCGATCAGGAGCAGAAATACCGTCAGCGCTACGTTGATCTGATCATGAGCCCCGAATCGCGTCGCACCTTCGAAATCCGCTCGAAGATGATCGCTTTCATCCGCAATTTTTACGTCGAGCGCGGCTATCTTGAGGTGGAGACGCCGATGATGCACCCGATCCCCGGCGGCGCAGCGGCCAAGCCGTTCGTCACGCATTACAACGCGCTCGACCAGCAGATGTACATGCGCATCGCGCCCGAGCTTTATTTGAAGCGCCTGGTCGTCGGCGGCTTCGACAAAGTGTTCGAAATCAACCGCAACTATCGTAACGAAGGCACCAGCACGCGACACAACCCCGAGTTCACCATGCTCGAGTTTTACGAGGCGTATCAGGACTACAACTACCTGATGGACCTGACCGAAACGCTGCTGCGCGACTGCGCCAAACACGTGCTCGGCAACACCACCATCAAGTTCGGCGAACTCGATATCGATCTCGGCAAACCGTTCGACCGTTTGACCATGGCGCAAGCGATCATGAGGTACAACCCGCACTACACCGAGGCGCAGTTGAACGACATGGAGTTCCTGAAAAACGCCGTGAAAAAAGCGGGTGAAGAAGTGCGCGCCACCGATGGCCTCGGCGTGCTGCAACTCAAACTCTTCGAAGCGAACACCGAAGAGAAACTGATCCAACCCACCTTCATCATCGCGCACCCCACGGACGTATCGCCGCTCGCCCGCGCAAACGATAAAAACCCCGAAGTCACCGACCGCTTCGAGCTCTTCATCACAGGCCGCGAAATCTGCAACGGTTTCTCAGAACTCAACGACCCCGAAGACCAGGCCGCCAGATTTCACGCACAAAGCAAAGCCAAAGACGCAGGCGACGAAGAAGCCATGTTCTACGACGCCGACTACATCAAAGCCCTCGAATACGGCCTGCCACCGACAGCGGGCGAAGGCATCGGCATTGACCGATTGGCGATGCTGTTCACCAACTCACCAACGATTCGCGATGTGATTTTGTTTCCGCAGTTGCGGAAGGAGTAGTAATCGCAGAGATGCTCGAACGTAGGCTGGGTTGAAAACCCAGCAAGCACGTGAGGAACGATAGCAATGCGAACCTACAAACGCCAAAGAATCGATGGCGGCTGCTATTTTTTCACGGTAAATCTAGCCAATCGTCACAACAACGATCTACTCATTCGCGAGATCGTCGCACTGCGCGAAGCCTTCCGACAAACCCGCGCCGATTATCCTTTCGTGATCGACGCAATCGTCGTGCTGCCGGAGCACCTGCACACGATTTGGCAACTGCCACCCGACGACCATGATTTTTCCACGCGATGGCGACTCATAAAATCGCGCTTCTCACAAGCTATCAAAACAGGTGAGATGATTTCTGAAAGCCGCCTGAGGAAAGGTGAACGCGGAATCTGGCAACTGCGCTTCTGGGAACATTTCATTCGCGACGACGAAGACTATGCGCGGCACGTGGACTACATCCATTACAACCCGGTCAAGCATGGTCATTGTGCGCGGGCTGCGGACTGGCCGCATTCTTCGTTCCGGCGCTGGGTCGAGCGCGGCGTTTATTCGTCGGATTGGGCGTCGGGAGAGGGCGTTCGAAGTTTGACGATGGATTGATTCGAGGGCTCAGTGCTGGGTTTCAACCCAGCCTACGTGGTTTTGCCTTCGGAAGCGGCGAATCGATTCCTTCGACGAGGTCGGCAATCGTTGTTTCAAGCCCACGCGCCAGAATTTGCAACACCTGCAGCGTGGGATTCCGAACGCCGCGTTCGATACCGCTCACATACGTTCGGTCAAGATCGCACGACAGCGCATAAGCCTCTTGCGATAGGCCGAGTGCCTGCCGTTTTCCCCGAACACGGTCACCAAACTTACGTTGAAGATTGCTATCAATTTGCACCCCGCAAGTTTTTGCGGATGCAGCCGATAAGACCACGGACGATGAGTCACATTTTGTGTATGATTATTAAGGGTGCGCCAGTCGATACTCAGCACGCGGATCACTTTGCGCATCGCGCACCAAAAATCTGTGCTGCAACCACCAGTCAACAATCGGAGCGAGAGATGAATGTCACGTCACTAAAACGTATAGGCGGCATCGCCGCGATGGTAATTGCACTATGTTGGTCTGTCGCGGCCAACGCGCAAGGCGCAAAGTGTCAAGTTCGGGATCAAGATATCGCCGCCGTCCACAAGGGAGGCTGCAAAGATGGGCTCGCACACGGAAAGGGTGTCGCGAAAGGCCGAGACGTGTTTGAAGGAGAGTTCCTTGAGGGAGACAAACACAAAGGCAAGTACACGTGGACGAACGGACTGACCTACGAGGGCGAGTACAAGAACGACAAGAAACATGGGCAGGGCACGATGCGCACTGCCAGCGGTGACCTCGTGTTTGAGGGGCAATGGGTAAATGGCAATCGCCAAGGCAAGAGCGAACAAGAGAAACAAGAGGTTGCGAGTGTGTGCGGCAAATCACTCGGCGAATATCAGAAGGCCAAATGCGTAGTCATGACCACCGACAACTTTCAATGCATCATCGGAGCGGCCGAGCGTTATCAAAAAATTTGCGGCAGGTAGTGAACGTAGCGATGTCGAGAGGTGCGTCGATGTCGCCACTGTCACGACAGCCCGTAGGCTGGGTTTCAACCCAGCAACCAACGCATCGCGAACGGCGAGCGCTGGGTTTATCAACCCAGCCTACGTGATGTTTGCAAAACACCCAAACCTCCTCCAACTTCTCCCGCAACCAAACCTCAATCAACGACTGATACGGCACACCGCGTTCGTTGGCGGCGTTCTTGATGCCTTCGAGCATGTGGGCGGACAGCCGCAGCGCGATGCTGTGCGTGCTGGGCTTCAGGTTGGCAAACGTGACGCGTTGCGCCTTCGATAAATCAAGGTAATCGGTCGCATCGTGCGTTTTCCAGAACGTGCGTTCCTACGCCTCAGTCTTGAAGGTTGGCAACGCTTTAAGTACTTTGTGTCGCATACCGTTTCCTTTCCCGAAGGCTCATGGTAGCTGGTCAGCGCCACCCAATAGTTCGCTCCCGTCGCGTCGCGTGTTGCCGACCCGAACGACTGCCACTGCGTCTTCGTCCACGATGTAGAACAGCAGATGTTTGGGAATTGCGGTACGGCGACGCAGCACAGGCTGGGAAAGCGCTCCAGCGCTACGTGCAGACCGGAGAGCGGAAAGCGTTCCAACTGTCTGACGGTGGCCTCAAGATTGTCAAGAAACCGCAGCGCGGCATCGAGGTTGTCTTCGCTGATCGTCAGTGCAATCTCAAACGCGTCGGTTTCCGCCTGCGCGGCACGACTGACGCGCACTATGCCTTTTTCGCTTTACGCACAGGTGATACTGGCACCGCCTTTTTCGCTGCGCTTGATTCGCGCAAGGATTGCCTGAGTGAATCAAACCGTTCTGGTGT
The DNA here is from genome assembly GCA_043719085.1 of Burkholderiales bacterium. Classification (GTDB taxonomy): domain Bacteria; phylum Pseudomonadota; class Gammaproteobacteria; order Burkholderiales; family Casimicrobiaceae; genus Casimicrobium. The sequence continues at coordinate 316 of JAYSUK010000118.1, read as the reverse complement.
CCATGCTTGAACGTCACCCGAATCGAGCCCCGCCTGAATGAACGCCGTCAGATTGTCTTTGGCAAGCCTGCGCTGCTCATTGCGAAGCAGTTCGCGAATAAATTCACTGGCGCTGCCGTAGGAACCACTACTGACCTGCGCATCGACAAACCCGCGCAGTTGCTCGGGCAGAGAAACGTTGAGTGCCTCGGTTGCCATTGTGAAATCCTGAAATAGCTTAGGCGCTGTCGTCACAAGATACGAGTCCAGAGCATGACGCATCGGATTTGGACGATGGCGAGGAATGAAGAGGCTTTCTTGGCATAGCGTGTAGCGA
>JAYSUK010000117.1:0-47687 GCA_043719085.1 Burkholderiales bacterium | reverse complement strand
CTCGAAAAAGATCAAGAAGACGGCGGTCGTTTCCGGCGTGTGCGACGGCTTCATTGGCAATCGCATGATCGAGCAATACGGTCGTCAGGGCGGCTTTTTGCTGGAAGAGGGCTGCACGCCACAACAGGTCGACAAAGCGGTTGAAAAATTTGGCTTTGCGATGGGCCCGTTCCGCATGGGCGACCTTGCAGGTAACGATATCGGCTGGGCGATTCGCAAGCGTCGCTATGTCGAAAAACCAAATCTGCGCTACAGCAAAACGGCCGACTTGCTCTGTGAAATGGGTCGTTTCGGACAAAAGGTCGGCAAGGGTTGGTACGACTATTTGTCGGGCAAACGTGACGCGATTCCGAACGCCGAGGTCGAGGCGATGGTGATCAAGCATCGTGAGTCGCTGGGAATCAAGCCACGCAAAATCTCCGATGACGAAATCGTGCATCGCCTGGTGTTCTCATTGGTCAACGAAGCGGCGCACATTCTCGAAGAAGGCATCGCCAACAAGGCGAGCGACATCGACATCGTGTACATCTTCGGCTACGGCTTCCCGGTCTATCGCGGTGGCCCGATGAACTATGCCAATCAGGTTGGCCTGTTCAACGTGGTGCAGATGATGAAGAAATTCCAGCAGAACCCCTTGGATGACGCAAAGTTCTGGGAGCCTGCACCGCTATTGAAACGGTTGGTGGCTGAGGGTAAGTCGTTCGTTTGATGCGGAGTTAGCGTTGGCTTAACGTCGCTCCGCCGAGAGTGGAGCGACGTTGCAGCTTCCCTCTCCCGCATCGCGGGAGAGGGTGGAGGATCCTCGCGGCAATTGCTGCGCAGAGGGCGAAACTTGGAGGAGTTTGGGTTCGTGATTAAGAAGACACTGTTTGTATTGTTCGGACTGATAGCCGCGCTCGTTCTTGCGGTGGTCGCGAAGACGTTGCTCACAACGTCAAAGCAACTGAACGTCTCGCCCGAAAAACCCGTAACGGTAGATTCGGCCGCCGCTGCTGTCCGTCTCGCCAGCGCAGTAAAACTGCAAACTATCTCCTCCGCCACCGACGCCGAGGCCAGCGCTGACGCGTTCAAAGCGCTGCATCAGCACATTCAGGCAAGCTTTCCGAAATTGCACGCCACGCTCAGGCGCGAACTGGTTGGCAGCTATGGACTGCTGTACACGTGGCAAGGCACGGACATCAAGGCCAAACCCATCGCACTGCTCGCGCATCAGGACGTCGTCCCCGTTGCTCCGGGCACCGAAAAAGACTGGCAGCAGCCGCCGTTTGGCGGTGTGATTGATGGTGGCTTCGTGTGGGGCCGTGGTGCGTGGGACAACAAGAGCAATCTGTTCTCGCAGCTGGAGGCCGTTGAGATGCTCGTCGCGGCGGGCTTTCAGCCGAAGCAGACGGTATATCTATTCTTCGGTCAGGACGAAGAAGTCTCGGGTCATCGCGGCGCGCAAGTGTTGGCCAAGCGTTTCAAAGCAGAGAACATCAAGGTTGATTTCATCCTCGATGAAGGCACGTTGATCGTCGAAGGCATCCTCAAGGGACTCGACCAGCCTGCCGCGCTGGTCGGCATGGCCGAGAAGGGTTTCTTGACTGTCCTGCTGTCGGCAACGGCGACGCCCGGTCATTCGTCGATGCCACCGCCGACCGCGCGCCAGAGTGCCATTGGCATGATGAGTGCGGCCCTTTCGCGGTTGGAGGACAAACAGTTTCCGGTGCAGATTCGAGGTATCGCTGCGGACATGTTCGACACGCTGGCGCCCGAGATGAATCTCACCAACCGGATCATCCTGTCGAACCTGTGGTTGACCAAGCCGCTGGTCGAATCGCAACTCGCCAAGAGCACCAGCACGGCTGCGCTGCTGCGCACGACTACCGCTTTGACCGTCGTCAACGCGGGTGAGCGGGACAACGTGTTGCCGGGTCGCGCGAATGCGCAGGTGAACTTTCGCATATTGCCCGGTGACACGTCCGACGATGTGATCAAGCACACATTGCTCGCGGTCGGCGAATCGCCGATCAAGGCCGATAAGAAACCCGGCTTCTCCGAACCGTCGAAAGTCGCACGCACCGATGCGCCCGGCTATCAGGCGATTGCGAAGACGATTCGCCAATTGCAACCCGATGTGGTCGTGGCACCTGCACTGATGCTCGGTGCGACGGATGCACGCCATTTTGATGACGTTGCAGATAACGTGTACCGTTTCTCGCCTGTGCGTGCAGGGCCGAACGATCTCGTTCGCTTCCACGGCACCAACGAGCGCATTTCGGTGGCAAACTATACCGAGATGATCCAGTTTTATTACCAGTTGCTGCGCAATGTGAACGGGGCGGCTGCACCGTGATTTGACACTCCCGCGCGACCCCGGCGAAGGCCGGGGCCCACGCGCTAGGATTCTCCATCGATGCGCTAGGGCGTGGATTCCAGCCTTCGCTGGAATGGCAAAAAATTAATTTGTTTTCGTCCGCATTTTTTTAAGATATACCCTGAAAGAGGCCCCACCATGACCGACGCCGTAATCGTCTCCACCGCTCGCACCCCGCTCGCCAAAAGCTGGAAAGGCGCATTCAACATGACCCATGGTGCAACGCTCGGCGGCCACGCCATTGAGCACGCCGTCAAGCGCGCAGGCATCGACGCGGCCGAGGTGGACGACGTGTTGATGGGCTGCGCCAACCCCGAAGGTGCGACCGGCTGGAACATCGCGCGTCAGGCCGCATTGCGCGCCGGCATGCCGGACAGCGTCGCAGGCGCGACAGTAAACCGTTTTTGCTCATCGGGCCTGCAAACCATCGCGATGGCAGCGCAACGCATCATCGCCAACGAAGGCGATATTTTTGTCGCTGGCGGCGTCGAATCCATCTCCTGCGTGCAGCAGGAAATGAACTTGCATATGTTCAAGGATTCGTGGCTCGACGCCAACAAGCCAACTATTTACTGGAACATGATGCAGACGGCCGAGACCGTCGCCAAGCGCTACAACATGAGCAAAGAGCGCATGGATCACTTCGGCGCCGAGAGCCAGCAAAAAGCCTGCGCTGCGCGCGACGCCGGCAAGTTTGACGACGAGATCGTGCCGATCACAGTGACCGCAGGTGTCGCCGATCCGAAGACCGGCATGACCACCAAACAGGTTACCGTGAGTAAGGACGAAGGCCTGCGTGATGGCACCACGTACGAAGCCGTTTCTGGCATCCGCACCGTGATTCCCGGCGGCTCGGTCAGCGCAGGCAACGCATCGCAATTCAGCGATGGCGCAGGCGCGTGCGTGGTCATGAACGCCAAGCTCGCAGAGCAGCGTGGCATCAAGCCGCTGGGCATCTTCCGTGGTTTCGCGGTCGCGGGCTGCAACCCGGATGAGATGGGCATCGGCCCGGTGTTCGCCGTGCCCAAACTGCTCAAGCGCCTCGGCCTGTCGGTCAAGGACATCGACCTGTGGGAATTGAACGAAGCCTTCGCCGTGCAGGTGTTGTACTGCGCCGATACGCTCGGCATCCCGATGGACAAATTGAACGTCAACGGCGGCGCAATTGCCGTCGGCCATCCGTACGGCATGAGCGGACAGCGCCTCGTCGGCCACGCCCTAATCGAAGGCAAGCGTCGCGGGGCGAAACTCGTTTGCGCCACGATGTGTATTGGTGGCGGGATGGGGGCGGCTGGGATCTTTGAGGTGGCGTAGCCCACGACCCAATGACCATCGCCGATCTGTTAACAGCGCTTGCCGACGCAGACATTGACTTTGTGATCGTTGGCGGGCTTGCGATGCAAATGCATGGTTACGGTCGCCAAACTTATGATATTGACGTTGCTCTGGCGATGAACGCAGGCAATTTGGAAAAATTCGTCTCGCTCGCAGCACAGCTTTCATTGGTTCCAGTAATCCCTGAGAAACTTGAGTCATTGAAAAATGCGCAGCAGCTTGATCGATGGCACATCGAAAAGGGAATGGTGGCATTCGCGTTGCGCGGGCCAGGCGATTTGGTTCTGGATATTTTGACACGCCCGGTGGTTGTGTTTGACGACTTGCGTGAGCGTTCTGTCATAAAGTCGTTTCTTGGCCGCAAATTTCGAGCCGCCGGACTCGAGGATTTGCTCATCATGAAACGCGCTGCGGCGCGGCCCAAGGACCTGATTGACATCATCGCTCTCGAAAAATTGAAGCGTGGGGAAAATCCGAATGAATGATGCAGCAGCCCGGTTTCAAGCGCCCGATGGGGAGACGCTTTTGCGCCAAATCGAGCGGATGGAAGCTGGGCGCGACATGTACCTGCAGCTGCTGCGCGAAAACCCAGAAATTATTAAATTTCAAGACACACGAACGCTTGAAAATTTTGGCATTGGCAAAGCGGGAGCCACTGGGTAGGGTGGGCAACGTGTTTTTCACCCTACAGCTTTTCTGTAAAACATCGACTGCGTTGGGGCTAGAGCGTAATAATTGTAATTCTTGACTTGCGCATAAAATCGATCCTAGCCCCTATAAGATAAGGATTCCAGCCAAAAGCTGATGAACAAACCCAACTACGCGGAACGGACATTGAGAGTTCACGCAACGCTGGATTTTTTGCTCACTGACTGGTTCAAGGTGGGCGAGCTTTGTGTGCGTTCGCGCTTTGCTGATCACAGCACCGGAACACGCGGTGCACTCCTCGATTAATAGAAAATGCATAAAATACATAAATTATGTATTTCCCAATTGTGAGGATCAACATGCAAACCATCACCAGCACCGAGTTCGCCCGCAACCCGCGCGGGGTGTTTGATCGGGTCATCGAGACGCAAGCGCCGATTGAGATTACACGTCACGGTAAGCCTGTGGTTCGGGTGCAGCCGATTGCGCCCGCGCGTCGCACCTTGAGTGGGCCGGAGCTTGTTGCGCGGATGGCGGCCTCGACGCACCGGGTTGCGGGAGCAGACGCGGCGTGGCAAAAGGATTACGACGAGATCATCAACCCGATTGAGGACTTTGTTGATCCGTGGGCGCGCTAGTCGACAGCTCCGTGTTGATCGCGGCGACCAACAACGAGCGATTTACGACGTGGGCGCGAGCAGCGATTGCCAGTTACATGGATTTTTTTGTTTCACCCGTTGTGTTGTCTGAACTGCAAGTGGGCTGCAACATGTCGTGCGACGTGGATACAGCATTGCTGCGCAGGCAGGCGCTGCAATACGCGCTGGATGCCGCATGTTTAGGTGTGACGCCGGCCACCGCGCAAGCGCACGCGCGTCTGCGCACTGAGTTGATGCGGGCGGGCAAAACGCGCAGTCGTGGCAATGACCTCTGGCTCGCGGCCACTGCGCGAGAGCATCAGCTTGACCTGCTGACCTGTAACCCACGCGATTTTGCCGACGTGTCCGGACTTCGCGTCATTTCGCCAAACCTCAGCGAATAACCGCACACAACGGTTGCCCTTGAACAAACCCAACTACGCCGAACGGAGACTGCGCGTGCGAGCCACTCTAGATTTTTTGCTTAACGACTGGCTCAAGGTGGGCGAGCTTTGTGTGCGTCCGCGCTTTGCAGATCACAGCAGCGGGACGTTCGGCGCGGTGCTCGACACGGCGGAAAAAATTGCGAAGGACAAGTACGCGCCGTTCAATCGCCTGGTTGATTTGCAGGAGCCGCATTTCGATGGCGAGAAGGTGATCCTGCCGCAGGCGACGCATGACGCGTGGGCGGCGTACGCGGGCTCGGGCATGCTGGCGGCGGCGCAGGATTACGAGTGGGGCGGCATGCAGTTGCCGTACACCGTTGAGGCGTCGGCCAACGCTATTTTCAGCATGGCGTCGGTGAGCATTAGTTGGGCCATGTTGACGGTCGGCAACGCAAACCTGATCATGGCGCACGGCACCGAGATGCAGAAGCAGGTGTTCGCGAAAAACGAATTTGCGGGTCGCTGGATGGGCACAATGTGTCTCTCGGAACCGCAGGCGGGATCCTCGCTGTCGGATGTTGCGACGCGCGCTGAACTGGACGACGAAAACGATGCGCTCGGCCCACGCTACCGCTTGACCGGCAACAAGATGTGGATCTCGGGTGGTGAGCATGAGATCACCGAGAACATCGTGCATCTGGTGCTGGCGAAGATTCCTGATGCGGATGGCAAGCTGGTTGCGGGCACGCGCGGAATTTCGCTGTTTATCGTGCCGAAATTTTTGGTGAATGTTCATGGTTCGACAAGCTCACCACGAACGGTCGATTTGGGCGAACGCAACGACGTAGCGTTAGCGGGTCTCAACCACAAATGCGGCTGGCGCGGCACCACGAATGCGTTGCTCAATTTCGGCGAGGGCAAATTCAAGCCGGGCGGCAAGGCCGGTGCCATTGGCTATCTCGTTGGCAAACCGGGCGAAGGTCTGCGCTGCATGTTTCACATGATGAACGAGGCGCGCATCGGTGTTGGCCTTGCTGCGACGATGCTCGGCATGGCGGGCTACGAAGCGTCGCTTGATTACGCCAAGCAACGCGCGCAGGGCCGTCCTATTCAGTCTCCCGTTCGCCCTGAGCGTAGCGAAGGGTCTGATGGCAACTCAAGTAATCAAACCCTTCGCGCTGCTCAGGGCGAACGGGTTGTTTCTGTCGTCAAGAACGTTGAACAGAAGCCCATCCCGATCATCGAGCACGCTGACATCAAGCGCATGCTCCTCGCGCAGAAGGCGTATTGCGAAGGCGCGCTGGCGCTGGAGCTTTATTGCGCACGGCTGGTGGACGAAACGCATACCGGCGAAGGCGAAGCGTTGGCCGACGCGAAACTGCTGCTCGAAGTGCTCACGCCAATCGCCAAAAGTTGGCCGAGTGAATGGTGTCTTGAAGCGAATTCTTTGGCGATCCAGATTCACGGTGGTTACGGTTACACGCGCGACTTTCCGGTCGAGCAATACTGGCGCGACAACCGCCTGAACATGATTCACGAAGGCACACACGGCATTCAAGCGCTCGATCTGCTCGGGCGCAAGGTCGTGATGGACGGCGGCAAGGGCCTCACGCTACTCGCCACGCGCATGAACGACACGATCATGCGGGCGATGCATGTGCCTGTGCTCGCGGCTCATGCGCAGGCGCTTGCGCGAGCGTTGCAACGCGTTGGAGCGGCGACGAAAGCCGCGTGGTCAACGGGCAATCCAACCGAAGCGCTCGCGAATGCCACGCCTTATTTACAGGCGTTTGGGCATACGGTGTTGGCCTGGATTTGGCTGGATGTTGTCTCTTCATTAGGCGACCCTCACCCTAACCCTCTCCCGCGCGCGGGAGAGGGGACAAGAACGCGCCACGACGCGTTTATCGAAGGCAAGCGCGCCGCGATGCGCTACTTCTTTCATTACGAATTACCCAAAATTGACGCATGGCTCGCGCCCGTTAGCGCGCGCGACATGACCTGCGCCAACATTTCAATCGACAGTTTTTAGGAGGACAAACCATGACCGCACGCAACATAAAAGCACTCTTCGACCTGACCGGAAAAAAGGCACTCATCACCGGCGGCTCGCGCGGCCTCGGGCTGCAAATCGCGCACTCGCTGGGCGAGGCCGGCGCAACGGTGCTGATTTCCGCACGCAAGCAAGACGAGCTTGATGAGGCGGTCGCAGAGCTAAAAGCAGCGGGCATCAACGCTTCCGCGATTGCGGCTGATTGCGGCACGGTGGAAGGCACCACAGCGCTCGCGACTGCCGCATTGAAGCAGCTCGGCGACGTGGACATTCTGGTCAACAACGCAGGTGCAAGCTGGGGCGCACCGGCTGAGGACCATCCGATTGAGGCATGGGACAAGGTGATGAATCTGAACATTCGCGGCATCTTCGTGCTCTCGCAAGCCATCGGCAAAGCCAGCATGATTCCGCGCAAGACGGGCAGCATCATCAGCATCGCTTCAATCGCGGGGCTTGCGGGCAATCCCCCTTTCATGAAGACGATTGCCTACAACACGTCGAAGGGCGCCGTGGTGAATTTCACGCGAACGCTGGCCGCCGAATGGGGCCAATTCGGTATTCGTGTGAACGCGATTGCGCCGGGATTTTTCCCGAGCAAAATGACCAAGGGCTTAATGGCGTCAATGGGAGGACCTGACGCGCTAGCCAAAACCACACCACTCTTGCGCATCGGCGATGACGAGGACTTGAAGGGCGTCGCGCTGTTGTTCGCATCCGACGCAGGTAAGCACATCACCGGGCAAATCCTCGCGGTGGATGGCGGCGTTTCGGTCGTAACAGGCGGATAGATTAGTCATGACAACCAATCAACGCATCGTCCTCGCATCCCGTCCCGCCACAGCGCCGACGGCTGAAAATTTCCGCCTTGAAGACGCGCCGCTCGCGCCGTTAGAGGACGGCCAGCTTCGAGTGCAGCACCACTTCCTTTCACTCGATCCGTACATGCGGGGCCGGATGAGTGATGCCAAAAATTACGCTGAACCGCAGCCCCTCAATCAAACGATGATTGGCGGCACGGTGGGCGAGGTCGTCGAGTCGCGCAACCCAAAATTTGCGGTGGGCGACAAGGTTGTAGGCTTCGGCGGTTGGCAGTTGTATTCCACGGCGACCGGCAAGGGCGACGTCAACAAAATCGACACCACACACATCCCGCTTTCGGCCTACCTGGGCGTGGTTGGCATGCCTGGGATGACCGCGTGGTATGGGCTGAACAAAATATGCGAGCCGAAGGCGGGCGAAACAGTGTGCGTCGACGCGGCATCGGGTGCGGTGGGCTCAGCGGTCGGTCAGCTCGCCAAGCTTAAAGGCTGTCATGTGGTGGGTATCGCCGGTGGGCCGGACAAATGCGCGCACGTGGTCAACGATTTAGGCTTTGACGCCTGCATCGATTACAAAGCATTCCCCGATCCGGCGGATTTCTACGCCGCTCTGAAAGCGGCAACGCCGAACGGGATTGACGGGCATTTTGAAAACGTGGGCGGCAGCATCATGGACGCGGTGATGCTGCGCATGAATGCGTTTGGTCGGATGGCCTTGTGCGGCATGATTTCCGGCTATAACGGCGAGCCTATTCCGATGGCCGCCCCCACGCTAATTCTTCGCTCACGGTTGAAGGTGCAGGGCTTTATCGTGTCAGAGCACATGCAGCTTTGGCCTGAGGGTTTGGGCGAAATGGGCCGCTTGGTCGCCACCCAGAAAATCAAATTTCGCGAGTCGATCACGCCCGGATTAACTGCTGCGCCGCAAGCCTTTTTTGATTTGCTCAAGGGCAAAAACTTTGGCAAACAGCTCGTGAAACTCGTATGACCGACACAGCAAAAAGCAGCGTGAAAACGCTCGTCATCACCGGTGCCGCCTCCGGCTTCGGTCTTGAATTTGCCCGTCTTGGCGCAACGCGTGGCTACAACATTGTGATGGCAGATGTGGAGCAGGTAGCACTTGACGCCGCCGCCGCCGAGATTGCGGCGACCGGCGTGCAGGTGCTGGCACAACGGGTTGACGTGTCGAGACATGAGCAGGTCGAGGCGCTCGCCGCGGCCACCCAGGCCCGCTTCGGCGCGCCGCACTGGGTGTTCAATAACGCCGGTGTGGGCTCCGGCGGCCTGATCTGGGAGAACACGCTCAAGGACTGGGAATGGGTGATGGGCGTCAACGTCATGGGCGTCGTCTACGGGGTCAAGGCGTTCACTCCGATGATGCTGGAGCGGGCGAAAGCAGAGCCTGACTATCGGGGCTGCATCTGCAATACGGCGTCGATGGCGGGCATGCTGAGTGCGCCGACGATGGGCGTCTACAACGTGTCGAAGCATGCGGTCGTCACGTTGTCCGAAACCCTGTATCAGGATTTGAATCTGGTCACCGATCAGGTGACTGCCGCTGTGCTGTGCCCGTATTTCGTCGCCACCGGCATCGCTAACTCACACCGCAATCGCCCGGAGGACATGAAGAACGACACCGGCCCGACCCTGTCGCAGCTCGTGGCGCAAGCGCAAAGCAGCAAGGCGGTCAGTTCTGGCAAGCTCACGCCAGCGATGATTGCCGAGCGGGTATTCCACGCAATTGACAACAACCAGTTCTACATTTTTAGCCATCCGCATGCGCTCGGCAACGTGGCTACACGCATGACTGACATCACCGAGATGCGCAACCCGACTGATCCCTTCGCTGAACGTCCCGACATTGGTGTGCTGCTCAAGGCCAAACTGCGCGGCCGGTAAAGCGAGATGCTACCGTGCCCGTGCGGGCTTGCCCGCGAGTACATGCAGTGCTGCGGACGCTATCACGCCAACGCGCTGCATCTGGCTGCTCCCACGCCGGAAGCGCTGATGCGCTCACGCTACAGTGCGTATGCATTGGGCCTGCGCCCATACTTGCTCGATACATGGCATACGTCTACCCGACCTGAACACTTGGAGCGTTTTGATTCGTGCTCAAAGTGGCTTGGACTAACGGTCAAGCGGGCGTGGACTACATCCTCAGACGAAGGTTTTGTTGAGTTCGTCGCGCGCAGCAAAGGTTCCAGTGGCGGGGCAGCGCAGCGTCTCGAAGAATTGAGTTGGTTTGTGCGCGTTGACGGGCGTTGGCAGTACGTGAAGGGAGTTGCGCCGCCGTAGCAGGTGCCCCAATGAAAAACGGCCTCGAGGGGCCGTTCTTTCAATCCGCGCGCAGCGATTACGCGCGTGGCTCACCGTCACGGTTGACCGTGATGGTGCGTCCCGGTGGTGACACCATCTGCACCCGGTGATCCTGACCGCGAAAGTTGTAAGTCACATCCCAGTACGTCGGTTTAGCGCTGTTGGGCACTTCAGCACAGCGTTGCACGTTTTGGCTGTAGCCGCTGCCACCACGAACACCCGAACCGTACGCTGCGCCAGCAACTGCACCGCCCGCGGTAGCGATGTCTTGCCCGCGACCGCCGCCGACTTGATGCCCAAGTACGCCACCAATCACCGCACCCAGGATCGCACCCGGCACATTCGCATCGCGACCTTGCCCTATCTGTTCGCGCTCAATCCAGCAACGCTGCTCTGACTGGCCCATCACTGCGCGTACCGATGTCACGTCGGCTTCAAAAAGCCGCTCGTTGTTGCGACGACGATTGTCGTAAACGGGCTCAGCAACTGGCGCAAACCGATCATCGTCGATGCGTGCATTTCTGCTGACAGAGCGCACTGACGACACGCGGTCGTTCAAACCCATGGCCGCAAGTGATGGGTAGCGACCTGGCCGCAATACAACGCATCGGCCTTCGAAACGTGAGTTCTCGCAAACCTCCCAGCGCTCGCTCACAACAACAACCGATGAAGCGCTGTCATTAAAGCCGTAGCGCTCGAAATTTCCGATTTGGCGCGACGAGCTGAATGAGCGCCCGGAATAGCCTTCGCCTTCATAAAACGTAATCTGCGCGGATGCCTGCGCCGCTAGGGCTAAACCCGCTGCGGCTAAAGTGGTTTTCAATAGTGCGTTCATCGTAGTCTCCAGTAAGAGTAGGTGATTCGAATCGCTTGAAAACTGCGTGTCGAACTCAAGCCCTTATCCTAACGATGAGCGCGCGATGCGGTTGCCAGACTGCACCGTCAGGGCGCGTAGGACATGGCGCAACGTTGGTGATGAATAGAGGCCAATTGACACTGCGCCCCTTGCGTCAAGTGACGCCGTTGACGTGGGTGTTCCGTGCCATCTAGTCGAGCGTATGAACGACCCGTGTGCCGGCGATTCGGTCGTGCAAGAACTGTCTCGCAGGGTCAACGAGCGGCCACAGAAAGTTCGCGAACAACGCAAATACCCACCAGGCGCTACCTCGCGTGCCGATCCACATAAACAGGCCAAGCCCAAGCGCCGGCCCGATCCAGGTGGCTAAATAGCGGAGGATGGCTTCTTTGGCACTCACCGCACTGCCGTCCTTTGAAACAAGCCTTAGATGCCACGTCTTGAACGCAAGCGTGCGGCGACCGTTGATCCAGAAGTAAATAAAGTACCCGCCAATGCTAAGAAACAGATAAGCCTGCTGAAGGAGCGCGATCGGGCCGACAAGTACCTGCGGACGACCGACGCTCATAGATTCGCCAGACAGCGAAGCGAAGATCAGGCCGACAATAAAAAGATAGGCGACCAGAAACAACAGCTCGTGCACAAACGCACCAAAGCGTCGCCAGAGGCTAGCGGTCTGGGGAATCGGCAGGGCGACGAGGGCGGGTGTGTCTGACATGGTCAGAATGTTAGCGGGGCAGCAGTTTTGGACGCTGCGTTCCAAGGTGAGTTTGCGGCCAAAGCAGCCGCAGCGACGGCGAGCGGATGGGCTAAGGCTTCTTGGCCTCGGCTGGTGGCGGTGTGGCTGCGGGGCCAGGCGCGGTCGAGGCGGCACCGGGAGCCACTTTTGTGACGCCTGCGGGTGCCACCGGCTTTGAATCTGCGGCCTTTTTGCGCAGTTCCTCACGTTTCTCTGGCGGCAGGTTGCGGTATTCGTCCCACTTTTGCGGCACGGCCGCTCGTTTCTCGGGCGGCAGTGTTTTCAGCTCGTTGTATTGCTCGCGAGCTTTTCTGCGTTCATCGGGCGTTAATTTTGTCCAGCCAACCATGCGATCTTGCAGGTTCTTCTGCTGATCAGGTGTCATCTGCGGGTATTTGGCAGCTACTTCGCGCCATTTGCGCTTGCGTACATCGGTCAATAATTGCCAGTCCTGCTGCAAGGGGGCAAGCACTTTTTGCTCGTCCGGTTTCAATTCCTGCCACTTTTGTGCGAGTGCGGGTGCGGCACCCAGCGCGACCAATAGGCCGAGCGAAAAAAACAAAACGGCCGCCAGTCTTGTAACTGTAGCGACCGGTGATGTAGGGGGGTGTTTTCGGTGTGCCGTCACTTCGATCTCAAAAAAGTTGCGTCACTGATCGTCGCGCAGAAAATGCGAAAAACCCTTGTCGAGCAGGGCGTCGACAGGCACGTCATCGGCTAGCAGCATCACATCCACGTCCGCCGTGTCGCGCGCCGTGGCCATCTCATCCCATTGCTGATAACCATACATCGACAACAGTGCGGCGACGACGAGGCCGGTTCCCCAAAAGCGCCAATCTGTTACTCGATGACCCATGCCGCCGGTCATCAGCAGGGCTGAGTCGCTGGCAACAGTGTTTGATGCGGTTGGCGCGTCAAGCGACGCGATGGCAGTACGGCGGGCTTCAGCCAACCGGTAAGCGATGCCCGGTTTGATGTTTTGCGCCGATGCGTCAAGGTACGGGCGCAATGCCTTACCAACGCGATCAAGTTCGAGGTCAGGAAGGAGGTGGTCTTCTTTTTTCATAATGTGATTCCTTTCTGGCGCAGCAGACCCTGTAGGGCATGCACCGCGCGGGAGCAATGTGTTTTCACGCTTCCCTCCGAGCAGCCCATTGTCGTGGCCGTCTCGGCAGTGTCCATGTCTTCCCAGTAACGCAACAAGAAGGCTTCTCGTTGACGCGCTGGAAGCTTGGCGAGCGCCTCTTCAATCGCACCCATCGCCTGCACCTGTTCGAGCGCGGCAAGCGGCTGATCTTTGCCAATGGCGCTGTCTTGCGACTCCAAAATTTCGAGCACGTCGAAGTCTTCGTCCGCGTTCGCGCCACCCAAGCTTGTGAAGTTGGTGACGTACTGATTGCGCGTCTTGGTGCGACGGAAATGGTCGAGGATGGTGTTCTGCAAAATGCGCGTGAACAGCATCGGCAGCTCGTTGGCGGGCTTGTCCGAGTAGCTCTCAGTGAGCTTCATCATCGAATCCTGCACGATGTCCATCGCCGTATCGTCATCGCGCACGGCGTAGGCTGCGTGCTTGAACGCGCGACGCTCCACGGAGGCGAGGAACGCATTGATTTCTTTGGCTTGAGCCAGGGTCGGGCCTTTCTTTGTCTTTTTCTGCTTGCCGGCAGCCGAAGAAAACGCGCTTTGAAGTGCCCCGATTATAGGCACCGAGCGCGCAGTAATGTCGGCCATAGCGCTCGGTATTGCACCGGCCATCGCGCCTGTCCCGCCGCCCACGACAACTGCTGCAAACATCTGAACAATTTCTCCCCAAAAATAGCCGAACCCGACACCCGATCTAAACGTATAACGGAGCGACGGCGGTTCAGATGACAGGGTTTATCACGGCACCGACCTCTATTTGTAAGCAAACGTGTAACTGCCGTTTGTGCAGGTGGTTTGGACGTGCTCAAGCGCAGGCTTGAGCACCCGCTACGAAAAAGCGAATAGCTTTTCGATGAACACGATTCGGGCTATGGGTTTAGCCGACAAATAGCCCTAAATCGACTTCAATAAAAATGGGCCCGCAGGCCCATTAAAAAGGGGATTACAGCTGAAAGCCGTTAGCCCAACACTCTCAGATTACAGTCCTGCAGCCAGCACACTCTGGAAGTAGCCTCGCACCGCCAGGTTGCAGAACGGCGGCACCAGGGTGCCGTGATAGACGCTGAGCACGCGCTCGGGAGGGCTAGCACCCAAAGCAGGATCTGCTGCCGCCGCTGCCTTGTTGGCTGCGAACGCGCCGGCGAGCTGTGGGCCCACCGTGGCTGCGCTTTCCAGATCAAACACTTTCACCAGCGAGCCGGCACCTTTGCTTGCGAAGTAGGTTGCCGCGTCGGACGTATTGGTGCCGAACACCGTTGGGTCTTGCGCGCCGAGGCACATTGCAACGGGGCGGGTCGGCGTCCAGTTCAGCAAATCGTTTTTCGCCGCGGCTGCCCACAACGGATGCGTTGGGCTAGCAAGGATCGCGTTGCGGTAGCTGGTTTTGACCAGATTGGGCGTGCCGACCCCAATAGCGAAAAGCGCGTTAATCGACGGGTCGCCGGTGACCAGCGGTCGGTCGGCCCAGGTCTTTTGCGGCAGCTTGCCGGTGGTGATCAGCGTGGTGAAGGTAAGCGTGGCGCTTGGCAGCAGCGTCTCGATGCCAGGCGCGTAGGCGGCTTCATACAGATCCGAGGGCGAACTGTAGATGTTGCCGTACGCCTTTTGCCAACTGGTGTAAATCAGCGGCGCGAAGTAGGTGGCACCCAAACCTACACCACCTGCTGCGGCTTGCTGGAATGTCTTGGTGAGTGAGTACGGGCCAGACATGTTGCCCGATGCGGTGACTTTGAACTCGCTGGCGTAGTTGTTTTGCATCGCCTTGTGGGTGGCCATCGAAACGTGACCGCCCTGCGAATAGCCCGACAGAAATAGCTTGCCGGAATCGGAAGCCGCAATTCTTGGGAAAGCAACGCGAGCGGCGCGCAGCGCGTCGATCATGTCATTGGATTGCTGCTCAGCATTCAGGTACGGGTGGTAGGGCAGGCGCGAAGCGTCGTAACCCGCGTAATTCGAGGTCACGACAATAAAGCCTTGCGCCGCGTACATCGCGGCAACAAGACTTGCCTCGCCGTAGCTTGGGCTTGCCATGTTGATGTTCTTTTCGACTGCCGTGCCGTGGCTATACAACAGCACCGGGCGAGCACCGGTGCAAGCGGGGTCAGTACCCGTTGGCACCATGATGCCGCCAGTGGCATTAGTAGCCTCACCCGCGCCGCCGACCGTGTTGTATTCCATGTAGTGAAAATTGATGCCGCACTTTGGGGTGCCAGCCAGCGACAACAGCCCTTTGCCGGCCGCGCTTGCGTTGAGCGCCGCGCTGTAATCAGCCGCCGTCGGAAAGCTAGCCAGTACGATGGGCGGGTTAGCCACCAACGTGCCGCGGGCGGTGGTCAGGTCAATAGCAGGTCCGGTGGCAACGTCGCCGCCGCCGCCACAAGCGGTGAGTACGGCGGCGGAGAGCGCTGCCAGACTGAGCGAATAAATGGACTTCATGGGTTCCTCCTTGTTTATCAATTGTTGCTCCTGCAAGCCGTTTTGTGTCGGTATGGTCAAGCGCAAATCCAACAGCGATGTTAGGCGTTTGTCATGGCCGCTGCCAGTGACAAATTCACGGCTTGCAGGCGCGCAAGGCGAGTTGTTGCGTTTCTGTCCGGTGATTTTTAGGCAATCGCGTTTAGAACGAGTTGCAACTTGCTGCGCGCGCCCTCGCGCACCGAGCAGTTTGCACCGACCGCAACACGCTGCGCCAAAGCGAACTTGTCTTCTGTCGCCACGCGGCATTTGCATGCCATCGGTGCCCCGTTACAGCCACTTTGCCTTGCGAAAGCGCCAATACAAAATTGAACAGGTCACAGCGATGATGCTCAGCGCCATCGCGTAGCCGTATTTCCACTTAAGCTCCGGCATCGCCTCAAAGTTCATGCCCCAGATACCTGCGAACGCAGTGGATACGGCGAAGATACTGGCCCATGACGCAAGGCGCTTGGTCACCTCAGTGTCCTCGATGGTCACCATGGCAAGATTTACCTGAATGGCGGTGCCGATGGTGTCGCGCATGCTCTCGATCAGGCCATTAATGCGACCCAGGTGGTCCACCACGTCGCGAAAGTAATCCTGCACGCCGATACATACTTGCGGCACCCGACCGCCGTGCAACTTGCCCGCGCTTTCCATCAACGGCGCAACGGCGTGCTTGAGCACCATCACCCGGCTTTTGAGTTCGTAGAGTTGCTCAATATTGGCTTTGGCCGCACCCTTGGCAAAAATTTTCTCTTCGATCGCCTCAAGCTCGGTCTCGAAACCATCGATGATCGGAAAGTAGCGATCAACTACCGCGTCCATCAGCGCATACAGCACAAATCCGGCCCCGAAGCGCAGCAGTTCAGGTTCGCTCTCGCAGCGGGCGCGCACGCCTACAAATCCATGAGAACTCCGATTGCGAATCGAAAGCACGTAGTTGCTGCCGGTAAACACATTCAGCTCGCCAACGTTAAGACTTTTCGGGTCTCCGCTCGCGGGCTCGACCATATGAACTACAGTAAATAGTGATGCGCCATATTCCTCGATTTTGGCGCGCTGATGTCCATGCCGCGCGTCCTCAACTGCGAGCTCATGCAAGTTAAATTCGTGTTGCATCTCAGCAAGCTCTGCGTCGGTAGCGTCTTGCAGCGCCACCCACACAAACGAACCGGGTCGCTCAAGATAATCGCTAATTTCGCCGACCGGAATGTCGGCTACTTTTTTGCCGCCTTGATACACGACGCAGTTAATTAGCATGGCGGCCTCGATGAGTTACGAATATCCCCGCATTTTGTCAGGGCTGCATGACAGCCGTGGCGCGAGGCGTCAAAGGGCACAAATCAATGCCACGCTAAAATCGATTTTGGTTCGATACCTGCACCCTCCTCGATTGAAAAAATTCACTGACTTGCGCTGGTATTCGCCTTACTTTTTGGCGTTGTGCGCGCTATTGCTCGTAGTGATCGCGCTGTATGCGCCCTCGTTGCGCAATGCGCTGATATTCGACGACTCGCAGCTGGCTAACGGCCAAATATTCGCGGAATACGGAAATTTTTCTGCCTTGAAGACCCGTTGGCTATCCTACGGCAGCTTCGCGTGGCTGCAACGACTGGTGCCAGATGTGTGGTGGTTGCAGCGGCTGGTCAATGTGCTCCTGCATGCGCTGGTTGTGGTCATGCTCTACGTGTTTTATCAACGCCTATTGCGAAGCTTGCGGCTGTGGCCGAACGATGACCGCGATACGACACATCGTTGGGCGCTGCTCGCCGGCATCGCGTGGTTCGCCCTAAACCCTACGGCGGTTTATGCCGTGGCCTATTTGATTCAGCGCTCAATTTTGATGGCGACGCTATTTAGCGTGGTGTCGCTGTGGGCGGTGCTACAGGCAATGGCGTCTTCGAGGCGCCGCTACTGGGCGCTGGCGCTGCTGGCGTATCTGGCCGCGATGCTGTCAAAGGAATATGCGTTGGCGCTCCCTGTGGTGGCGTTGGCGCTGGTGGTAATCGTGGCACGGCCGTCGCCTGCACGCGTGGTGACGTTTGCCACCGTGGGCGCACTGGTCGCAGCAGCCGTGGCTTATCCGCTGTACCTGCGCTACGCCAGCATCTTAGGCACCCCGTTCGACGAGGTGTCGATCGCTTTCGTCAAACAAATGGACGCCATGGCACCGGGGGTTGAGCGGTTGGCCTATCCGCTCTCTATCGTGAACCAAATGTGGCTCTTTTTTGAGTATGGCTGCCGCTGGTTTTTGCCCTTCACGGGCATGATGGCTATTGATTTGCGGCCGCCGTTCCCGGCGAAACTAACCAGTCAGCCTCATCTACTCGGGTTGTTGGGTTACCTGTCACTGATCGCTGTGAGCGGCGTGCTGATGCTGCGCCACCGGGGGAGGCTCGCGTTGCTGGGCTTTTGTCTGTTCGCGCCCGCGGTGCTCTTCGTCTCTGAGTTCTCGACGGTGTGGATTCAGGATCCGTTCGTGCTGTATCGCAGTTACCTGTGGGCCATCGCCGTACCGGGCGTGATCTATTTGCTGGCAAGCCGCGCCTCAAAGCAGACACTGCTGTACGGTTCTGCGCTGATCGCTGCAATCTTTTTGTGGCAAGCGACTGATCGCATCAGCAGCTTGCGTAGCGACCTTAGCGCATGGAATGATGCGGTGCAAAAGCTGCCGCCGGAGCTGGTGGTGGGCAAGTCGCGCGCCTATTTGAACCGGGGTCAGGCCTACCAATTTCTGGGCCAGGAGAGCCGTGCCCTGCGCGATTACCAGCGCTCAACTGCTTTTGGCGACGACGGCGAGGGCTTGCTAAATACCGGCACCATACTGCTGGCCGCCGGACGGATGCAGGAAGCGTTGCAGGCATTCGACGGGGCCAAAACACGCGGCCACACAGGCGTTTCGCTGGCGCTTAATCGCGGCACTGCACTGGCGGCAGTCGGGCAGACGCAAGGTGCTTTTGACTCGTTCAGCAGCGGCCTCGCACTCGGGCCGACGCCGCGAGAAGCGTCTGCACTCAAGCGTCAGCGTGCCTCCGCTGCGTTGCAGCTTGGGCGTTTTGATGAAGCGCTTGCAGACGCGCAGGCGGCATTAGTCGTATTCAGCGAAGACTCGCAAATTCGCGTCACCCAAGGCTACGCGCTGCTGGCGAACGGCAATCGCGATGCCGCAATGGCGGCATTTATTGAATCGCTGGCGCAGGCGGAAAACCCCTCAGCTTACTTCGGTCTCGCTAGATTGCACACCGATGCGGGCCGCTTGCCGGAGGCTCGGGCTGCCATCAGCAAAGCCTTGGTTATGCAGCCGGAAAACGTCGAGTTTCAGCGCTTTTCGGCGAGGCTTGGCGCGGGTTCCTGACAACCTAAGTGTTACGAAGTCAGGGCCAAGCACCGAATGATGAAACGTAGCTTTGCTAAATCAACCTGTGCGGTATAGGCGTGGACTTGGTTGCGCTAGTGCATTGATTGAGCGCAAGTCGTGGCCTATCGGTCAACTGTTTCACGGTGACGCGTTACTAACCGCTGGTTGACACCTCACGCTCCTGTAGTGTTCGCCACATCACCTTACCGGCCCCGCTCTTCGGTAGCGTTTCGACAAACTCAACGATACGTGGCGCTTTGTACGCGGCCATATTGGCGTGTGCCCAGTCGGTGATGTCTTTTTCAGTGGTGTCTTTAGCGTTAGCACGCAGCACGATCACCGCTTTGACCGATTCGCCGCGATAGGCGTCGCGCGTTGAAATTACGCAGGCTTCCTGCACTGCCGGGTGGCGGAAGAGCAGCGCCTCAACCTCGGCGGGCCACACCTTGAAGCCACTGGCGTTGATCATGCGCTTGAGTCGATCCGTCATGAAAAAGTAGCCCTCTTCATCGACGCGTCCCAAGTCGCCCGAACGGAAGAACGATTTTCCATCGATCTCAACAAAGGCGGCCTCGGTCGCAGCGCGGTTTTGCCAGTAACCCTTGAACACTTGCGGGCCATGAATCAGAATTTCACCCGATTCGCCGAGCGCGCATGGCCTGAGCGTGGTGGGATCAACCACGCGCGAATCGGTGCCGATGTTGGGTATGCCCAGGCACTGTTGCTTGGGAGCGTCGGGCGGATTGCTGTGCGACGGTGCGGCGGTTTCCGTCAATCCATAGCCTTCAACGAATCGCAATCCGAATTGCTGAAACAATTTTTCGGCCACGGCCTGGGGCATGGCAGCTCCACCACCGCTGATGAACACGAGGCTGGTCAAGTCGTAGCTGGCCACGTTCGGGCTGGCGAGCAGGTCGATGATCATGGTCGGGATCATGGTCCAGGTGGTGACCTTGTGTTTCGAGATCATCGCGCCTGCCATATCGCGATCCCAGCGGGGCATGATCACCGCCATCGCGCCCAGATAAATCGGCATGTGCAGGCTGTAGAGCATCCCGGTGACGTGAAACATCGGCACCACCGCAAGGCCAATTGACTCCACGCTGCCATTGCCCCAAAGCGCGCCGCACACGACGTTGTGCATGACAGTGCGATGGGTATGCATGCACCCCTTGGGCAGCCCTGTGGTGCCCGAGGTGTAAGGCAATATCGCCAAATCATCGGCCTGCGCTTCGGGTTCGGAGGCGTTGAGCCCGGCGCTCAGCGCGTCGAGCCACTTTGTCGCATACGGCGGCAGCGCGGCCTCAACCGTCATGAAGGCTTGCCATGCCGCAGGCACACCGCTCGCGGGCATTGATTGCGTCGCCGTTTCATCCACGTAGCGCGTGACCAGCAAGTGCTTTAGCTGCTGCGACGGCATTGCTGCTGCCACCAAATCGTTTGCCTGTGCCCACTCGGCTGCGAGGTCACTGCCGCAGATGGCAACGGTCGCACCCGGATCGGTGATGTAGTGCGTCAACTCAACGGCTTTGTTCATCGGATTGACCGGCACCACCACCGCATCAACGCGCAAAATCGCGTAGTACCCGATTACGAACTGGAGCGAGTTTTGCAGGCACAGCGCAACGCGATCGCCGCGCTTGACGCCTGCGGTTTTCTGCAACCAACCCGCTAGCGATTCCACGCTCGCGTGCAGCTCACGAAAGGTAATCTGCCGATCAAAAAAAACGTAGGCGATGCGATTCGGATAGCGTCGCATCGAAATGTCGAGATTAGCCCACAGCGTGGTGTCGGGCGTGGCCATCGTGCGCGGTATGCGTTTGGGCCATGCGCCGAAATGTTGGGTGGGATCGGCGGCTCGGCCGTGGTCCTTGGTTGCTGCGACTGATGCCTCTTGACCTGCCACTGTTTCCTCCTTGTGTAATTTTCTGGATATCGTCCGACGTTCGGAGCGGCGCTGCCGCGACCGGGCTTGTGCAACGTCAACCGGGGTCGCGGCCGAGCCGCTCCTGCACAATCCCTACGCCGCTACGCGTTCGAGTTTGTACCCCACACGGGGGAAATGGACAATCACTTCGCCAGCGCGTTCGTCGGTACGTTTGACTGCAAGTTGATTCGCCGTCGCAATGACCAGCTCGCCTGCCACCGCGTCAAACGCATAGTCGAGCGGCGTAATCGTGACCGCAGTGCCCGCCGCAATGCCGTGTTCGTCGTGCCAAGGCAAATCGGCAACGTGAGCTGCCGTGCTTGCCGCCAGCGCAACCGCGTCCTCGCTGGAAAAGCGGGTTGCGCTTGCATGGCCAATCGCGGCCATGCGATCCATCCACGGCAACACGTTTTTTACGCTCGCCAGAATCGCCGCAATTGGCTCGATGCGACGCACAAACCACAGCGGATGGTAAACAGAAAAGTCAGCGAGACTTGGGGTGCCTGACAGCAAATACGGTTGCGTTTCAAGCATCGAATCGAGCCGCTGCAAAAACATTTTCAGTGCGCCTGCTGATTCGGCAGGGCCGATGCGCGGTGCTCCAGCCCGCATGGCGGCGCGGTCAGCAGCAAACGCCTTGGCTACTTCAGGCGCCACGTTAGCAAAGATGAAGGGCATCGACTTGCCTTGAAATGCATAGCCAATGGCACCTTGCCAGAATAGCGTGGTGTCGCCCCACTGTGCCAGCGTGTCAATCAAGCCGCGCGGCGCGTCAGGCGGATACAGCGACGGGGAGGGAAAGCGCCGCTCCAGCTCGTCAGCTATCAGCGCTGTGTCGCAGTAAATGTCAGCGCCGATCTGCATGAATGGCGTGCGCCGATAGCCGCCCGTTAGCGCCACCACGTCCGGCTTTGGCATTACTTGCGGAATCATCACCGACTGCCACGGGATCGCCTTGTACCCAAGAATTAAGCGCACCTTTTCAGAAAACGGCGAGGTAGGGTAGTGGTGCAGGATGATGCTAGACATGCAAATTTTCACCGGGCTTCGATAAAGTTCTTTGAAGGTTAGCGTAACCCGCGCGTGCTGCCCAGCGGGTTAATCGATGCTTGTTGCAGGCGCTATAGTTCGTGGTTAACCGTCGGGTGTATTTCGCCTGCGGATCCGAAGGATGGGGTGTGAGACCAATGATTCGCGGCAATAGCAGCGTGCGGGCAATGCTGGTGGGCTTGTTGTGCAGCGTAATGGCATCCTGTCTGTGCGCGCAACCGATACCAACACTCGCGGCGGCGTCAGATCTTAAATTTGCGATTGAAGAAGTCGCTGCGCAGTTTGAGAAAGATTCGGGCAGCAAATTGCGCCTGGTGTTTGGTTCGTCGGGTAACTTCTATTCGCAGATTCTTCAGGGCGCGCCGTTTCAAATGTTTATGTCAGCCGACGAAGATTTTGTGTTTAAACTGGTTGACGCTAACAAGACGCTGGATCGCGGACGAGCTTACGCGCTGGGCCGTATCGGAGTTTTCGTGCCGCATGGCTCCACGCTCAAAGCGGACGCTGAATTGAAAGACATTGTTGCGGCCTTGAAGGACGGTCGGCTGAAAAAATTCGCCATCGCCAACCCCGAACATGCGCCGTATGGTGCACGTGCAAAAGAAGCGTTACAAAGCGCCGGAATTTGGTCGGCCATTGAGTCAAGGCTCGTTCTTGGTGAAAACATATCGCAAGCGGCGCAGTTTGCAACTTCGGGCTCCGCGCAGGGCGGCATCATCGCGTTGTCGTTGGCGAAAGCCCCGTCAATTGCGAAATTGGGAGAGTTTGCATTGATCCCCGAATCAATGCACAAACCACTCAAACAGCGCATGGTATTGATGAAGCGTGCGCCGCCGACTTTGCGGGCGTTTTATGTGTACCTCGGCACACCCGCCGCGCAGGCCATTATGGTGCGCTACGGTTTCGCCATGCCCACTCAGGTTAAGGATTAACGGCGCATGGATTGGCAGGCACTCGCTCTTTCGGCCAAGCTCGCAAGCGTGACGCTGCTGGTGCTTTTGCCATTGGGCGTGTGGCTTGGGCGGTGGCTGGCGCGAACGGGGTTCGCGGGCAAGGCATGGGTTGAGGCGCTGGTGGTGCTGCCGCTGGTGTTGCCGCCGACGGTGCTTGGCTATTACCTGCTGGTGTCGCTCGGCGGCGCTTCGCCCATGGGTCGCTGGGCTGCGCAGGCGCTGGGGGTGACCCTGACGTTCAATTTCACTGGGCTGCTGCTGGCATCCATTATCTTTAACGTGCCGTTTATGGTGCAGCCGGTTCAGCGCGCGTTTGAGGCAATTCCGCGCAATCTGGCTGAGGCTGCAGCCGTAAGCGGGCTGTCGTCGTGGCAAACATTTTGGCGGATTGAATTGCCGCTGGCGTGGCCCGGCGTGCTGTCGGCGATGGTGCTGACTTTTGTGCATACGCTGGGTGAGTTTGGAGTAGTGCTGATGATCGGTGGCAGCATTCCCGGCGAGACGCAGACCATCGCAATTTCGATTTACGACCGCGTGCAGGCCTTTGATTTGGCGAGTGCGAACCGCATGGCATTGCTGCTGCTGGTGTTGTCGCTGGGTGCAGTGGCGGCTTCGTTCTTTGCCTCGTCCCGGTTGATGGTGAAGCGATGACGAGCGGGCTCGACAATGCCGCGTTAGTCGTCGAGGTGGAGCAGCGTCACCCAATGCTTGTGGCGGGGGCTTTCCGTTGCGAGCCTGGGCGAGTGCTGGCGCTAGTGGGGCCATCCGGCGCGGGTAAAACATCCATGCTGCGCATTCTTGCCGGGCTGATGCGACCTGAGCGCGGACGCGTCTCGGTGGGCGATGAAACGTGGTTCGATAGCGCAGATGGCACGTTTTTGCCGCCACAGCGCCGTCACGTCGGGCTTGTTTTTCAGAATTACGCGCTGATGCCACATTTGTCGGCGCTTGACAACGTTGCACTGTCGCTGCTGCATTTGCCGCGACCCGCGCGCTGCGCGAAGGCGAAGCACTGGCTCGATCATGTGTGCCTGACGCCGTCTCAGCAGGCACGGCGTCCGGCTGCCCTCTCTGGCGGCGAGCAGCAGCGCGTGGCGGTGGCGCGCGCGCTCGCGCGTGAGCCAAAACTGCTGCTGCTGGATGAGCCCTTTTCGGCAGTCGATCAAATGAATCGGCAGGGTCTTTATCAGTTGCTCGCCGACCTGCGACGCGAACTAGCCATTCCGATTGTGCTGGTGACGCACGACATGAACGAGGCGAGCTTGCTGGCCGATTGGCTGGTAGTCATGGACGCAGGTCAGGTGTTGCAACAGGGACCACCGGCGGCTATCCATCGCGCGCCGCGTAACGCGCGTGTGGCCGATTTAGTGGGTATTCAAAACCGGTTTCATGGGGTTTGGGATGGGCCGGCACCGGATCCTGGATTTGGCTTGCTGCGATGGACAGTCGCGAGCGGTCCGCCATCTACGGTGCGAACAATGGTCGTGCGCGATAAAGGGCGAATCGATGCGGCGCAAAAGGTGACGTGGGTGATCAACGGCGATGGCATCGCGCTGCTCGATCGTGCCGCGCAAAACGATGACGAGTTTGCGGCACTAGTCATCGAGGCGAGGCATTTGGGCGAGGTGACGCTTGCAACGCTCGCGTTGGCCGCGCATCCTGAAGTGCAGTTTCACCTCACGCTCACCGGCCCGCAGCGTGCGCGGTTCGCAGCGGCCACATCGGTCGCGGTTCGCCTTGATTTGTCGCTTGTGCATGTGATGCCGCTGCGAAATCGGTGAGCAAGAATACCTATCAACTTATCGTTGAAACCTCTATTTAGTATAGGCTACATGCACAATTTGTTTATAGTCGATTTGTTGTATTTTGATCGTCTAGTCCATAGTGGATAGGGGTTTTGGCAAAAAGCTGATAATTCAAAGCACGCGCGCAAAATTCCGCGCAGTGTGCCCACGACTATCCACTACATTTGATGTCGACCGCCGTGCGTTGGACGATTCGCGCGCAATTTGTACCCACAAGGAGGAGCCATGCAAGGCCTGATGCAACACCACCCGTTGATGATTTCTGGCGTGATCGAATTCGCTGCGACCTATCACGCCGACACTGAAGTCGTTTCCCGTCGCGTTGAGGGTGATATTCACCGCACCAACTATGCCGAGGTAAATCGTCGCGCCAAGCGCATCGCCAACGCGCTCGACGCAATGCAAATCCCGCAGTCGGCGCGCGTCGGCACACTGGCCTGGAACGGCTATCGACATTTTGAGCTGTATTACGGCGTGTCGGGCTCGGGGCGCGTGCTGCACACGGTGAATCCACGTTTGCATCCCGATCAGCTGGCGTGGATCGTGAACCACGCCGAAGATGAAGTTTTCGTCTTTGACATGACGTTTTTGCCGTTAGTAAAAGCGGTCGCAGCGAAGCTCACCACGGTTAAGCACTTCATCGCGTTATGTGATGCTGACAAATTGCCGACCGACTCCGGCATCCCAAATTTGCTGAGCTACGAGGCATGGATCGGTGCGCAGTCAGACGTGTACGCGTGGCCGCAGTTTGATGAGAACCGCGCGTCCAGCATGTGCTACACCAGCGGCACCACCGGCAACCCGAAGGGTGTGTTGTTCAGCCATCGCTCGACGATGCTGCACGCCATGGCGGGAGCCGCCACCGACGTGATCGGCATCTGCTCGCGCGACTCGGTGCTGCCTGTGGTGCCAATGTTCCACGTCAATGCTTGGGGCTTGCCGTATCTGATGCCCATGGTGGGCGCGAAGGTTGTTTTTCCGGGCGCGCAGCTTGACGGCAAATCCATCTACGAATTGTTTGAACAGGAAAAGGTTACCTTTTCGGCGGGTGTGCCTACCGTATGGCAAATGTTGCTGTCGCACATGGAGACCAATGCGCTCAAACTCAGCACTATGAAGCGCACCGTGATTGGCGGCTCTGCTTGCCCTCCAGCGATGCTTGATGCTTTTCGCGACAAGCACGGCGTCACGGTGAACCACGCGTGGGGCATGACCGAGATGAGCCCGATTGGCACCTACGGCACGCTCAAGGGCAAGCACACCGACGCCGACTGGCCCACGCAGCGCGCAATACTTCTCAAGCAGGGCCGTGCAGTGTTCGGTGTTGACATGAAAATCGTGGACCCCGAGGGCGTTGAGCTGGCGCGCGATGGCAAAGTGTCCGGTGATCTTTTGGTGCGCGGGCCGTGGATCGTTAGCGAATATTTCAAGGGCGAGGGCGGCACCATTGTCGACAGGGATGGCTATTTCGCCACCGGGGACGTCGGCACCATTGACGCCGACGGGTTCCTGCAAATTACCGACCGTAGCAAGGATGTCATCAAGTCCGGCGGCGAATGGATCAGCTCGATTGACGTTGAAAATATCGCGATGGCGCATCCGGCTGTGATGATGTCGGCCTGCATCGGCATTCGTCATCCGAAGTGGGATGAACGCCCGATTTTAGTGGTCGTAAAAAAACCGAATACTGAGGTGACGGCTCAAGAACTGCTGAATTTCTACGACGGAAAAATCGCCAAATGGCAAGTGCCCGATGACGTGCAATTTGTCGAGGCCATTCCCTTGGGAGCCACCGGAAAAATGATGAAAGCCAAGCTGCGCGAGCAGTTTAAGGATTACGCCCTGCCGGGCGCTTGATAAACCAAACAACTACAACACGACGCTACTAACAATTCGACCCCATGGAGAGACTCATGAAACTCAAAAAAACGGTTGTGGCCATTGCTGCCGCTTCACTGATAGTGGGTGCCGCCACTGCCGCCGAAGTCGAAGTGCTGCACTACTGGACCTCCGGTGGCGAGGCCAAGTCCGTCGCGGAGCTTAAGAAAATCATGGAAGCGAAAGGCCACGTCTGGAAAGACTTCGCCGTGGCTGGTGGCGCAGGTGACGCTGCCATGACCGCACTGAAGGCCCGCGTCGTTTCTGGCAATCCGCCTGCGGCGGCTCAAATTAAAGGCCCTTCGATTCAGGAATGGGCGAAGGAAGGCGCGCTCGGCGTCATCAATGATTCAGCAAAAGACTGGGACAAACTGCTGCCTAAAGCCGTCGCCGACATCATGAAATACAAGGGCAATTACGTTGCTGCGCCGGTTAATGTTCACCGCGTAAACTGGCTGTGGATCAATCAGGATGCGCTGAACAAATCCGGCGGTAAAGCACCGACTAACTACGATGAATTCTTCGCGCTCGCCGACAAATTCAAGGCGCAGGGACTGGTTGCCATCGCGCACGGCGGACAACCGTGGCAGGACGCGACAGTGTTTGAGTCGGTCGTGCTGGGTGTGGGCGGAGCGAAGTTCTACAACGATGCGTTGGTGAAGCTTGATCCGACCGCGCTGAGCAGCCCAACCATGCTCAAGTCGTTCGACACACTCGCCAAAATCAAGACGTACATTGACAAAGACGCCTCCGGTCGCGACTGGAACCTGGCTACGGCCATGATCATGAACGGCAAGGGCGGTATGCAGTTTATGGGCGACTGGGCCAAGGGAGAGTTCACAGCGGCTAACAAGGTGAGTGGCAAAGATTACGCCTGCGTCGCAGCGCCCGGAACAGCTGCGTCGTACACGTTCAACGTCGACTCGTTTGCGATGTTCAATGTGAAAGCCGCAGACGCCAAAAAGGGCCAGCTCGATCTCGCCACTTCCATTATGAGCTCGGAATTTCAGGAAGTATTCAATCTGAACAAAGGCTCCATCCCGGTGCGTCCGGGTGTCAGCAAAGCAAAGTTCGATGCGTGTGCGACGAAGTCAATGGCAGATTTTGACAGCACCGCCAAGAGCGGAACGCTGGTCGCAAGCTTTGCGCACGGCATGGCGCTTCCGTCAGCCACACAAGGCGCGATTGTCGACGTGATCGCCAAGTTCATGAATTCGAATATGTCGAGCAAGGATGCGGTGACGGCATTGGTTAAGGCGAGCAAAACTAAGTAGGCGTGTTAGCTGTTACGCACAAGATAGGCTCCCTCCCCCCCAGGGAGAGGGAGCTTTCCGAAGCGATCGTGACTATGAACATGCCCTCCGCCGACCGCTGGCTTCCCAAGCTAGTCCTGTCGCCCACGTTGGCGGCGAGCCTGATCTTTGTCTACGGTTTCATCCTGATCACCATAGCGCTCTCGTTCACCGAGTCGCGCTTGTTGCCGAATTGGCAGTGGGCTGGGCTTGAGCGTTACGAGCAGTTGTTCGACAACGACCGCTTCTGGACGAGCGCAAAAAATCTCGCAATCTTTGGGACACTGTTCATTGCGTTCAGCATAATCGTCGGGCTGTTGCTGGCCATCCTGCTTGATCAGAAAATTCGTGGCGAAGGCTTTCTGCGCGCGATCTATCTGTATCCGATGGCGTTATCGTTCATCGTTACCGGCACCGCATGGAAATGGTTGCTCAATCCCGGTCTGGGTCTTGAGCGTATCGTGCAACAGTGGGGCTGGTCGGGCTTTAGCTTCGACTGGCTGGTGAATCCCGACAAGGCGATTTACACCGTCGTGATTGCGGGGGTGTGGCAAAGTGCAGGCTTTGCGATGGCCTTGTTTCTCGCGGGTTTGCGTGGCGTCGATAGCGAAATCATCAAGGCGGCACAGGTTGATGGCGCATCGTTGCCAACAATTTATCGGCGTATCATCATCCCGAGTTTGCGTCCGGTGTTCTTCTCAGTCACGTTAATCCTCGCGCACATCGCGATCAAGAGTTTTGACCTTGTGATGGCGCTGACCGGTGGCGGGCCGGGCACCTCGTCCGACGTGCCAGCGATCTTTATGTATCAGTTTTCATTCACGCGTGGACAGTTGGGCGTGGGTGCCGCGAGTGCTGTGATGATGCTGATGACGATTATGGCGGTGATGGTGCCGCTGATGTATGCCGAGGCCAGAGCGGGGCGGGATCGATGAACGTCGTTTCACGCGCATTTCTGTACGGCATCCTGCTGCTCGCCGCGCTCTACGCGCTTGCGCCGATGTGGGTGATGCTTTCCACATCGTTCAAAACACTTGATGAAATTCGCGATGGCAGTCTGATCGCGGCACCGCACGCACCGACCTTGGCGCCATGGCTAAAAGCCTGGGGCAGCGCTTGTTCCGGCGTTCGCTGCGACGGTTTGAAACCTTTTTTTCTGAACTCGCTGGTGATGACTATTCCATCAGTCTTGATCTCAACGCTGGTCGGCGCACTGAATGGATACGCGCTCACGCACTGGCGTTTTCGCGGATCGGATGCTTTGTTCACCATGCTGTTAGTCGGCTGCTTCATTCCGTTTCAGGTGGTGTTGCTGCCAATGGCGCGTACGCTGGGAGCCATCGGTCTCTCGGATTCGGTATTCGGTTTGATCTTTGTTCATGTGGTGTACGGGCTCGCATTTACGACGCTGTTTTTCCGCAACTATTACCTCGGTGTTCCCGGCGAATTGATCAAGGCAGCGCGCGTCGACGGCGCTGGATTTTTCGTGATTTTCCGGCGCATCTTGCTGCCCATCAGCGGCCCGATCTTCATGGTCTGTGTAATTTGGCAATTCACGCAAATCTGGAATGACTTTTTGTTCGGTGTGGTGTTCGCAGGCGCAGATTCACAGCCCGTAACCGTGGCACTGAACAATCTGGTACGAACGTCGACGGGTGTCAAGGAATACAACGTCGACATGGCTGCAGCCATCATCGCAGGATTGCCGACGCTGTTTGTGTATATCGTCGCAGGCAAATATTTTGTGCGCGGGCTGACCGCCGGCGCAGTCAAGGGTTAAGGGGCGTTCATGGCGAGTCTGGGTATCCACAATATTCGCAAGACCTACGGCAAAAACGTCGAAGTTCTGAAGGGCATCAATCTTGACATTGCCGACGGCGAATTTCTGATTCTGGTCGGGGGCTCGGGTTGCGGCAAGAGCACGCTGCTCAACATGATCGCGGGGCTTGAAACGGTGACCGAGGGCGAGATCACCATTGGCGGAAAGCGCGTCAACGACCTGCCACCCAAAGATCGCGACATTGCGATGGTGTTTCAGAGTTATGCGCTGTATCCGTCCATGAACGTTCGCGAAAACATCGCCTTCGGACTGTCGTTGCGCAAAGTGCCGCGAGCTGAACAGGACTCAACCATTGCGCGCGTCGCAAAGTTGCTGCAAATCGAACCACTTCTGGACCGCAAGCCTGCGCAGCTCTCCGGCGGTCAGCGTCAGCGCGTCGCGATGGGCCGCGCCCTTGCACGTGAGCCGCAAATTTTTCTGTTTGATGAGCCGCTGTCCAACCTCGATGCCAAACTGCGTGTTGAGATGCGCAGCGAAATCAAGTTGCTGCACAAGCGCCTTGGCATCACCACCGTGTATGTCACGCACGACCAGATCGAAGCGATGACGCTCGGCGACAAAATCGCGGTGATGAAAGATGGGGTGGTGCAGCAGTTCGGCACGCCGGACGAGATCTACAGCAAACCAGTGAACACGTTCGTTGCGAGCTTCATGGGCTCGCCCCCGATGAACTTGATCCCGGCCACGCTAGCGGTCAACGATGGCGAGCTGTGTGCTGAATTCTCGGTGGGCGGGGGCGTCGATGAATCGACTAAGCGAGTTGCGCGGTTGCCGTTGCTGGGCTTCAATTTGTCAGACTTGCGGGCAATTCCGGAACGTGGCACCTCGGTGTTGCTCGGTTTGCGCCCGGAGCACATCACGGACGCCAGCCGCATGCAGGGCAGGGGCCGGCCCTTAAAGGTGCCGGTTGACTTTGCGGAGTCCACCGGCGCTGACACCCTGGTTTTCACCACGCTCGGCGGCGTGCGCTGTGTGTGTCGCTTGCATCCCGACGCTGTCTTGGGGCGCGATACCGCCGAATTGGCCATAGACGTCAGCGCTGCGGTCTTGTTTGATCCGACGTCCCAGCACGCCATCGCGTATGCGTCTCAATCTGGCGAAGGTGCGTAGGGGCTCTCCTCTGCGGCGGGTGACTAGCGCGAAAACCCTTGAACTACGGCGAACTACACGCTCGTAAATGGAGCGTTGTTGTTACCAGTTGCACCTTTGTCAAGCCTCGCTTTTGATTCGCGTTTTCAACCCATTGTGCCGCCAGATGCGGCGCTAGAGAGGCTTTGCACCGGGGCTATCTGGAGCGAAGGCCCGGTGTGGCTTGAGCCTTCGCAAACACTGGTCTGGAGCGATATTCCCAACAACCGCATGCTGGCGTGGAGCGGGGCTCACGGTATGACAACGTTTCGTTCGCCATCGCATTTTGCGAACGGCAACACGCTTGATCTCGAAGGCCGCATCATTACTTGCGAACACGGGCGACGCTGTGTGTCGCGCACCGAACACGACGGCACTGTGACGGTGCTGGTGGATCGGTATCAGGGCCGCCGCCTGAATTCGCCTAATGATGTCGTCGTGAAATCCGACGGCACGATCTGGTTTACCGACCCGAGCTACGGCATCCTAAGTGACTGCGAGGGCTACAAGGCCGATAGCGAGCTGGATGACCACTGTTACGTGTTTTGTTTCGACCCAGGCACGGATGGCCTGCGCGTGGTGGCGGACACCTTTGCCAAGCCTAACGGGCTGGCGTTTTCGCCGGATGAGACGAAGCTTTTCGTGACTGACACATCCGCCTCGCACGATGCAAATGGCAATCATCACATCCATGTGTTCGACGTCACCGTCGACGGGCGCCTCACCCACGGTCGCCTGTTTGCGGAGGTGAATCCCGGTTTGCCGGATGGTTTCCGGCTGGATGCAGTGGGGCGTTTGTATGTGAGTTCCGAGGACAGCATTCAGGTGTTTGGTTCTCATGGCACGCTGTTGGGAAAGATTCCGGTTCCCGAAAAAGTTGCCAATTGCGTGTTTGGCGGAACGGCTGGCAATGAGCTCTACATCGTCGCCTCAACCTCTCTCTATCGCATTCGACTAAACACCGTGGGTGCGGGCTGGGCTCGCCGTGCTTGACTGGTGGCTCGCTTCGTTGTCGGGCGCAACGTCGCATCAGATTGACTCGGCGCTGGCGTGGCACGGGCGGCTAATGGTGCTCGCGTGGTCGGTGCTGGCCCCGGTGGCGCTACTCTGGGCGCGTTACTGGAAGATTGCTCCACAGCAGGACTTTCCGCGCGCGCTCGACGATAAGCGCTGGTGGAATGCACACCGTGGCTTACAGACGTTTGCAACGTTGCTCACGCTCGTTGCTATCGCACTGGCCTGGAATTCGGCCACCACGGCAGGCCCTTGGCGGGCAGAGCGCATTCACGGGTGGCTTGGCTGGGCGGTGGTTGCAGCACTCGTTGCACAGGTCATGCACGGCCTGATGCGCGGCAGCAAAGGCGGACCGACCGATACGAAAATGCGCGGCGATCATTACGACATGACGCCGCGACGACTAGCTTTTGAACGCGTGCATAAATCATTGGGGTGGCTCACCTTGCTCGTGGCATGGTTGGTGACCCTGCTAGGGTTCTGGTTAGCGGATGCGCCGCGCTGGATGGTGTTGATGATCGTGCTGTGGTGGGGCGTGTTGCTCGTGGCCTTGCTGCGCTGGCAGCGCGCCGGTCGCTGCGTCGACACCTATCAGACGATATGGGGCCTGCGCGCTGATTTACCGGGCATTGCTCGCGCGCCGATTGGGTGGGGTGTGCGCAGATACACCGCATCGGTGCATGCAGGCGACCCTGAGGCGGATGGACAGGCAGCTAAGCGAAACAAGGGGATGCAATGACGGCGGCGACTATTGGGCTTGAGCTCTTGGGCGTGTCCAAGCGATTCGGTGACAACCTGATCGTGCAGGCCATTGATCTGGCGGTTCACGCAGGCGAATTTATCGTGTTGGTGGGCGCATCGGGCTGCGGAAAATCAACCACGCTACGCATGATTGCCGGCCTTGAGGAGGTCAGCGCGGGCAGCATCCGCATTGATGGGCGGGACGTCACGCAGGCCCGCCCCGACGAGCGCAACATCGCGATGGTGTTTCAGAGCTACGCGCTGTATCCGCACATGACGGTGGCTGAAAACATGAGCTTTGCGCTCTCCCTCACCAA
This sequence comes from Burkholderiales bacterium, assembly GCA_043719085.1. GTDB lineage: Bacteria > Pseudomonadota > Gammaproteobacteria > Burkholderiales > Casimicrobiaceae > Casimicrobium. Next base: position 14,636 of record JAYSUK010000117.1, on the reverse strand, counting down.
AACACCCAAAGCGGAGATTGATCGACGCGTGCTCGATGCCGCGCGCATTTTGAGCATTGAGCCGCTACTGGAGAGGAAGCCCAAGGCGCTGTCGGGTGGGCAGCGTCAGCGGGTCGCGATGGGTCGGGCGATTGTGCGCGAGCCGAGCGTGTTTCTGTTCGACGAGCCGCTGTCTAATCTCGACGCCAAGCTGCGTGCACAAATGCGCGTGGAGCTGGCGCTGCTTCACAAGCGGCTCGGCAAAACCACGGTGTACGTAACGCACGATCAGATTGAGGCGATGACGCTCGCCGATCGCATCGTAATTCTGGATCGCGGCGTGATTCAACAAGTTGGCTCACCCGAAGACGTTTTTAACCTTCCACGCAATATTTTTGTCGCAGGATTTATTGGCTCACCGGGAATGAACTTGCTGCCAGCCATTGCCGATGGCGCACACGGGGCAACGCTCGTTGCGAATAAAACGCACATCATCTTGCCGAATGGAATCAACGCAGTCGCAGGCGCGGCGCTTACTGTGGGCATTCGTCCGCAGGGGTTGCGGCTGGCGGAAGCGGGCGGTGACACCATCGCGTTGAACGTTGCCGTCACCGAATATTTGGGCACAGAAACGGTGTTGACTGGCACCGTGGGCAACGCATCGGTCACCGCAGTCGTCACCGGCAATCACAGCCACAGCGCGGGCCAGATGGTGCATCTGGTCGTAGCGCCTGAGCATGTACACGTATTCGACGCCACAACGCAGCTCAATTTGAAAGCACTGTAGGAGCGGCTCTGCCGCGACACGGTTGCGGACAGCCGCTTAGCAAAAGTTACTGAAATAAACCGCCAAAGGAGGCAACCATGAAACGACGCGAATTACTTAAAGCCGGTGGCATAGCCGGCATCCTTTCAGCTGCGCAATTTCCGCTGATTCAGGGCGTGTGGGCGCAGGATCGTTACGCTAAATATCGCGGGCAAACGGTGGTGATGAACATCCCCGCGCATCCGCATTACGACGCGATGACCAAGCTGTTGCCCGAGTTCACGGCCGAAACGGGCATCAAGGTTGAGCTCGACAAAATCGCTATTGGCCGCATGAAAGAAAAGCAGTTGCTTGAGATGGCCAAGCCGCAAGGCGACTACGACCTGGCTTGCTACATCGTGATGTGGAAGGGCGAATACGTAAAAAAGAATTTGATCGTTGAGCTTGAGCCGTATTTCAAAAACGCAGCGCTCGCCGACGCCACCTACGACATGAACGACATCGTCAAGGGCTACCTTGAAAACCTCGGTTTAGTCGGTGGCCGAAAAGGCTATCTGCCCGGCCCCGGTGCCAAGTTGTACGGCCTTCCTTACGGGGCTGAGACCTCGGTGCTCGCGTATCGCAAAGATATTTTTGAGAAGCACAATCTCAAGCCGCCCACCACTTACGACGAGTTTCAAAAACTGCTGGCCCCACTCAAGCAAAAGGAAGGCATCGGCGCGCTCACCTCGCGCGGGCAGGCCGGACACCAGTGCGTGCACGCATGGCTGCTGCACCTGAATCCGATGGGTGGCGAGGTGTTTGATGACAACTGGAACCTGACCTTCAACAAAAAAGAAGGCTTCGACGCGCTTCGCTTTTTGAAGGAAGTGGTCGACACCGGCCCCACCGGAATTGCCGGTTTTGGGCAAGGCGAAATGATGAACGCCTTCCTGCAAGGGCAGTCGTCGATGTATCTCGACTCCATCGTGATCATGGGGCAAGTCAACGATCCCGCGAAGTCGAAAATTGCTGGCAAGGTCGGTTATGCGTTGCATCCCAAGGCGCAAAAATACGCTTCGCAATCGGGCGGCTTGGGGCTGGCGATTCCAAAGAATGCGAAGAATAAAGACGCGGCGTTTTTGCTGATGCAATGGCTCACTTCGAAAAACGCTGACCTCAAAGTCACCAAAGCTGGTGGCAATGCGACGCGCATGTCAACGCTGAACAACGCCGACATCCTGAAGCAGTTCCCGGACTTCGCCATCCTGAAAGAGCAGTTGAAATACGTCGATCCTGATTGGCGTCCAATCATCCCGGAGTGGGACGAGATCAACATTCAGGCGCTGGGTGTAGCGGTGTCCGAAGCGCTTACGGGCAAGAAAACGCCGGAAGAGGCATTAAACGGCATCGCGCCGAAAGTCACCGACATCATGAAGCGGGGTGGGTATTTGAAGGCATAGTGTTTGGCTCCGTCCCCCGGCGGGGGAGAGGGCGGGGGAGAGGGTGGATGTGTTCCATCCCAAATTGGATAGTGCGCCGTGTCCCTCTCCCCAACCCTCTCCTCCGGGGAGAGGGAGTAAACCCAACGACTCATCGCCAAAAATCATGACCCATAACACCCGCACCGCATGGCTCTTTGTCGGCCCCGCTGTCATCATCATGGCGGCGGCGTGCTTGTATCCCGTGCTGTCGGCCATTCGCCTTGGTTTTTTCGACTGGAGCATGGGCACGCCGTGGTCTGATGCGAAGTGGGTGGGGTGGGATTCGTTCGTGCTCGCGTGGACTGATCCTGCGGTGTGGCGCAGCTTGTGGACCACACTTAAATTTGCCGCGATTGCGGTTAGCGCCGAGATGCTCTTGGGCATCGGGTTGGCGCTTGCGCTGGAGGGAAATTTGCGCGGCATGGCGGCGTTTCGTACGCTGTTCATATTGCCGATGATGGTCGCGCCGATTGCTGTGGGCATGACGTGGCGCTACTTGTTTGACGCGCAATTTGGCTTGATTAACGCGGTGCTCGGAGTGTTTGGTGTGGCCGCAAAGGGGTGGTTGGCGGACGAGTCGCTGGCCTTCGCAGCGATCATCATCGCCGACATCTGGCAGTGGACACCGTTCGTGTTCATCATGGTGATGGCAGGCCTCGCCAACGTCGACACCAGCGTGCTGGAGGCCGCTCGCATTGACGGCGCGCGCTGGTGGACGACCACGCTACGTGTGAAGCTGCCGATGATTGCGCATGTGCTGGCCATCACGCTGGTGATGCGTTTGATTGACGCGTTCAGAGTGCTCGAGGTGATCTACGTGCTCACGTTCGGCGGGCCGGGCGATTCGACGGAAGTGCTCTCCATGCACATTTATAAAACCGCGTTCATCGGGCAAAAGCTCGGCGCGGCGTCGGCCATCTCTGTGCTGCTACTGATCGTGGTGATGATCCTCACATGGCTGGCACTGCGGCTGTCAAACCCGCTCAAGAGCAATGAGGCAGATCGATGAGCCCCGTCTCTTCTAAAGCAACGCAGGTCGCCGCTCGCTACGCTGCGCTCGTGTTCCTTGCCGTGCTGTGCATTGGACCCATCGCCGTGATGGTGTTGACGTCGTTCAAAACGCAGTCACAAACGCTTACGACCGGGCTCAACTTCTTCTTCGTGCCAACGCTTTCGAACTATCACGACGTGATTTTTGATTCGAACTTTGGCCGATACATGGTCAATTCGCTCATCGTTGGCGTGGTCGCCACGGCGCTCACGCTGTTGATCGGGTGCATGGCAGCATACGGCATGGCGAGGTTTTCGTTTGCGGGCCGAAAGGCGATGGCCTACACCACGCTCATGCTGCGCACCGTGCCGTTGGCCGTGATCGCCGTGCCAGTGTTCATGATCTGGAGCGACTGGAAGCTCACCAACTCGCTGTACGGCCTGATCCTGCTCTACGTAGCGGTCAACCTGCCATTCACCATTTGGTTGCTTTACGGCTTTGTGTTGCAGGTGCCCGTTGAGCTGGAAGAGGCCGCCGCGATTGATGGTTGTCGGCCGTGGAAAGTGTTTCTCAAGATCGTGCTGCCGCTGATTCGACCGGGTCTTGCGGCCGCTGCAATTTTCACCTTCCGAATCGCGTGGAACGAGTTCATTCTGGCGCTGGTGCTCACGGATCGCTCCACACGAACGTTGCCCGTAGCAGCATCGCTTTTTGTGACCGACCTTGGTGTGGAGTGGGGCAAGCTTATGGCGCTTGCCACGCTGATTGCGTTGCCGCCACTGCTGTTCACCTTTCTCGCTGCACGGCAAGTGATCAGCGGATTGACGGCGGGCGCGGTCAAGGGCTAGCACAGCGCTCATTCTGCGAGGCATAGTTGCGTTGACGATTGAACCGCAGCGCGAGCGGGTGATCTCGTAGTCGCTAGCATCTCCGCATGCTTAAAACTTCGCTTGCCGCGCGCGCAGCCGTTCCTGCTTTCATCATCGTCTGGGCCTCGGGTTACATCGTTGCCAAATTGGCGGCAACGGACGCTGAGCCGCTTTCTTTTCTTGTGCTTCGATACATCGGTGTCGTGCTGCTGATGCTGGCGCTCGCGTTGGCGAGCCGCGCCAAGTGGCCGAACCGACGCGATATGTTGCACATTGCAGTAGCAGGGGTGCTGATTCAGGCGCTGTATCTTGGCGGTGTGTGGGTGGCGATCCGAATGGGTTTGTCGGCAGGTGTTGCGGCGCTGATCGTGAATTTGCAACCCGTGCTGACTGCGTGTTTTGCGCACTGGACGGGTGAGCGCGTGAGCATGCGTCAGGCGATAGGAGTGGGCGTCGGATTTGCGGGGGTGTTGATTGTGTTGGCTGCGAAGCTGGGTGATTCGGCACTGTCTGCAATGCTTGGCGTGCCAACGCTGCTTTGCTTCGCTGCGTTGTTGGGCACGACCATCGGCGTTTTGTATCAAAAGCGCTTCGTGCCGCAGTTTGATTTGCGAACCGGACAGGTGATTCAATTTTCTGCGGCCACGCTCGCGACACTGCCGTTTGTTTTCGCGTACGAGCGCTTTGCCATTCGCTGGACGTCGGAGGTTATTTTTGCCATGTTTTGGAGCGTGTTCGTACTCTCAGGCGTTGGCATCTCGATCATGTTTTACCTGCTGCGCAGCGGGTCGGTGACGCGGCTGACTAGCGCGATGTATGTGGTGCCGGGGCTCACCGCCATTTTCGCTTGGCTATTGTTCGGCGAGTCGCTGCCGTGGTTAGTGCTGGCGGGGATGTCGGTGACGCTCGCCGGAATCTATCTGGTGGTCAGCGCGCCACGCAAGTAGCTAGGCAGACTGCCGAAGCGCGGGGCTGGTTAGCTAATTTTGCAGGAACCACTGATGCCCGGCGTGTTCGGGATTTCAGCCGTTGCGGGTGCAACCGCCGCGCCGTCGAACAGCATCGGGATCTGATTGCCGATGCCGTAGTCTTTGTTAGCACGGCGACGCTCATTCAACGTACGGAAGATGTTCCATTCCTCGTGCGCGCCATTGCTCACGGTGATCGAGCCCTTCAGCCCGTAGTAATTGCGAAACGCCGTCTTATTGACTCGGCCACGTTCTACTTCACGTTGCAGGCCCTTGTCGGTCTTGATCCGCTCGTCGTAGAACGCGTTGACCTTTTCCATATCGGCCGTGCCGTTGAAGCCAAAGTACGCTCCGAAGTCAGACGGGCCGACGAAGTAGACGAAATCGAAGTCCTCGCCCATGCCCTTGACGCCTTCCAGAATGCGCGTCCACATCAGCATGTAGTCGTCATTGCTGCCACGCAGGCCCGATGGGGCTACAAGGTCTGACTCTTTGGTGCCGGGATTTAGCACCCACACCGCGTTGCTGCCAAAGCGTGTCTCGATGCGATCCTTGGTTTTCTTGGCGACTTCCGTGTTAACGTCAAAAAAACCGCCGCCGAGCGTTGATAGCGGCAGGCTCATATAGGCGACCGCTTTGCCGTTGGTGCGTGCGTCGGCAATCTGTTGCCGGTAGAACGCCACCTTGGCCTCGATGACCGGCTTGAACTCGTCGGCCACACAGTAGCAAAGCTTTAGGCTGGCCGTGCACTCGGTGGATTTAGCCACTGGGGTCGCCGGCGCTTGCGCAAGGGTGCTGGTCGCAGCGAGCGAGCCGGCCGTCGCGACAGCGACTAGCAGGCGCGTAAAAAATGGATGCGTTCGACGCATGTGGGTCTCCCAAGTTGAGCGAGCCCTATGCTACGAAAAATAGTAGAACTGCGCACCTCGCGTTGCGCGGCACCGTGAGTTGTACAAGTCGCTGACTACTTTTTCTCCGTGTGCGCCTTGCTGTCAGAGCCTTTTCCCTCGACCTTGTAGTCGCCAATCGAGCTTTTTAGTGGGCAGACTGAGAATGCCGGGCATTTTTTGCAGCTAACTGCAATGGCGATAGGGCAGAGGGTCATGGTTGCACTCCTAGTTGTTCGGACGGGTGCAGCATACGCTTATTGCCGCGCGTTACACGGAGCGCGAGCCTACGTGAGAAACGCTTTCACCGCGTCATACGCAGGCGCGGCGCTCAGCAATTGCATGTGATTGGTTGAGTACAAAATTACTTTGCGATCTGGCGGGAAGCTCAGCGAAAGCGCTGAGTCGCGATGTTCGCCGAGCGCGCTGGCCAGCGGCACCAGTCCGTCACCGAGCAAGCGATCTTGCAGGTCGCCATTTTGTTGGCCGGTCGTTCCAGCAATGGCGAAGCATTTGACTTTGGCAGGCAAAGGCAACACGACATGGTTGTTATCGGAGTCGTCCACCACGCTGCCATAGCGCAGATCGGTGATACCGGTGCTGCGCACTTTACCTAACTTGGCGAAAGGCGACGCGTACGGCGTTGCACCCAGAATGATGTCGATCCAGTGACCGCCGCGCTCTAGCGGTGCGCCCTGATGCGGCGTGCCGAGAAAGACAATTTTCTTCAACAGTTTTGGCCATGCGTGCACATTTTCACCCGCGTAATGGCGAGCGCTGCGCGTGACGAGGCCGCCCATGCTGTGGGCGACGATCGAGAGTTCTTTCACCTTCACTGGCCACGCGGCCAATAGCGCTTCCAGCGCGGCGGCGAAGGCTTTGCCGTTCTCCGCAACATGCAGCCCGGTGTTGTAGCGAAGATAAAGTGCGGTGTAGCCCAAGTCCTTTTGCAATTCAGCGCCATGATCGTGCGACGTACCGTCTTGGCGCGCCATGTTCCATTGACGATCATTCATGCACAGGCCGTGGACGAGCACGAGCAGCTTGCCCGTCGCGTTGGGGATTGCGTCCGATAGCGCATCTCTGCCCAGCGTGAGCGCTTCGCCATCGCGGCGAAATTGCATGGTGATCGCCAGTGGGTTGTTCGTTGCAACGAGGTGGTCACCGAGGACCCCATTCAGCGCTGACTGCACTGCATCACGGGCGGGCACATCGGTGAAATTGCCGAATATCGGTGAGGCGAGCGCGAGCGCCGCATCGATGCCACCGCCAACCACATGGGTGACGCCGCGCACGGTGCGATAAACGAAGCCGGTAATGCCATCGGTACGACCGTTTTCAAGCGACGGCGTGATGCCGGGAATGCGCGCAATGTTGCGATGCATCGCTTCAACCAGATCGGTGACTCCCGTGGTGGCGTCAATCGCTAATTTGCTCACGCCGCGAAGGTCGTCTGCAGTGCTAGATTTGGGTTTTGTCATGAATACCTTTCTGTGAGCGGAGCCACCGGAACATTGACCGCCGCTGTTTGCGGGGGACCGTTGTGGCGTGCTGCGAGCCGTCCGTACGCAAGGCTCGCATTGCAGGAACGGTACTCGGTCAACGTAGAGCGTTGTCGCTAAAGTCGCGGGTTTGCTGTGTGTGGGCGTCTCGGCATGCAATCCTCCCATACGCAGGGGGGCCGTATCGCAATCGGTGCACTAAATCAGACGAGCGCTTCTGCCAGCTCTGTTTCAAGTGCAATTCGGGTTGACTCCTCAGCGAGTCGTCCACCGGACACTACAAAAATGTCTTCTGCGCGCGCGCCGAGCGTGTTGATCCGCGCGGTTTGAATCGCGACACCCCGATGCGAAAGCACCTCAGCGATTCGTGCGAGCAGGCCCGTTCGGTCAGCAGCGACAATTTCCAGAACAAATCGCTGGCCTTGTTCGTCACCGGAAATTTCAATGGTTGGCGCAATCGGGAAGTGGCGCTGCTGCCGGGTGGCTTTGCCGAGCAGCGCCTTGGTGAGTGGGGCGGTTTCGGTGAGCGCTTCGGTGATGGCGTGTTCTAGCAGTTGGCGGACATCGCGGTACGCAAGGCTGGCCGAACTTGGATTAACCACCGTGAAAGTGTCAATTGCATACCCTGTTTTAGAGGTGTGAACCCGAGCGTCTAGGACCGAGAAGTTGAGCCGAGCCAACACGTTCATGGCACGTGCAAATAGCTCCTCGCGATCTTTCACGTACACCATGATTTGCAAGCCTTCACCCGAGGGCATCAGTCGTGTGCGGACCACCGGTTTGTCGGTGTCGAGGCGGAAAAAAAGGTTTCGCGCATGCCAGGCAATTTCGTCGGCGGTGTGGCGCTGCAAATACACTGAATCGAGGCTTCGCCAAAACTTCTCCGCACGCTCGAGATCGATGGCGTAAAGCGCCAATAGTCGCCGAGCTTCAAGCAGGCGATCCGCTAAGGCATCAAACACGCTGGTTTCGCCCGCCGCTGTAAACACGCGACGCGTGGTGCGAAAGAGTTGCTCAAGCAAACGTGCCTTCCAGTTGTTCCACACTTTGGGGCTGGTGCCACGAATGTCGGCAACCGTCAGCAAATACAACGCAAGCAATCGCTTTTCTGTCCCAACCATGTGCGCAAACTCGCGAATGACGGCTGGATCTGAAATGTCGCGTTTTTGCGCGAAGCTCGACATGGTGAGATGATGCTCAACCAGCCATGACACCAGTTCAACCTGTGCCGCGGGCAATCCCAGTTGGGTGCAATAGTGCACTGCGTCCTGCATGCCCAGTTGCGAGTGATCTCCGCCGCGGCCTTTTGCGATGTCGTGAAAGATGCATGCGAGATACAGCAGTTCCCGCTCCGGGAAATCCTGCATTAATTCGCTGCACAGCGGGTATTCATGCGAGTGCGCCGGATCGGCAAAACGGCGCATGTTTCGCAGCACCATCAGGATGTGCTGATCCACGGTGTATACGTGAAATAGGTCGTGCTGCATCTGGCCAATAATGCGCTGCCACGGCGGTACTAATCGGCCCAGCACTTCCAGCTCGTTCATCGCTTTCAATGCGTGATACACGCCGTGACCGCTGCGCAAAAAATCTACGCACAGCGTGCGACAGGCCTCGTTATCAAACGCGTCCTGCGGGAATGTCTGCACCGAGCGCACAATGGCTCGCCTCAGTGCGGGGGTGAAGCTCGAGTAAACGCGGTCTTGATATTGCAGACGAAACGCCTGCAAAATTTCAAGAGGCGACAGGTTTGAAGCACTCGAAGTGAGATCGAGTTTGCCGTCGCAAGCCGCGAACGGCGTTCCGCCAATGGCTACTTTCGCTGCCCGGTGGTTACTGGTGAGCGCATCGATCAGAATATCGTTAAACAATCTCAGTTGCCGTGCGGATTGGTAGTAGCGCTTCATCAGCACTTCAGAGGCGCGCAGCCCGCTGACGGCGGTCACATTGAGGCTCTCGGCCATGCTGTTTTGCAGCTCAAAGACGAGTCGGTCTTCACGACGACGGGCGAGCAGGTGCAGCCGCGCGCGCAGAAATTTCACCTGAGCATAGGCGCGGCTGAGCGCGTCGCACTCGTGCCGAGTAAGGTAGCCCTGTTCAACTAACGCATTGAGCGTTGACGCGCCTGAAATAGCGCGTGAAATCCACAAAACCATCTGCACATCGCGCAAACCGCCGGGGCTTTCCTTGATGTTGGGCTCGAGGTTGTAGGCCGTGTCCTCGAAGCGCGCGTAGCGCTGTTGCTGCTCGTAGCGCTTGGCTTTGACGAAGTGCTCAACGTCAAACGACTGCTGCCAGCGCTGATCCAGCGCGTGCGGATTGTCGGGCGCGCCGACGATGCTGCGCCGCTCCAGTAGCGAGGTGGCTACGGTGACATCCGCCCGCGCCTCGGTGATGCATTCGTCAACGCTCCGCACGCTGTGCCCCACCTCAAAGCCCAAATCCCACGCTTCGCTCAGAAAGCTCTCAATCCCCGGAATCGACGCCACGTCGGCACCGTTATGCAGCAGCAAAATGTCCACATCAGAATGCGGAAACAGCTCGAATCGCGCATAGCCACCCACGGCCAGCAACGTCATTTGCGTTAGGTGCAGGCCGTGCTTATGCCACTGCTGAATGAGCACGTCGTCGACAGCGAGCGCATGCGCCTTGAGCGCGGCGTCTATCTGCTCGACCGATTGCAACGCGTCGAACAACAGCGCACGATGCGCCTGGTAGGTGCGCCGCAGTTCGGCAAGTGCGACCGGCATGGGCGTCGAAATCGGTGATTAAGCAGGCGGCGGTGGTGTACCGGCAGACACCGTGGTGACTTCATAGCCGGTGTCGGTGACGAGTATCGTGTGCTCCCACTGTGCTGACAAACTGTGATCCGCAGTCACCGCAGTCCAGCCGTCGGCCAAAGTGCGAATACCAGGACGACCCGCGTTGATCATCGGCTCAATGGTGAACATCATGCCCGGCAACAATCGCATACCGGTGCCGGGTTTGCCGTAGTGCAACACCTGTGGTTCTTCGTGATATTTTTTGCCGATACCGTGACCGCAAAATTCGCGTACCACCGAGAAGCCCATCGGCTCAACATAACTTTGAATGGCGTGCCCCACATCGCCGAGTGTTGCACCGGGTTTAACGACGCGAATGCCACGCCACATCGCCTCGTAAGTGGCCTCGGTCAAACGCTTTCCCGCGATGCTCGGTTTGCCGACGAAGAACATGCGGCTGGTGTCACCAAAGTAGCCGTTGACGATCATCGCGACGTCGATGTTCACGATGTCGCCATCTTTCAATTTCTTGTCACCCGGAATGCCGTGGCAAACGACATGATTGACCGACGTGCAGATTGATTTCGGGAATGGCGTGTGACCGGGCGGCGTGTAATTCACGTTCGCTGCGATGCCTTTTTGCGTGTCGATCATGAACGAGTGGCACAGCGTATCGAGCTCGTTGGTGGTCGCGCCGATCTTTACATAGGGCGTGATGAAGTCGAGAATTTCCGCGGTTTGCCGTCCGGCTTCGCGCATGCCCGCAATGTCTTCGGGCGATTTGATATTGACCGACATTAGTCGCCGCGCAGTAGATCGTTAATGCTCGTTTTGGAGCGAGTCTGGGCGTCTACCTGCTTGACGATGACGGCGCAATATAGGCTGTATTCGCGGTCTTTGCCTTGCGGCATGCTGCCTGACACCACGACGGAGCCGGAGGGGATGCGACCGTAGCTGATTTCGCCAGTCATGCGGTTGTAAATTTTGGTGCTTTTGCCAATGTACACGCCCATGCCGAGCACGGAGTTTTCTTCAACGATGCAGCCTTCGACTACCTCCGAACGAGCACCGATGAAGCAGTTGTCTTCGATGATGGTTGGGTTGGCCTGCAACGGCTCCAGCACGCCGCCAATGCCTACGCCGCCAGATAGATGCACGTTCTTGCCGATCTGCGCGCAGGAGCCGACGGTGGCCCAAGTATCAACCATTGTGCCTTCGTCGACATACGCACCGATGTTGACGAAGGAGGGCATCAGGATCACATTTTTCGCTAGATAACTGCCGCGACGGGCAACCGCAGGAGGCACTACGCGAACGCCCGTCGCGCCTACCTGTTCAGCTGTCATGTGCGCGAACTTGGTTTGTACTTTGTCGTAGAAGGCCAGATCTCCGGCCTTCACGATTGCGTTGTCTTGCAAGCGGAACGACAGCAACACGGCCTTTTTAAGCCACTGATGAGTGATCCACTCGCCGTTGAACTTTTCGGCAACGCGGCGACGGCCCTTGTTCAGATCAGCAATCACCGATTCCACCGCATCAGCGATTTCTTTGGGCGGATTCGCAGGCGAGAGGCTGGCGCGGTTTTCCCACGCGGCGTCGATGATGGTTTGTAACTGTTCAGACATTGTTTTCTACCTAAAAAATTTCGTCGCCCCTGCGAAGGCAGGGGTCCAGTGTCTTTGGGAGAGTTCAGATCGTTGTGCGCCACGCGAAGTCGCTGGGTTCCTGTCTACGCAGGAACGACGAGAGAAGTAACCCATCCTATTGAACAGTATCTTCAAAAAATTCGCACATTCGATTGACCGCCTCAAGGCATTCATCGAACTCGGACACCAGTGCGATACGGATGTAGCCGCTGCCGGGATTGACGCCGTTGGCAGCCACCCGCGACAGATACGAGCCGGGGATCACCGTGACGCCGGTGGCCTCGTACAGCGCGCAGGTGAAGGCTGCGTCATCCCCGTTGAACTGCGCAGGAATCGGCACCCACCAATAAAACGCCGCCTCGGGCACCGTCACCGGCAAATGTTTGGCGAGTAGGGGTGACAATTCACGAAATTTTTTGGCGTAGGCTGTACGATTGGCCACCACATGCGCCTCGTCGTTCCACGCCAATATGCTCGCCGCCGCGACCACGCCCGCCATCGCTGAGCCGTTGAACGAGCGCAAATGCAAAAATTTGCCGATGAGCTCAGCGTCACCCGCCACAAATCCTGAGCGCAAACCGGGTGCATTCGAGCGCTTGGACAAGCTACCCATCGCCACCAAGCGCTGGAAGTCGGTGCGACCGAGCTCTGCGGCCACTTGCAATGCGCCGTGCGGTGGCGCGTCCTCGTCAAAATAAATCTCGCTGTAACACTCGTCGGCGAGCAGCACAAAGCCGTAAAGATCACTCTTCTCAAACAGCCACTTCCAGCGCGCCCGAGTGGTGATAGCACCTGTGGGATTGTCGGGCGAACACACCAGCACTAATTGCACGTCGCGCCACACGTCGTCCGGGATGTCGTCCCACGCATATTCGCCAGCCGTCGCGTTGAAATTGACGAAATAAGGTTTCGCGCCGCAAAGCAGGGCCGCGCCTTCGTACACCATGTAAAACGGATTGGGCACCAGCACCGTTGGATTTTTGGCGAGCGGGTTGATGACCGTTTGCGTGAACGAGTACAACGCCTCTTTGGTGCCAACCACCGGCAACACCTGCGTCTCCGCATCCAGCGCGGGGAGCGAGAATCGACGCTTGACCCATTCAGCAATGGTTTGTCGCAGCAGCGGAGAGCCCTTGGTCGGCGGGTATTGCGCCAGGCTGTCGGTGTGCTGGCCCATAGCGTCGCGGATAAATTGCGGCGTCGGATGCTTGGGCTCACCAATTGACAGATTGATCGGCTTGAGACCCGCGGGCGGCGTTCGACTTTGCAACAAACGAGCAAGGCGGGTGAACGTGAATTCGTTAAGTTCGGCGAGGTAGGGATTCACGGGTGGGGATTCAGGGCAAAATCGCTATTTCGGCTCATCAAAACGCTAGCGAAACGACGAACAGTGAAGCACAGGGCAACTGATAATTATAGGCTTGAACAGGCGGCCACAGCGCTCACGGCTGTGTTAGCTGCCGGGCTAACCGGGTGGGCCGTCGCACTTGCGTTGGGACTGTGGGGTGACGCTCAAATGGCGAGGCTGCCGCTGTGGAAACCGTTCGCCTTAAGCAATCCCAAGCTCGATGTGGCGCCGGTGATTGGCCCGACGGTGGTTGCCAATTCGCGATTGGTAGGCGTGGCGGGTAATCGTGCCTATTTCGTCACCACCAGCGGCACGACGTCGCGTTCGTTTTCATTGGCGGCGGGTGACGCACTGCCTTCGGGTGAGAGGCTGGTTCGTGTTGAGCGCGACGCGGTGCTGTTGCTGGCAGCAGGGCAGGAATCCCGGGTGACCGTGTTTGGAATTCGCACCGATCCTGCGAAAAAGTCGGTGATTGCGGCGGCGCCAGCAGCCAACCCGGGCGGCGGTTGTCGTTTGACCGGCAGTGACCGCAGTGCCGCCATATTTATCGAGCCCAATCTGGCCAGGGCGCTCACGGCGGAGCGTGCCACTTTCGCCCGCATGTTCACGACGGAGGGCGGCACGGCGGCTAGCAACGGGGCTGGCATCAGGGCCAAAGGCACCGGTGGCACCACAGCGATGTTTGCGATTGTCGATGGCGACCTGTTGCTCCGAGCTGACGGCGTGCCACTCAAGTCTTCCGACGCCATCATCACCGACGTGCTGGCGCGGGTTGAACGCGGCAATTCGGTAGTCGTGGAGGGCGAGAGGAACGGGGCGCCACGTCGTTGGGTGTATGCGCCCGCGAGTTGCGCGGCTCAGCCAGCGGTGACCGAGGGTAAGAGCCCGAGCAAAGCCAGCGGCTGATCGATCTCGTGGTGCGCGCCCCAGGTTCGGGCGGTGGTGAGTTCGGGCACGTAGCCGTAGCTTGCCAGCACTGGCGTCATGCCTGCGGCGAGGCTTGCTTTGATGTCGCTTTCGCCATCGCCGACATACCAGCAGCGGTCGATGTCAAATTTGGCTTCCGCCGCGGCGCGGAGCAGGGGCGCGGGGTGCGGCTTGGGCGTCGTTGTGCTGTCGCCGCAGAGTACGACTGCGGGGTTGAAGGCTCGGTCACGCAGCAGCTCAAAGATCATCGGCTCGGCTAGGCGCGAGTGCTTGTTGGTGACGATGCCCCATTTGATGTTGCGACGTTCTAGGGCGATGAGCAGTTCTAGCACGCCGGTGAAGAGGTGCGTTTTACGGAGCTTTCGCTCATCGTAAATTGCTAAAAATCGCTGCCGGTGGTCGTCGTATTCGGCGTGTTCTGGCGACATGTCGATGCCCGCTTTGAGAAGGCTGCGCGCGCCGTAGGTGGCATAGGGGCGCAGCGTTTCATAGGGGAGTTCCGGTAGGTTGAGTTCAGCGCGCAAATCG
>JAYSUK010000116.1:0-1935 GCA_043719085.1 Burkholderiales bacterium | reverse complement strand
GACTCCTTGACCACCTCGCGCGGATACACCGATGTCTGGCTCACCGTGCCGCGAAACATCTCGACGTATTCGATGACACGGTTCTGTGCGTCCAGATGGATGACGGCGAACACCTCGTGCTCCAGCGCCCCCAGCTTCACCCGCAGGAAGTCGCGCACCACCTGCGGCGAGTTCAGGACTTCGCAGTCGCGCATCTGTCCTGCGAGCACACGCTGCGCAGCCTGCAACACCTCGTCGGCATTGGCTGGACGGTAGTCGCTCGTGACATCGCGAACGAGAAGGGAAGAATCGAGAGAATGAGTAAGTTGCGACATGATCGTGCTCCAGTCCGAATCGGGCGGAATTGCCCGGAACCGGAGGAACACGGCGCAGCGCAGCAGTCAGGGGTCGAAGACGGCCGAATGGACGCCAGCGGGCAGGGCACGCGCAGCCCTTGACGGCGAGAACGGCGTGGTACGTTGAAGGGAACAGCAAGACCGCCTCACACACACTCCACTGCCTCAACGGCAAGCGGGAGCGCGCAGGCCCAAAGGGCCGGAGGCGTCAGGGATCAATGCCGAATGGCCGTGACTCGGCACGAGGCGCGGGGCAACGCCCGCGAGCCCGACGGCGGTACGCCGGGACGCCGGGACGCCTGGGGGCGGTCAACAAGATTCACTGCTCAGTAAATATTGCTGTTTTGTCGAATATCGATACGGACAAACTAGAACGGCAAATCGTCATCGGGTGCCGTGATCGCTATCGGCGCAATTGCCTGTTTCGTTTTGGCTTCGATTGATTTGATGAAGCGGATCGAACTGGCAACGTGGTTGAAGATGAGCAGGCTTTCCTCGTAGTTGAGGATCGGGTTGTCATGGGCCAGGCTCTTGTTGTTGCGAACGTCGCTGAACGCTTCAAGCACCGAGATGCTGGACTTCAGGATGCGCTCGGTCATCAACGATTCAAGGTGATCAGCGTCGCGTAGGCGCTTCACATACTCGCCGAAAATGCTGTGCAAAGCTTTGTCGCGGTTGACTTCAACGCCACGCTGTTCGCAAAGTGTGCGCACGTATTTGATGACGAACGTGTGCAACCGGTCCAGAGCCGCTTCGGGCTGGTTTTTTTCGATGGCTTCGCGCACGTGTTGAGCGACCGTTTCGAAATCGCGTTCGTCAACCGTGGCGGTCAGCGCGTCCAGCTCGGCGACGGGTGTGTCGCGCATCATGCGGCTGGCGATTTTCCAGCAATCATCGGTCAGGTCGGTCAATCCTGGCTCGTCGCCCAAACAGTTCTCAGCTTGACCGTACAAGATCAGCGCCTGGATCACTTTGCCGACCAGATGGTTGCCTTCGACCATCCAGAATCCGCGCATGCGGTTGGCTTTCGAGGTACCGCGCTCGCGGTAGACCGCGGCGTCGATGTCACGGCGCGTGTGTTCTTCGAAGAACTCGCTGAATGTGCGGTCCGAAAAATCGAGTACGTAGCCGCCACCCATGCGGAGCAGCCGTTCCAGTTTGCGACGTTCTATGGAGGACAAATCGGCCATGGGACTTCCTTTGCTGTGCGGGCTACCGATCAGCCACCCGCCTTCGGCAAGTCGGCAGCGCGAACCGCCCGCAGCACTTCTCGAAAAACGTCATCGAATGGTGGCAGTTGGCTCATCTGGTGCGCGAGGCGGGCGGCCCAGAGCCGCCGCAGACGATCTTCCTTCGCGGCGATTGCCTGCTCCATGCCTGCGACGACGCGTTGCCGCAGCGCCAACTTGGCATTGAGTTCGGCGCGCATTTCTGCAACGCGCAAGTCGGTGGAGCCGAACAGATACCAGAGGTCGTACAAGTCGCGCGGTTCATTGCGCGCGCGGTCGCTCAAGGCCAGCAGCTTTTCAACGACAATCTCCTCAATGGCGTAGACCTTCACGGTCGGCCCTTCGGGCAAGTCGTCAAAGCTGTCGTAGAT
>JAYSUK010000115.1:0-5245 GCA_043719085.1 Burkholderiales bacterium | reverse complement strand
AGTAGAACGGTGACAGCACGCTGAAAAGCTGCTGCATTAGCATCGGTTGCATGACTGATTCATCTGCACCGATGATCGCAACGCCTGTTCCTGCGCTGCCGCGCGCGCCGTTTGTTCCGTCGCGTCGCGCCCTCTTTCTGGCCTTTCTGCAGATCGGCGTCAGCGCGTTCGGCGGCGCGCTGCCGTGGGGGCGTCGAGTGCTGGTGGAGGATCGGCAATGGATTTCTGAAACGGACTTCACCGAAATCGTCACCGTGTGTCAGGCCGTGCCTGGCCCGAATATGGTGAATCTCGCGGTGTTTATCGGCACCCGCTATCACGGCATTGCCGGCGCGTTGATCGCGTTCGCGGGCATCGTCGTGGTGCCGTTGATGATCCTGCTGCTCTTAAACGCGGTGTATCACGCGTTCGCGCATCTGCCGCAAGTGAAATCTGGCATGACCGGCATGGCGGCGGCGGCCACCGCCTACCTGCTGTACATGTCGCTCAAAATGGGCGGGCCGTTCTGGAAACGACCGCTCGGCATCGTGCTTTGCGCGGCCTCCGCATCGCTCGCGTTTTTTGCGCATTGGCACATGGCGATGGTGCTGCTGGTGTGCGGCGCGGTTGGCGTGGTGCTCTCGAAGCGAGGTAAGCTTTGAAGGGCAGCGATCAACTGCTCGACATGGCGTTGCTCTACATGTCACTGTCGTTTTTGTGCATTGGTGGCACCATTCCGCTAATCCCCGATATGCACCGCTTTTTCGTTGACACACGCGGGTTGATGACCACCACCGAGTTCGCCGGATACATCGCCCTGGCGCAGGTGGCACCGGGGCCCAACATCCTCTACATTGCGCTATTCGGCTACCACGTGGCGGGCATCGCCGGTGCGGTGACAGCGCTCGGTGCGATCAGTTTTGTGCCGTTTGTGTTGATGGTTATTGTCACCAAAATGTTCGCGAGATTGCAGGCCAATCCGTGGCGTGAAGTGGTGCTGCGGGGTCTGGCCCCGGTCACGGTCGGGCTGATGTTCGCTGGCTGCATGCTGCTCTTCCGCGGCATGCCCGACTGGCGCACCTGGCTGCTGGCGGCGGTGGCCTTCACTGTGTTCATGTTCACCAAATTGCATCCGCTGTGGATGATCGGTGTGGGGGCGATTACTGGCGTTGTTTTGCAATTTTAGGATTAATGTGTAGGGTGGGCACCCCGTGCCCACCAAACTGTTGCTCAGCATCAATCGTTGAAACGCCACAAGCCGGTGGGCACGGGGTGCCCACCCTGCCGCTAATATCCCAACGCCGCTGCGGTGACCAATCCCGCCTCAAGCGTGAATTTTCCGGCGGCGACTCCCGCCATCATCGACTCGCGTGGCACTTTGGCAAACTGCGCCACTTCACCATCCTGATTAGTCGGCACGCGATCTGCGGGAATGGTGGCTCGATACCAGTCAATGCGCTCCGTAATGTAGCTGCCGACGCCGTCGGTGGTGGGGCGATGCACCTGCACAATTCCGCCAAACGTTAGGCCGAACAAATCGTGAAGTCGCAGCCCGGCCTCTTCCCACGTTTCGCGCTCCAACGCGCTCTCAAGCGTATCGATGGCGGTGACCATGCCGCCCATCAACGTGTCCCA
This sequence comes from Burkholderiales bacterium, assembly GCA_043719085.1. Taxonomy (GTDB): domain Bacteria; phylum Pseudomonadota; class Gammaproteobacteria; order Burkholderiales; family Casimicrobiaceae; genus Casimicrobium. The sequence continues at coordinate 3,631 of JAYSUK010000115.1, read as the reverse complement.
TTTGCCGGGGTCGTTAGCCTTGTTCATTGCACGTTGCTGCACCCAAAATTGCCCGTCGGAGGTCTCGCCCACCAGATGCACGGCGCGAGTACGAAACCCGAGCGGATACACCGCTGCACGCTCCACCGTGCCCAGCACATGTTCGCCGCTGTCGATCACGGGCAGTTGCTCGTTGCGCCAAATGTCCGCGATGTTCAGGTCGCGCATGGTCAGTGCGATGCGCGCGAGACTCTCCGTTAAATTGCCGTCCACATGCCAGCCTGCTGCATCATGGCGCAATACCGTCAAACGCTGATAGCTAAACGCTCGCTCGATCTGCTGCAACACTTTGTGCTCAGCGTTGCCAATCTCAATGCCACCCCAGCGCAGCGGAACGCGTTCGCGCAACGGCGGTTGATCGGCAGCGGCTCGCAGACGCAGCACCCAGTCGGGAGGTGTTTGCAGCATGATATTTATTTACTCACTGTCATGGGTTGCGCGCCCCCCCCGGGCGATGAAACGCTTTGGTGCATCGACGTCTTCGTAGGCGCGGACTTGGCCGCGCTCGGGGGCCTCTGTTGAGCCCAAGTCGTCGCCTACGGAAGCTTTTTCACGTTAACGCGAAGGCCACTGATCATAAAGCTTGACCGGGATGGCCTCGCCCCACAACTCGACATGAGCCAGGGTGCCATCGTGCGCCGCGTTGGCCCCCGCACCGCGTACGTAGCCGAGCCCGACGCAAGAACCCGCGAGGGGACTCCATCCAACCGACGAAATTTCGCCTACGGTTTCGCCGCTGAGCACGATGGCCTCGCCGCCCCAGGCAAACGTTTCGGCTGAGTCGAAAACAAGCGTGACAAGCTTTTTGCGCAGCGGTTGGTGCTGTGATTTCAGTAGTGCTGCTCTGCCAATGAATTCCGCTGGCTTGTCGAGCTTCACAGCAAAACTCAAGCCCGCCTCCCACGGTGTTTCGTCGGGCCCAAGCTCTGCGCCCCAAGCGCGACGACCTTGCTCAATTCGCAGCGCATCGAGTGCAAAGTAGCCAGCGTCCCGCAGACCGAGATGGCTGCCTGCTTCATGCAGCGCCAGATAGACGTGTCGTGCCATTTCGGCCGGAACGTACAACTCGAACCCCGGCCCACCTACGTAGCTCATGCGTGCGGCGCGCACACGAGCAAAGCCGACATCGATTTCCTTCGTCCACGAAAATTTGAGCGCTTGGGGCGACAGCTCATCCGGGCTCACGCGAGCCATCAGCGCTCGCGCGTTTGGCCCCATGATCGAGAGCACAGCGTAGAGACCCGTGACATCGGTGAGCACAGCATGTTCGTGTGGCATGATGCTGCGACTGATCCAATCACCGTCGCGCACCGTTTGTGCAGAGCCCGAGACGATCAGGAATTTTTCTTCGGCTACACGGATGATGGTGAGATCGCTCTCGAAACCCCCACGCGCATTGAGCATCGCGGTGTAGACCATCTTGTTGACGGGGACGTCGATCTCGTTGGCGCACAAGCGTTGCAGCACGTTGAGAGCGTCGCGACCCTGCAACAGCATTTTGGAGAACGAGGTCTGGTCGTAGAGGGCAACCGTTTCGCGCGTGGCCCGCTGTTCTGCAATCATCCACGGCAACCAGCCCGGTTTACCAAGGCCAAACTCGGGACGCGTAACCCCCGTCGGTTTGAAGTAGTTCGCCCGTTCCCAGCCATTCTTGCTGCCGAACTCTGCGTTCTTTGCTGCCAGCAAATCGTACAGCGGCGAAGTGCGCAGGGGCCGCGCGGTCTCAAGCTCCTGTCGCGGCCAGCGCATTGCGTAGTGCAGACCGAGCGTCTCGGCGGTGCGTTCAAACAACGCCTTTCGATTACCCGTAAAGCTGCCAAAGCGACGAATATCCACGTCCCACAAATCACTGCTCGCTTCGCCGCCGACGATCCATTCCGCAATTAACCTGCCCGCTCCGCCGGAGTTGGCGATACCCGCAGAATTGAACCCGGCACAAACGAAATAGTTGCGCAATTCCGGTGCCTCGCCGAGAATGAAATTGCCATCAGGCGTAAAGCTCTCGGGCCCGTTCAACAACATTTTTATCTCCGCCGTTTCCAAACACGGCGTGCGATGAATGGCGTTAGTCATCAACGGCTCAAACTGATCCCAATCTTCGCCAAGCAATTGAAACTGGAAAGTAGAAGGAATCGGATCCACCTTCCACGGCTTCGCCTTCGGCTCAAAGCCACCCATGAGCAAGCCGCCAACTTCTTCCTTGTAATAAATGAAACCGTCGGGGTCGCGCATGACCGGCAACATCGGGTGCACACCTTCAATCTTGCCCGTGACGACATAGAAGTGCTCTGCTGAGTAAAGCGGCACGTTCACACCGGCCAGCCGACCAAACTGCCGTGCCCACTGGCCTGCGCAGTTCACTACAACTTCGCAGGCGACGTCACCCTGCGCGGTTTTCAACCCAACCACTCGCCCGTTCTCGGTGATGACGCCGTTGACCTCAATATCTTCAACGATGCGAACGCCACCGTTCCGCGCGCCCTTCGCCAGTGACATGGCAAGGTCGGCCGGATTCGCCTTGCCATCACCCGGAATCCAGATCGCGCCGTGCAAGTCGTCGGTGCGCATCACGGGATAAAGTTCGCCCGCCTGCTGCGGCGATATTTCCTCAACATCCACACCAAAGCTCTTTGCCAGTGCGACTTGCTTGCGCAGAACTTTCATGCGTTCTGGCGTGCTTGCCACATTGACGCTGCCGCACTGCTTCCATCCCGTTGCAAGACCGGTTTCTTCCTCCAGGGTTGCGTAAAGCTCGATGCCGTACTTACTCATGCGCGTCATGTTGCGGTTGGGCCGCATCTGACCGATGAGCCCCGCCGCATGCCATGTCGTGCCGCAGGTCAGCTTGCCTTGCTCTAGCAGCAGCACGTCGCGTTTGCCCAGCTTCGCCAGGTGATATGCAGTAGAACAGCCCGCGATGCCGCCACCGACGATGACGATTTCTGCATGCGATGGAAGACTCATTTCAACTCCTCAAAAGCACTCAACCCAGCCGCAACGCCATCACGCCACCGACGATGATGCAAGTACCCAAGGCACGACGCGGCGTGAATTTTTCTTTCAAAAACCAGCTTCCGAGTAGTGCCGCGAAGAGCACCGAGGTCTCACGCAACGCGGCAACACTGGCAACGGGTGCTCTGGTCATCGCCCACAGTGCAATGCCGTAAGAGCCGAGTGACGCCAGCGCGCCGCCGGCAGCTATCGGCCAACGCGCGCGCGCATACGGCCACGCCGTGCGTCCACGTCGCGACAGCACCAGAATCGCAAACGGCCAACCGTCAAGCACAAAAAGTGCGACTACGTATTGCAGAGCATTGCCCGACACGCGCGCGCCCAATGCGTCTACTAGCGTGTACACAGCAATCACAACCGCGTTGGCCAGCGCGAACAATGCTGCGCGGCGATTGTCGAGCGCGTGCCGGCTCAGTCCCAACACCAGCACACCGCAACAAATACCCAGCACGCCCGCCCAGGCCAGCGCCGACAAATGCTCGCCCAACATGGTGACTGCCGACATCGCAACCAGCATTGGTGCGACGCCCCGCATCAGCGGGTAAGTGAGACCCATGTCCCCGTGTTGGTAGGCTTTTGT
>JAYSUK010000114.1:0-5248 GCA_043719085.1 Burkholderiales bacterium | reverse complement strand
CGTCCGCAGCAAAAGCGCGCCAAGGAACAAAAGGCGATGATCGAGGCGGTGCAAAAAGGCGACGAAGTGGTCACCGCGGGCGGCATGGTCGGCAAGGTGGTGAAGCTGGACGACAACTACATCACGCTACAGGTCGGTGGCAGCACCGAGATCGCATTTCAGCGCAATGCCATTACCGCGCTCCTGCCCAAGGGCTCGCTAAAGCAGATTTAGCAAATACAGGGCGCGCACCGCACTGGTTGCGCGTCTATTCCGACGTATTGGGAAACACGCGTTCGCCCCAACTTGCGTTCAATCTCAGCATAGGATTTCCCTATGAATCGCTACCCCTTGTGGAAATACCTGGTCATGATCTTCGCGGTCTTGATCGGTTTGTTTTACACCCTTCCTAATGTCTTCCCGCAGGTTCCTGCGGTGCAGGTGTCCACCAACAAACCGTCGGTGCGCCTTGATGCTGCACTACTCGACCGGGTTGAAAAAACGCTCAAACTCGCTAAGGTCACCACCACTTCTTCAGCGCTTAACCCCGCCGACGGCGTGCACGTGCGCTTTGCGCGCGGCGACACAGCTGCTCAGGCTGGTGCCAAAGATGCGTTGATCAAAGACCTGAACAACGGGGTTGCCGACGGAACCGGCAACTACATTGTCGCGCTAACTAACGAATCAACCACGCCCGCGTGGATGCAGGCGCTGAACGCCAAACCAATGGCGCTAGGCCTTGACCTTCGCGGTGGCGTTCACTTCCTGATGCAGGTGGACATGAAGGGCGCACTGGATCGCGCCGCTGATCGCTCGGCATCTGACATTCGCGCGCTGATGCGCGAGAAAAAGATTCAGTACGGCGGCGTAGACAAAGCGGGCGACACCATCGCCGTGAAGTTCAGCGACCCCGTGGAACGTGAAAAGGCGTCTAAAGAAATTGCCATCAACAACGCCGATTTGTTGATTAAAGAAGACGGCGCGGCGGCTGATTTGCGTTTGGTGATCACGTTGAAAGAGGATGCGAAGAGGAAACTGGCCGATGCGGCCATTGAGCAAAACCAGAAGGTGTTGGGCAACCGAATCAACGCTCTCGGTTTGACCGAACCGATCATTCAAAAGCAGGGCGCCGATCGCATCGTGATTCAAGTGCCCGGCGCATCTGATCCGGCGCGACTGAAGGACGTGATCGGCCGCACCGGCACGCTCGAGCTGCGCATGGTCGAAGCTGATGTCAGCAAAAACAGTGCGTCATTGCAGGCCGCCCAAAACGGCAATGTGCCTTTTGGCACCGAGCTGATGAATGATCGAGACGGCGGCCAGATTTTGGTCAAAAAGCAATTCATCATCACCGGCGAGCGCATTAACGGCGCAGAACCCGCATTCGACGGGCAAACCAACCAGCCGATCGTGCGCATCAGCACCGATGGTCAGGGCGCGCGCATTCTGCGTGAAGTTACCGGCCAAAACGTTGGCAACCGTATGGCCATTGTGCTGATCGAAAAAGGCAAGCCTGAGGTCATCACTGCGCCTACGATTCAGAGCGAGCTTGGCAGCAGTTTCCAGATTACCGGCCGCATGAGCACGCGTGAGACGAGCGACATTGCGCTGTTGATTCGCTCCGGCTCCATCGCCGCGCCAATGGAAATTATCGAAGAGCGCACAGTTGGCCCGAGCCTCGGTGCTGAGAACATCGAGCGTGGCTTCAACTCCGTGACCTGGGGCTTCGTGGCGCTGGCCGCGTTCATCTGCGTGTACTACGCGGTAATGGGCTTGATTTCGACACTCGCGTTGTCGGTGAACCTGTTGTTGCTGATCGCGATATTGTCGATGTTGCAGGCGACGTTAACGCTACCTGGCATCGCCGCTATCGCGCTGACACTGGGTATGGCCATTGATGCCAACGTGCTGATTAACGAACGCATCCGCGAAGAGCTGCGCCGTGGCCTCAAACCGCAAGAGGCTATCTCGGCAGGTTTTGAGCATGCATGGGCAACGATTCTGGACTCGAACATCACAACCTTGATTGCGGGCCTTGCGTTGTTCACCTTCGGTTCCGGCCCGATCAAGGGCTTCGCCGTGGTGCATTGCCTCGGCATCTTGACGTCCATGTTCTCAGCCGTGTTCTTCTCGCGCGGCATCGTCAATCTGGTGTACGGAATGAAGAAAAAACTCGATAAAATTTCGATCGGAACAGTGTGGCGTGGTGGTGTGGCGGGGGTGGCGGCCGATGCGCCCGACGCACTGCCAAAGTCAGACGCGCCGGCGCTGATCGAAACAAAGTAAGCCGAAGAAAGACAGGAGACCTTCATGGAATTTTTCCGCTTCAAGCGCGACTTACCGTTTATGAAACATGCGTTGATATTCAACGCAATCTCACTAATTACCTTTTTAATCGCCGTTGGTGCCCTGTTCTACAAGGGCTTGCACTACGGTATCGACTTCAAAGGCGGCACCGTTGCTGAACTGCGCTACGCCAAGGTCGCCGATTTGTCGCAGGCGCGCACCGCTGTTGAAGCGCTGAAAACGGGCGAAGCAGTGGTTCAGAACTTCGGCACACCGCAGGATGTCCTGGTTCGCCTGCCGCTCGTAGCCGGTGTGACCAACGCGCAGATGAGCGACCAGTTATTCAAAGCGGTATGCGGAGTGCGAGCGATCGCTGAAACCAAAACGGCATGTGGCGAAGGCGTAGAAAAAATCGAGCTCAAGCGGGTGGAATTCGTTGGACCACAAGTCGGCCGGGAGTTGTTTGAGAGCGGCGCATTGGCGTTACTGCTGGTGATCGCAGGCATCATGGGCTATCTGGCGATCCGCTTCGAATGGCGTTTCGCCGTTGCAGCGATTGTGGCCAACCTGCACGACATCATCATCATCCTTGGCTTGTTTGCCATCTTCGGCTGGGAATTCAATCTGCCGGTGCTGGCAGGCATTCTTGCGATCCTTGGCTACTCGGTGAACGAATCCGTGGTGGTGGCCGATCGGGTTCGAGAAAACTTCCGCAAGATGCGCAAAGCCAGCGTGGACGACGTGATCGACAACGCGATCACCAGCACGATTTCACGCACCATCATCACTCACGGATCGACGCAGATCATGGTGCTCGCCATGCTGTTTTACGGCGGCGAAACCTTGCACTACTTTGCCCTCGCGTTGACCATCGGCATCTGTTTCGGCATTTACTCGTCGGTGCTCGTAATGGCCCCGCTGGTGCGCTGGCTAGGCACGTCACGCGAGAATTTGGTGAAGCCGGAAGGCAAGCCAAAGGACGCGTTGGAAGCAGAAAAGATTCTGGCTTAATTCACTTAACTGTAGGAGCGGCTCTGCCGCGACCCGGCGTGGTAAGCGCCATCGGTCGCGGCAGAGCCGCTCGTACATTTGGCAAACGAAAGTCTATGCTCGCCGAACTACTCAGCTTCTTCACCTCGCTCGACGTCCATCTTGCTGCACTTGCAACGGAGTCTCCAGCGCTTTTCTTCGGCGTCGTCACGCTTATCATCTTCGCAGAAACCGGCCTCGTGGTGATGCCATTGCTGCCCGGCGATTCATTGTTGTTTGTGGCGGGTGCGGTCACCGCAATCTCGGGGCTCAACATTCACCTGTTCGTCGTGATTTTGATCGCCGCTGCCGTCCTCGGCGACTCGGTAAATTACTTCGTCGGCAGCAAGCTGGGGTTGAAAGCGTTTGAGAACAAACAATCGCGCATCTTCAGGCCTGCGTATCTTGAGCGCACCCAAACTTTCTACGACAAATACGGCGCGTTCTCGATTGTGATGGGCCGTTTCGTGCCTATTGTGCGCACCTTTGTGCCGTTCCTCGCGGGTGTTGCGCAGATGCCGTACCGCACATTTTTCGCCTACAACGTCATTGGCGGCGTGGCGTGGATAACGCTTCTGATGTACGCGGGATACTTGTTCGGCAACATCGCTTGGGTAAAGAGGAACCTTTCGCTCATCGTCATCGGCATCGTGATTGTTTCGGTGTTGCCGATGGTGGTTAAAGTCTGGCAGGAGCGCCGCAAACCAATGTAGGCAGGGTCTTTGCTGCGATCGGCGGTCCAGGCATGCGCAACCCACGCGCGCTTTCTCAGCATACAAGGGGCTTGCTTTCAGTGCAACTAGTGTGAATTTCAGCAAGAGGAGCCAACCACGGTCCACCAGCGCAGCGTGCCAGGTTTTCGTCCATCTGCCGGGTCTACCTATTTTTTGTGTCTTTCTCCGCACCGATGAGCGCTTGGAGAGCTATGCTCTTGTCGCCTGCAATCGCGTCGCATCGCGACACACGGACAAAATGCTAGTCAGCAGGTTTTGTAGGGCGGGCAGCCTCTGCCCACCATCAGCTCGCGATTCCCAGCACCGTTGGAATCATCGCCGCATAGGGGGCACGGGGCGCCCTAGCCTACGCGCACCACTGCACGCTTTAAGTCATTAACCGCTCATGCTCATCACGCTCGCGTTTGGCGATGGATGTGATGAACGCCTGCCCGTCGTTCATGTGGGCAAACGCGGCGTATCCGCGCTCTAAAAACTCATGCAAGCCACCCACGCCACCTGCCGCAGCGGGGGTGCGCATCATGCGTAACAGGCTGCGTAGCAACGGCTTTCGGGCGAGCTGATCGAGCGCGCCGCCAATCGATTGTGTGAGCGCAATTTGTCGCAAGCGTTGCTCCGGTAAGCCCACGCTGCGATACGCGCGCTGGTAGCGGATGGCATCAATTTTTAGCGGTTCCGTGGCGTTTTGAACGCTGCGCAACGCGGCCACCATCTTGCCGTCAAGATGCTCTGACAGTGCATCCATTTCCAGCGCGGTGGCCAGCGTGGCGAGCGCTTTATCAGGCAAAAATCGCACCAGAATTTTGATGACCCGTTCGATGTCAGCATCGCGCTGCGTCATGTCTTCAGTTGAGTAAAGTTCGGTCAGAAAAAAGTGCGCAGCAGGCCCGTAGTCGCTGGACGCTAACAGGTCGGCGTGAGTCGCGGCCAAGCGCTGTTGCTGAAATGCCCGAACTGCCATGCGATCTGCTGCTGTCAGTGGCACGCCATTAGCGGCATCACGCTCCGTGCGCGCTGCAATGAAGTTGTTGCGCAGTTGTGATTCGAGTGAGCCGTTTTTTACCATCTGCAGAGCATAGCGCGACGCTTTTGCGACGCGGCACCAACGCCCAGTTTGTAGACAACTCGCTCTACTGTGCCTACCTAGAATTGCTGAAAATTCCTGGAGGACGCACGACATGTGGTCTCGGCGCAGATTCATTTTTGTAGGTGTTGCGGGC
>JAYSUK010000113.1:0-15862 GCA_043719085.1 Burkholderiales bacterium | reverse complement strand
CGGTACTTATGACAGATGCCGAAATGACCGGCGTCGTAGCTGGTAACAATGCTGGTCCAGGCTATGGAATTTGTACCGCTGTAGGCAAAGCTCACGCGCCGGGTGCCATCAAAAATTTTGGCCCGAACGCGACTATAAATTTGCCGGGCAACGGTAACTTGAATTCCAAGGGAAACGCTCCTGGCTTTGGTCAGCAAACGGCTGGGCACAGTTCCTCAGGTTGCGGCATCATCCCATCCTAAGTATCGGGTATTCACCCGTGCAATCAAGCCCACGCTGCATCCGGTGGGCTTTTTTTATTGCCTCTGCTCCGCTCCTGCGGCCACATTGATCATGTTCGTGCGCGCGGCCTTACGAGCGATTCGGCTATTGAGTTGTGCGTGTTTGCTCACCTTGTTGGTGGCCGCTTCTGCGCACGCGCAAAACGAGGCGCGCTACACCTCCCTCAAGGAAATGAGAGAGCGCGGAGTAGTGATGCAACAGTGGGAAACCAGTTGTGCAGCAGCCACCATTGCAACCGTTCTGACGTACGGCCACGGTGACGCAGTCAGCGAAGCTCACATAGCAGCCAGCATGTTGAAAAGATCAGATCCTGCGATCGTCAAAAAGCAGGGCGGGTTTTCGTTGCTTGACATGAAACGGTTTGTTGAAGACAGGGGCTACACGGGGCGTGGCTACAAGTATCTGTCAGTTAACGATTTGAAGGCGTTCCGGGCACCGATCGTCCCTATCGAGAATTATGGGTTTAACCACTACGTCGTAGTCAATGCAGTGAAAGACGATGAAGTCTTCCTCGCCGATCCCGCCTTTGGCAACCGTACAATGGGTCTCGAACGATTCAAACGGGTCTGGATGGACGGTATGGCATTTGTCATCACGGCTAACGGGAAAAATGACAAAAAAACTGATTAGCCTGCTCTGTCCCGTGGTCGTGTCAGCAACGCTCCTGTGGGGAGGCCCGGCCTTTGCGCAGGGCACTCCTGTCAACAAGCCAGAAAGTGAAGTGGAGATCCTACAAGCGCAGTTGGCTGCCAGGCAGGCGATCAACGAAGAACTCTCGAGGCGTATCTCGTCGTTGGAGCGGTTACTCGAAGCGCAGTCCAAAACTTCCGGCCCGGTGTCTTCGGGACTGGACTCCAGCTTTCCAAAACCCCCGGCAGATGCGCCACGCGGCGATGCGATAACCGCGATTGAAGAGGCGCTAGCGTCCAAAGGGCTGACGCTAATACTTTCGGGCAACTTACGCGGTACGCCCAGCATATCGTGGGCACACAACGGTGCCGGGAGCAGCCGCGCAGATTCGGCTGTGCTCGGCCTGACTCTGGAAACGGGACTGCCATGGGGCATGGCGGTGGCAATCAGCGCGCCCCACATCTGGCGAGATTACGCCTCAGGAACTAATAAGGGCATGGGCGACCCATCCATCAGCGTGGCGAAGAAGCTCACCAACGAGTCTGGCGCCCTGCCTGCGGTCGTGCTTCGCCTGAGTTACACCCATGATGGCGGCAAGGACCCATTCACTGTGGTGTCCGTAGCGTCAGGCTTCCGGGCAGCAGGCGTATCCCTTTCGGCTGTGAAGCGTTTTGATCCACTGGTTTTGTACGGCAACATCTCGTATGGACGCGCGTTTCCAAAATCGGTGACCATCAGCGACAAACACACGGGTGCCGTGAATTTCCAGGGCAGGATTACGCCGGGTGACACTTATGGCCTTGGAATGGGCGTGTCACTCGCTGCAACACCCGAGATCGCGCTCGACGCGGGCCTATCATTTTCCTTAGCCAATAGCAGCCGACTTGATTTACAGGGCGGCACTTTTTTTCCCGGCCGCTCCATCGCAGGTTACCTAAATCTGGGAACCAGCATTGTGCTGACCAGAAGCATGTCTTTGTCCATCGGCGCGGCTGCCGGCGTAACCAGGGACGCATCGGATTTCGTTTTTTCAGTAGCGTTACCGTACAGATTTTGATCTCTCGCCCATAGGCGCCTGGCTTTTATTTCGCGCGGTTAGCTGAACGACCGCGCACTCAAAACGAAGGGGCAGCCGGACGCTTTGCTTTCTGCGGTGCGCGTGGCTTTTTTTCTACCACTTCATTTCGCCAGTGCTGACCTTCGCCCCTATATCCAGCGACATCACGCCCTCGGTCAACTGCGGATAAGACTGCTTCATGGCATCAATCAACTCGGCGCTGGTTTTGTTGGCGGCCAGGTTCTTCTCGAAGGCCCGCAAATAGTCCTGCGTGAAGCTGATGGCGCTGACATCAACCTGAGTGCCCGCCTTCATGTGGCCAGGGATGACCAACTCGGGTTTGAGTGCTGCCATCTCGTTGAGTTGGGTCACCCATGCAGCGCGTAACGCCGGGGTTTGTGTGTCAGCCGTCCACACATGCAGGTTGCCGAATACGCCGATGTTGCCAACGATGGCCTTGATCGACGGAATCCATGCGTAGGGGCGGTGCGCCAGCGAGCCTTCGGTGCCACGGATTTCGATGGTTTGGCCTTCCAGCGTCAGCGTGTTGCCAGCGAGTGCACGCGGCAGTACGGGTTTGCGCGGTGCGTTAGCGCCCATCTTGGGGCCCCAGAACGCGACCTTGCCCGTTAGTTTGGCGTTAAGCTTTTCGAGCACAGCGGGCGTGCTCACCACATCAGCCTGAGGAAAAATTTCTTTAAGCGTCTCGACGCCGAAGTAGTAATCAGGGTCAGCTTGACTCACATAAATAGTGGTGAGCTGCTTGCCGCTGTCGAGCACGTTGGCGGCGATGCGCAGCGCATCGGCGCGGGTGAAACCTGCGTCGATGACCATGGCTTCTTTTTCGCCGTAAACCAGCGTGGAGTTGACGTTGAAGCTGGCGGCACCCGCGTTGTAGACCTTGACGGTCAACGGTTGGGCTGCGTGGGCGGTGAAGGCAATGGCTAATGAGGCGGCAATGACGGTGGTGCGGATCATAGAAAAGCTCCTTGGGGTGGTTTAAGTACGCTGTGTAGCGATGAAACGAACTATAGATTCAATATCCGCGCAGATAAACCGCATAATTAGCCCATCACTGTTTCAATAATCGAGCAAATAATGGATCGATTGACCGCCATGCAGGTGTTCGTGGAGGTGGCCAGTAGCGGAAGCTTTAGCGCCACGGCCAACAAGCTGGACATGTCGCGCGCCATGGTGACGCGCTATGTGGGCGAGCTGGAGCAATGGCTCGGCGCTCGCCTGTTGCAGCGCACAACCCGCAGCGTGACGCTGACCGACGCGGGCGAAAGTTGCGTACGCCGCAGCCAGCAAATGCTCGCCCTGATGGAGAACGTGGAGGAGGAAACCGCCATCTACGGCGACGCGTTGCGCGGCCAGCTACGCATCACGTGCAGCGTTTCGTTTGCCTATGCGCAGATGGCAGCCGTGGTTGTGGATTTCTTGAAACTGCATCCGCAGCTCAAAATCGATTTGAATGCCAGCGAAGCTGCACTCAACTTGGTAGAGGCACGGATAGACCTCGCTATTCGCATCAGCGCCGAGCCAGACCCGATGTTGATCGGTCGCGTGCTGGCCCCATGCGCATCGCGGATCGTGGCGTCACCGGCCTACCTGGCCGAGTATGGGCGACCCTTGGTTCCCGCCGACCTGAGCAATCACCGCTGCCTGAGCTATGCCAACTTTGGCAAAAGTGTGTGGCAGTTGAGCCGGGGCGATGAACACACTCAGGTCAGCGTGGCCAGTCAGTTCAGCGCTAACGAGGCCACTGCCTTGCTACGCGCAGCGCTTGCTGGTGGCGGTGTAGCGCTGCAACCCACCTATCTGGCCAGTTCGCATTTGCAGGATGGCAGCTTGCAGGCGGTGTTGCCCGACTGGAAAGTGCCCGATATGGAGATTTATGCGCTGTACTCCTCGCGCAAGCATTTGTCACCGGCGGTGCGGGCTCTAATGGATTTTCTGGTGGCGCGGTTTGCCAAGGTTCCTTGGTAGTGACTGAAGCTGCACGATTTCCGTGGAGTACGTTGCGGACGGCGAGCGAAAGCCTGGTGCAAACACAAGGTCCCGACCGACTCGGTGCACGCGCGGCGGACAGCGTCTAATTTGATGGGTAGAGAATTCACGTGGACGCAAACCAACGCCTGCGATCTCAAGTTGACGGCATCACTCCGGCATGTCGCGCTCGGGGTTTGCCGCCAGATTGCCCGCTATCCTCGCCCGTGCCTCTTAGCCAAGATGCTTCATCCCAGCATGGCGCGCCAGCTCCAGCATCACCGCGCGCCAGCCTTCATGCGCTTGCGCGCCTGCCTTTGCAAACGCATCCGCAAACAAGCGTTGCTGTTCTCCCGTTAGCTGCGCCTCAAGCTCAACGCCCTCCTCCGTCAAGCGAATCTCGCGCACCCGCGCATCGTGATCGGCCCTTACCAGTTCGATCAAGCCTTGCACTTGCAGTCGCCGCAACGGCGCGTTAAGTGCTTGTTTGGTGACATCGAGTGTCGATTGCAACTCGCCGACGCTCATTCCCGGCGTGTGCGCCACGAAAAACAGGATGCGATGATGCATTCGCGTGAGTCCGCGTGTGGCCAAGATGCGGTCGGGCTCGACGATGACCGCTCGCAGCGCGAAGTGCATGAAGCGCCACGCCTCGTTCAGCAGAGCTTGGCCTTTGGGCGAGGCGCCGCGTACCGGCCCTTTTGCAATGGTTTTTCTAGCGGACATAGGTCAATGTACTTGACATTTATTTTTTACCGTTTCAGAATATGGCAATGTTGTTGACCTATCACCAAGGCTGGCTACATTAAGCGGGCCAACAGCCTTGCAACCGAGCGCGATCATCCGTCGCCTAAAATCTTATTCATCAACAGCGCGCTTGCTCCCATCGACTGAGTGGCGCGTCATCAATTTTGGAGCATACCTATGTCAATGGCAGATCGCGACGGAAAAATTTGGATGGACGGCAAGATGGTGGAATGGCGCGACGCCACCATCCATGTGTTGTCGCACACGTTGCATTACGGCTGCGGCGCATTCGAGGGCGTGCGCGCCTACAAAACCGACAAAGGCACGGCGATTTTTCGCCTCAAAGAGCACACGCAGCGTTTGTTCAACAGCGCGAAAATTTTGCGCATGAACATTCCATTCAGCATTGATGAAGTGATGGAGGCGCAGCGTGCGGTGGTTCGTGAAAACACACTTGAGTCATGTTATCTGCGTCCGCTCACGTGGATAGGTTCTGAGAAACTGGCGATCAACGCGCGCGGTAACTCCATTCATTTGATGGTCGCAGCGTGGACGTGGGGCGCCTACCTTGGCGACGAGGGCCTCAAGCGTGGCATTCGCGTAAAAACCTCGAGCTACACGCGCCACCACGTCAACGTCACCATGACGCAGGCTAAAGCGGTGTCGAACTACACCAACTCGATCCTGGCCAACATGGAGGTGACTGACGAAGGCTACGACGAGGCGATGCTGCTTGACCCTTCCGGCTTCATCTCCGAGGGCGCGGGCGAGAACGTGTTTGTAGTGAAAGACGGCGTGATCTACACCCCCGACTTGTCAGCCGGCGCGTTGAACGGCATCACCCGCAACACAGTCTTCCACATCGCCGCTGACCTGGGTCTCACCATCAAAGAAAAGCGCTTAACTCGCGACGAGCTTTATATCGCCGACGAGCTGTTTTTCACCGGCACCGCAGCCGAAGTCACGCCGATTCGCGAATACGACCGCATTCAGATCGGCACGGGTTCCCGCGGCCCGATCACCGAGAAAATTCAGACCGCGTTCTTCGATATCGTCAATGGACGTAATCCGAAGTATGCGCATTGGTTGACGCTGGTCGCGTAAATTTTTGTAGGAACGGCTTGCCGCGACCGCCGCAACTGCGGCTGCCGTGGGTGGTGGCAGAGCCGATCCTACAATATTGAAATCAAAATCGCCGAAGCGAATCCATGAGCACCCCCACACGAGACGCGGTACACGTCACAGCCATCGACCTGCAAGGCCCCGGTGTGGTCTTCTGCCCCAACCCGAAAATGGCACAGTGGTCGACACACCCCAAGGTCTATTTAGACGTGGTCACCACAGGCGAAGCAGCCTGCCCGTATTGCGGCACCCAGTATGTGCTCGACGGGCCTGCGCCGCACGGCCACTGAGCAATCAAGTTGGTTGATGCTTAGCCGGGAACATACGTTGATGACGCGCGTCCGGCGTTGGATTCCTTCGGCGATTGGCTGCATCGTGGTAGCCGCGACGTCATGGTCGGTGGCCGCAAGCCCGACTGAAGGATTGCCCCGCGAATCTCGCGTTCCCGGCGGCGTCGCACTCGTCGCTGTCGGTCGTGCCGACGAACCCAAACCCGTTGTGACGCGAGACCGAACCAACGTTTGGACGATCAAACGCGGCGCATTTTGGATCGCCGTCGTCGGGTTGCCGCTTTCCACTGCCTCCGGCGAACAATCCGTTAGCGTTACTCGGGACGGCGTGGCGCACTCTGTTGCGTTCACAGTCAAAGACAAACGCTATCCGGTGCAGCACGTCACATTAAAAGATAACGCGATGGTCGAGCCGCCGCCTGAGGTGTTGGCAAGTATCGAGTCCGAATCAGCGCATCTAAAAGCGGTGCGCTCGAACTGGCGTGAGAGCGCGGCTACCAACGCCGCATTCATATTACCGGCGAAGGGCCGACTTTCAGGCCGCTTTGGTGGTTCACGGGTGCTGAACGGGAAACTACGAGCCCCGCATACCGGGCTCGACGTGGCGATTGGCACAGGTACGCGCGTGCTCGCACCGAGCGACGGTGTGGTGCTCGATTTAGGCGACTATTACTTCTGCGGCAAAACCATGTTCATTGATCACGGCAACGGCTTATTGAGCCTTTTCTGCCACCTAAGTGAACACACCGTCAAGGTCGGCGACAGTGTGCGTAAAGGTCAAGCTGTGGCACGCTCCGGAGCTACAGGTCGTGCAAGCGGGCCGCACCTGCACTGGTCGGTTTATCTCAATGGCGTGAGCGTTGAGCCGGAATTGTTTATTCGCGAAGCCAAGCTGCCCTGACTTCACGCGTCAATCTACGCGCCGATGTTGCAAAAAGAATCGCAGCATTTCGGCGGATGCGTCCGGGCCTTTCGGATCGGTGTAGCTGCCCGCAGGGGACCCGCCTGACCACGCATGACCGGCCTCTTGCAGCAGCCAATGTTCAGCAATAACCTCGCCTGATGCATCGCGATGAACCGCGCGCTTGTAGCGCGTACCACTTGCTGAAATGCCCTGCTCTAGCGTGCCACCGCGGGCGTTCTCTGCCAGCAAACCATTGATAATGTGCTCGCCGTTTTTCGGGTGGACGACCTGATCCTTGCTGCCGTGGAACACAATGGTGGGCAGCGTCGACGTGGCGAGCGGTGCGCGGGCAGAAGAAGCGACCCGGGGAGTGCCACGCTTCATCACCGCGAGCGCTTCGGCGACGTTGGTGGCCGCACCGGTCGGCAGCCCGGAATGCACGCCGACGGCGGCAAAGAGTTCGGGGTACGCCGAGCCCATCACAGCGGCCATCGCCCCACCGGCGGAGAGCCCCGCAACGTACACGCGGCGCGCGTCAATGGCGTATTCGGCCATCACCGTGCGCGTCATGGAAGCCAACAACGCGGGCTCGCCGCTGCCGCGCTGCTGGTGGCTACGGTTAAACCAGTTCCAGCAACGCTGCGGGTTGCTGTCCTGCGCCTGCTCAGGATAGAGCACGAAAAAACGTTGCTCACGTGCCAGATCATTCATGCGCGTGCCTGCTGCAAAATCGTCTGGATTCTGCGTGCAGCCGTGCAGCATCATCACCAGCGGTAACGCTTGTCCAGCATGATCGGCGGGCACATAGAGCTTGTAGCGACGGGTGAGTCCAGCATGGCTATGCGAGCCCTGGATAAAGGCGTCAGCCAAGGTGCGGTCGCGGCTCGCAACCGGATCGGGTTTGATCGGCTCGCTAACGTCGGCCGCCTGAACGCTGCGCGCCATGATCTCACCGTCAAACACTTGCGATGCGCCGGTGCCTGAGGGGCAGGGTGGCGCAGCGGGTGACGACGGATCGCTTCCGGAAAGTGCCCGTTGAATGGCCTCGGTCGCCTCGCTCAATCGGCCCGATTGCGTCAGACGTGTCGCTTCGCGCAGCAGGGTCTGCATCGTGTCGTTCATAAAATCTTTCAGTTAGAAATAGAGAGTGAGTCGGCGCGCGGTCAGCGCAGGCGGCTGGCGAGCGCTGCCTTGACCGCAGCACTTGCATGCAGCGCGCCGAGCACGTCGACGGAGGCAATGGTGTCTAACGCAAGCGCCGACGAAACATCGTCGGCAATTGTGGCCAAGCCAAGCACGCGAATGTGGAGCATTTGCTTGGCGGCCTGCACCGCGTGCAAGTCGGCAGCACTGAAATGCTGTAATCCGAGAACCAGGGTCTTGCGCGCCACCACCTGCTTCACGGCATCTGCATGGTGGCTCAGTTGATTGCGAATAGCCGTGCGGATGAAGTCGGTGCGATTGCCATAAAAGCCTTCCGAAACCAGCAAATCAATCTGGCCCAAATCGACGAAGCCCATGTTGATAGTGATTTTTTCTGAATCAGCGACACTGGATTTTAGTTTCATGCCAGGAGTGTAACACCATCCATATGGATGGTACATGGAAGTTGCACTGATGCCAATAGTGTTTTCGCGGTTAGGGTTAGTCACCAAGAAGCACAACGCCGCTTCAACATCCTGCGGGATGCGACTGCTGCCCAAAACACGATGACGCTTCCGATCGCTTCGAATGTTTTGAGGGTTTGAGCGCGCAGCCAATCAGCACAATTGCATCGCAAGCGAACCGTCTCTAGGGGTGAATGGATTTGCGCGTATGTGCGCCACCGCACATACGCGGTAGAGTGGGACAACTATCATGGAAAACAGGCTAATTTCTCTTCTGTTTGAGGCGATCAAATGACTTCACAAACCCTATTTACGAGCGCGACTTCATACCTTCGGATACCCCCGAACGAAGCGCGCTGCGGTGGGAAGCACTACGCACGTCGCCTGATGGCTGGTTGTGTGATCGCAGCGGCTTTGTTCACGACGCAAAGCAAGCCCGCATCCGCCGCGAGCGCCGTTCCGCTGGGCGCAGCGACTAACTTCGCCGTGTTGGGCGCCACCCCAAGTGTGACCAACACCGGTGCAACCATCGTGACCGGAGATCTCGGCGTTTCGCCGGCCTCTTCGGTGACCGGCTTTCCGCCAGGCACCGTCGTGGGCACCGTACACGCGGCCAACGCAACAGCTGCCGCGGCGCAAGCATCCAACGTGACCGCCTATGGCCAACTCGCCGCACAGGCATGCAACGTGTCGTTTGCCGCGCCAACGGACATGGCGGGCATGACCTTGACGCCCGGCGTTTACTGCTTCGCCTCGTCAGCTGCTAACTCAGGCTTGCTTCGACTTGATGCGGGCGGGGACACCAGTGCAGTCTGGATATTCAGAACAGCCAGCACCTTGACCACCGGTTCGGGCTCTTCGGTGGTACCGATTGGCGGCGGTCAGGCCTGCAACGTTTTCTGGCAAATTGGCAGCTCGGCAACGCTTGGCACCGGCACCTCTATGGTTGGCAACATCCTGGCGCTGGCGAGCATTACGCTCACCACTGGCACGACACTTTCCGGCAGAGCGCTGGCACAAACCGGGGCGGTGACGCTGGATACCAACAGCGTGGCTGTTTGTGCCGCAGGCCCTGTGGTGAACGCAACCAATCCGACCCTCGCCAAGGCGTTCAGTCCGACCACTATCATGATGGGAGGCATATCGACTTTGACCGTAACGCTGTCAAATCCGAACGCCTCCACTGCCACTTTGACTGCGCCGCTGGTCGACACGTTGCCACCGGGCGTAGTAATCGCACCTGTGCCAAACGGCACCACCACGTGCGGCGGCGGAAACTCCGTTATCGCGACGGCAGGAACCTCGACCGTGACTCTGCCGAGCGGGCGAACCGTTGCGCCAAACGGCAGTTGCACGATGACCGTCAACGTGACCGCGCCGCTGGTGGGCAGCTATGTCAACCTGCTTCCGGTAAGCGCATTGCGAACCAGCAACGGCAATAACCTGGCACCGGCGATAGCGACATTGACCGTGTTGGCGCAGTTGCCGCCGGGTGAGCCACCAGTGGCAGCGGCGGGAGTGCCTACACTGTCGGAGTGGATGCTGGTAGCCCTCAGCTTGGCGTTTGTCGTGTGCGGATTCATTCTGATGCGACGTCAATCGCGCTAATGCAGCGACCGCAGGCGGTCGAACACAGACTACCCAAGGCACGCGGCGTTAGTCGCTGTTTCGCCTGCCTCGTGAACTCGCGAGCCTTGTCACGTTACCCCGCGTTCGTATAAGCCGTCTTCACCGTCGTAAAAAACTCGGCTGCATACTTGCCCTGCTCGCGGCTGCCGTAACTTGATCCTTTGCGGCCACCGAACGGCACGTGATAGTCAACGCCCGCAGTCGGAAGGTTCACCATGACCATCCCGGACTGGCTGTGACGTTTGAAGTGGGTGGCGCATTTGAGAGATGTAGTTGCGATGCCAGAGGCTAAGCCGAACTCGGTGTCGTTCGCGGTGGCGAGCGCTTCCTCGTAGTTTTTTACCTTGATGACGCTGGCAACCGGACCAAAGATTTCTTCCTTGCTGATGCGCATGCTCGGTACGCACTCGGAGAACAGTGCGGGCGACATATAGAAGCCGGTGTGGCCGTCGCTGCTGGTTTCGATGAGTTCGCCACCTGCCGCGAGTTTGGCGCCCTCGTCCTTGCCGATCTGGATGTATCGCATGTCTTGATCGAGCTGATCCTTGCTGGAGACCGGGCCGATGTCGGTGCCCGCTTTCAACGCATCGTCCACTTTGAGCGTGGCCATGCGCGCCTTCATCGCCTCGATGAATTTCGGGTAAATGCCTTCGGTCACAATCAGGCGGTTGGACGCGGTGCAGCGCTGCCCGGTGGAAAAGAAGGCCGACTGCACGCACAGCTCAACCGCCACTTTCAAATCCGCGTCATCAAGCACGACTTGCGGATTTTTTCCGCCCATTTCGAGCTGGATTTTCTTGAGCTGTTTGGCGGCTGCCGCAGCGATTCGACTGCCCACGCCCGTTGAACCCGTGAAGCTGATGGCGTTCACTGATTTATGGTTAATCAGTCCTTCGCCAACCACCGAGCCACGGCCCATGACAAGGTTGAAGACCCCCGCCGGAATGCCGCTGCGCGAGATGATGTCGGCTAGCGCCCAGGCGCAACCGGGCACCAGATCTGCCGGCTTGATAACCACGCAATTGCCGTACGCCAGCGCAGGCGCAATCTTCCACGCGGGAATGGCAATCGGGAAATTCCATGGCGTGATCAGACCGATGACGCCCATCGGTTCACGCGTGATTTCAACACCGATATTCGGACGCACTGAAGGCAATGTTTCACCGGCCAGACGTAAACATTCGCCGGCGAAAAATTTGAAGATATAGCCAGCACGTCCGGCCTCACCAATGCCTTCGGCTTTGGTCTTGCCCTCTTCGCGCGACAGCAGCGTGCCGAGCTCTTCGCGACGCGCCAGAATTTCGTTACCGATCTTGTCAAGCGCATCGCTGCGTGCCTGAATACCGCCGGTTGACCACGCAGGAAAGGCTGCGTTTGCTGCACCAACAGCGGCCTCCAGTTGCGCCATATCTGCCTGCGCGTATTCGCCGACCACGTCGCTCAGATTTGATGGATTTATGTTCGGCGTGTAGCTCGATCCAGCAACCCATTCGCCGTTGATCAAATTGTTATGTTGGGCCATGATTTAGAGCCCTTTTTCTTTTTTCCAAGCTTCGAACATGGCTTTCGTATCGGCGTTGGGCGGATACGTGCCCGCGAGTTTTGCGCCGCCTGCGACGCGCTCAAGCAAAAATACTTCCTGCACTTCTTGTGCAGCGGCATCAGCGGCAACTTCGTCGGCGAGATGCGCAGGGATCACCACAACCCCTTCGTCATCGCCGACGATGATGTCGCCCGGATACACGGCAACGCCGCCGCAGCCGATCGGCACATTGAGATCAATCGCATGGTGATAAATGAGGTTCAGCGGAGCGCTGCCACCCGCGCAATACACCGGAAAATCCATCTTGCTGATGTCGCCACTGTCGCGCACCGGCCCGTCGGACACCAGGCCCGCCGCGCCGCGCACCATGAGCCGCGTGGTGAGAATCTGACCACCCGAAGCAACGCGTTTTTCGCCCCGACAATCAAGCACCAGCACGTGGCCGGGCGGAACGCTCTCGATGCCTTTGCGCTGTGGATGATCGGGGTTGTCGAACGCAGAAATCTGATCAATATCTTCACGCGCAGGAATGTTCCGCATGGTGAACGCCGGGCCGACCAGGTTGCCATTGGTCGGCTTGGTCAGGCGTTGCGGGCCTTGAAGATAGACATTGCGAAAGCCGCGCTTGAAAAGCTGCGTACAAAGTGTGGCGACGCTGACTTTTTTGAGATGCGCGAAGGTGATGGGGTTCATTTCAGACATGATTTTGTTGGTAGAGATTGATGGGAAATTTAGTTGGCCGTAGCGCCCGACTTTTTCACGAGTTCGGCCCAGCGAGGAATCTCTTTGGCCATGAATGCGGCGAGTTCTTCGGGCGTGCTGGCGACGATTTCCATGCCGAGCGAAGTGCCGAGTTTTTCTTTGATATCTGGTGTGTTGAGAATCTTGACGATCTCCGCGTTTAATCGCTGCACGATGGCTTTCGGGGTGCCCTTGGGCGCGTACACCGCCTGCCAGGACGACATCTGAAAGTCCTTGACGCCTGACTCCATCATCGTCGGTAGATTGGGCGCGATGGCTACACGTTTCGGCGTGGTAACCGCGATGATTTTGAGCTTGCCTGCATCGGCCAACGACTTGGCAGCCGTCAACTGATCGAACATAAACGGCACCTGCCCTGTCGACACGTCGATCATGGCGGGCGGCGTGCCTTTGTACGGGACATGGGTCAATGGCACACCGATCAAGTCTGCGAAAAGTTCGCCCGCGAGATGTGTAGATGTGCCCGCGCCGGACGACGCAAAAATGCGCTTGCTTGGGTCGCGTTTGAGCAGCGCGATGAGTTCAGCGACATTGTTCACACCGAGCGTCGGGCTCACGATCAACACGTTGGGCAAGGTTGCGACCAACGTGATCGGTTCGAAGTCCTTCACTGGATCGTAAGATAAATTCTTGTAAAGACTTGCGTTAATCGCGTGCGTGCTGATGGTACCGCCAAACAGCGTGTAACCGTCGGGTTTCGACTTCGCCACATACCCCGCGCCGACCGCGCCCGCTGCGCCTGGTTTGTTGTCGACGATTACCGAAGTTTTGAGTGCGTCGGTGAGTTTTTGCGAGAGGGTGCGACCGATCACATCGGTGGAACCACCCGGCGTAAACGGCACCACCCAGGTGATGGTTTTGCTCGCGGGCCAAGCGTCAGCCGTCTGCGCGTGTAGTGGCGTCGACGACGCTGCAATGGCGACGATTACAGCTCCGAGCGTTTGTCGTGCGAGATGGCGAAAAGGATTGAGTTTCATAGTTTTCTGTATTGATTCGAAACAGCGTCAACGGTGCAACGCACACTATTCGACCTTGATCGCGCGCTCGGTGATGAGCGTGCCGTAGCGCACGCGATCACGCTCGATGATGGCCTTGAGTTCTGCGGGTTTGGAGTTTTTGTGCGATGACACGCGCGTCGATGTCGGTGCCACCGACGGGTGGAAAAGGCACGACGATGGTGACGGACTTGTTGGGGAAGGGGGCGGATTGGGCGTGAACGAACCCCGATAGCAGCATGGCCGTCGTCAGCGCCAGCATCGTGCGAGTGATCTGCTTCATGGGGTTACTCCTTGTTTCATCTTGGTGTTTTTACCGCCGGTTATGGCGACACTTTTACCTAACGAGTCGGAAAAAAACCAGGGAGACGCTTAACAATGTCAGCCTGAGCGGTAGCGAAGGATCAGATCGCATGCGACGCTGCTTTTACGTCATTGAAATCCTTGTATGCCACGTGATCCTTCGCTACCGCTCAGGATGACAATTCGATTTATTCGCGTTTCCCTAGTGAATTTCCGGTTCACCCGAAGCCGTTTGCGATCCAGCGCCTTCGCTGTATCCCGGCTCCAAAAAGTCAAAATCGCAGCCCGTATCCGCTTGCTGAATGTGCTTCAGATAAAGCACGCCATAGCCACGGGTGAATTTCGGAATTGGTCTGACCCACGCTGCTTTTCGTTTTGCGATTTCTTCTTCGCTCACCAGCATGTTGATGCCACGACTTTCGATGTCGATGGAAATCATGTCGCCATCTTTGACCAACGCGAGCGGCCCGCCAACGTGCGACTCAGGCGTGACGTGCAACACGCACGCGCCGTAGCTGGTACCGCTCATGCGGGCGTCCGAGATACGCAGCATGTCGCGTACGCCCTGTTTCAACAGCTTCTGCGGGATCGGCAATTGGCCCCATTCCGGCATGCCCGGTGCGCCTTGCGGACCGGCACTTTGCAGCACGATCACGCTGTCGCGATCAACATCGAGATCCGGCGAATCGATGCGCGCCGACATGTCGTTGTAGTCCTTGAACACCACCGCTCGGCCGGTGTGTTTGCGCAAGTGCTGCTCCATCGCGGCGGGCTTGATGACAGCGCCCTTTGGCGCGATGTTGCCGTAGAGCACGGCGAGACCATCACTCTCGACCAGCGGCTTGGTAACAGGACGAATCACGTCGTAGTTGTAGACCTTCGCGCCTTCAATATTTTCGGCAATCGTCTTGCCGTTCACGGTGCGTTGCTTGCCGTCAATCGCGCTGCCAAGTTGGCCGAGGAAGGCGCGCAGACCACCGGCGTAGTAAAAGTCCTCCATCAGGTACTGGCCGCTTGGACGCAGGTTCGCGATGACCGGAGTTTTGCGCGCCAGCTCGTCGAAGCGATCCAGCGTGAGCGGAATGCTTGCTCGACGCGCCATCGCGATCAGATGCACAACGGAGTTGGTCGAGCCGCCGAGCGCGAGCACGGCTGTGACGGCGTTGGTGAACGAGCCTTCGGTCAAAAAGTCGAGCGGCTTCAGATCTTCCCACACCATGTCGACAATGCGTTTGCCTGTGAGCGTGGCCATCTGCGCGTGACGCGAATCGGGAGCGGGGATCGATGCCGCACCGGGCAGCGTGAGGCCGAGCACTTCCACGGCGCTGGTCATGGTCGACGCGGTGCCCATCGTCATGCAGTGGCCGGGAGAACGCGCGATGCCGTCTTCAACTTCCTGCCAATCGTCCTCGGTGATGTTGCCGGCGCGCAGTTCGGCCCAGTATTTCCAGGTGTCCGAGCCGGAGCCGATGGTGCCGCCTTTGTAATCACCACGCAGCATCGGGCCCGCCGGCATGAAGATCGTTGGCAGATTCATCGCCAGTGCGCCCATGACCAGCGCAGGCGTGGTCTTGTCACAACCGCCCATCAACACGCAGCCGTCGGCCGGGTAGGACCTGAGCAACTCCTCCGTCTCCATTGCCAGCAAATTGCGGTAGAGCATCGTGGTCGGTTTCTGGAACGGCTCCGAGAGCGACATGGCGGGCATTTCCACCGGAAAGCCACCGGCTTGCCAGATGCCACGCTTGACCTCTTCTACCCTTGCCTTGAAGTGGCTGTGGCAAGGATTGATGTCGCTCCAGGTATTGATGATGGCAATGACCGGCTTGCCCGCGTAATCGCTGCGGTGATAGCCCATTTGCGCGGTACGCGAGCGGTGCCCGAATGAACGCAGGTCTTTGACGCCATACCAGCGATGACTGCGGAGTTCTTCGGGCTTTTTGCGATTGGTCATGGGCTGATTCAAAAAGGTGGTGCCGTGGAATGGTAGCGCTAACATATG
>JAYSUK010000112.1:0-5282 GCA_043719085.1 Burkholderiales bacterium | reverse complement strand
TTATGGCACACCTAATCCTACCTTGCAACTCTTACCGCCCCAAAACCGCATAAATCAGCTCAAAACTTAAGCATGCCTTGAACAATAATTAGGCACGGTTCGCTGCAACGCACCATTTCATGCGGGTCAGTAATTTCTTCGAATAATTCCCAAATAATTTTCGAAAAACTAAGCTGCTTCTTTCCGTCGCATCTCTTCATCGCGCAATTCACGTCGCAATATCTTTCCGACGTTACTTTTCGGCAATTCATTCCTGAATTCCACGTACTTTGGCAGCTTGTAACCCGTCAAATTCTCCCGGCAGTGCGCAAGCACCTGCGGTGCCGTCAGTGACGCATCTTTACGCACCACAAAAATCTTCACCACTTCACCTGATTTACTGTCCGGCACGCCAATGGCCGCGACCTCCAGCACGCCGGGGTGCATAACCACCACGCCTTCCACCTCATTCGGATACACATTGAAACCGGACACCAGAATCATGTCCTTCTTGCGATCCACTATGTAGAAGAAGCCCTTCGCGTCCATCTTGCCAATATCGCCCGTCGACAGCCAGCGCTCGGCATCCAGCACCTTCGCCGTTTCGTCCGGGCGGTTGTAGTAGCCCTGCATGACCTGCGGCCCGCGCACGCAAATCTCGCCCGCCGTGTCGTGGTCATCCAGCGCTACCCAGCTTCCATCATCCAGCCGCAGGCGAACTTCCGTCGACGAAATCGGCAACCCAATCGAGGCGTTATACCCACCGTCGGAAATTGGGTTGATCGTCGCGCCCGGAGACGTTTCGGTCAGCCCGTAAGCCTCAATAAGCGGTTTGCCCGTGACGCGCTGCCACTCCTCCGCCGTCGCCCGCTGCACCGCCATACCGCCGCCCAAGCCGTATCGCAACGAACTGAAATCCAGCTTCGCAAAATCCTCATGATTCATCAGCGCCGTGAACAACGTGTTCACACCGGGCAGCACCGTGAACTTGTGCTCCGCCAGCGTCCGCACGAACGCAGGCACATCGCGCGGATTGGTGATCAGCACCACCTTCGCGCCCGTCGTAACATAGACGAAGGTACACGCCGTCAGCGCAAAGATGTGATACAGCGGCAACGCTGCAATGATGCACTCCGCACGCTCATCCTGTTGAAAACCAAACAGCCACGCCCGCGACTGCAGCACATTCGCCACAATGTTTCCGTGCGAAAGAATCGCGCCCTTCGACACGCCCGTGGTGCCACCCGTGTATTGCAAAAACGCAACGTCTTCGCGGCTCAGCGGTTCGCGCTTCAGCTCGCCGCCCGCACCCTCGGCCAGTGCCGCATTGAAACGAATCGCCGCCGCAAACTTGAACTCCGGCACCAGCTTCGCCACATGCCGCACCAGGAAGTTAAGGCCCGGCCCCTTCCACCAACTCAGGCGGTCGCCCAGCCCGGTCACCACCACATGCTTCACGTCCGTCCGGTCGATGACATCCACCAACACGCTCGCGAAATTCTCAATGACCAGAATGCCCTTCGCGCCCGAGTCCTTGAGCTGATGCTCCAGCTCACGCGGCGTATACAGCGGGTTGCAATTCACCACCGTGAGTCCCAGGCGCAGGCAGCCCATCAACGCGATGGGATACTGCAACACGTTCGGCATCATCAGCGCAAAACGGTCGCCCTTCTTGAAACCATGCTTCGCCAGATGCACCGCAAACGCCGTGCTCAAGCGATCCAGATCGCGGTACGTCACGTCCGTCCCGCTACAGTGAAACGCCACGCGATCCGCGTACTTCGTCAACGCGGCCTCCAGCATCTCAGCCAGATTCGCGTAGGCGGAGACATCAATCTCAGCGGGAATAGAAGATGGGTATTGCGAAAGCCAAGGCTTCGAGAGCGTAGCGTCAGTCATGTGTTCCTCCTACGGGTATTGTAGGAGGGGTGGCGATAAAACTCGACCAAGTTGAGTTGGGGTACGGTAGTTGGCAGGACTGGCACCGCGTTGAATCACAAGTCGACACACACACGCAGCTGCGACCACCGCTGCGCGCTATCGCGCTCGCAACTCCACCACACGTTCCCCACGCTCAAGCGCTGCGATGATGTTCGCCCACGCAGATGCAAGAGCCGCAAGCAGAGCCGGGTTGCGACAATTACCGATGCGCAACCAAAGAATCTGCGGCGGCGCGCCCAAAGCATCGGACCGCCGGACGAAATCATCGTCCTTGGTCACCACGATTAACGATGCAGATTTAGCGAAATCAAAAATGACAGCATCGTCAGCGTCATGCTGAAACGATTCAAACACGTGATTTGCGATGTGACCTCGCTCAACGAAGAACTTGCACAACTGCGGCGGCAGTTGTGCATCAATCAAAAACCGCACTAGGCCGCCAGCAGCACCAGATGATCGCTTTGGCGCGCAGCGTACTGAAGCACGGCGGTAATGTCGTCCGTTTCAAGATACGGATAGTCCGCGATGATTTCTTCGCGACTGGCACCCGCAGCAAGCAAATCCAGAACGTCACTCACGCGAATGCGCATGCCACGAATACACGGGCGACCACCGCATTGCTCGGGATTGAAGGTGATGCGGCTCAGGAAGCTTGGGCTAGGATCAAACATGATTCAATCATACGCTGGTTGAGTTTGAATTGATCGGCGCTTACGTCGACAGCTTCGTGCGCAAGCAGTCCAGCACGCGGTACGTCACGTCCGTCCCACTACAGTGAAACGCCACGCGATCCTCGCACTTCGTCAACGCGGCTTCCAGCATCTGAGCCAGATTCGTGTTGGCCGAGACATCAATCTCAGCGGGAGTAGGCGATAAATATTGCGAAAGCCACGGCTTCGCGAGCGTAGCGTCAGTCATGTGTTTCTCCTTTGGGTGTTGTAGGCATTGCTCTCAGAGGAATTCCCAGAATGATGGCCCTGAGTCGCTCCACCTTCAACAAACCTACAGGTAGCAGGAGAGCGCGGCGCGCCATTGAACGAATCTCGATTCGTCTGACAAACGTCCAAGTAATTAAATTAGCTTTAGCTGAGAAGCGAGCTGCGCGGCAACTTGTTGTGCGCTGCCGCTATCGCTTTCGGCTCTATGGAAAGAAGCTGGGAAGGTGGTATCCGCGAACTCACGCCCATATACTTCCCTGAGCGAGGAAAGATTCGAAAAATTAACGATGCTGCCTCTATGTCCTCCGTAGCTGCGCAACGCCTCAATTGGGTTTCGATCCATCCAGACGACTCGATACCGGTTTGTGAAGACATGCACCGAATCGACCAGTGACTCAACAACAGACTTGTATTGCTTTGGAACGTCCGTCGTTCCTTCCATCCACTTGATCCAGCAACGACTGTCGAATAGTCCTCTATCAACCAACACAACTTCTGTCCGCGTATCCCGTGCTAGCTCAACGAACTCACACATGAAATTAATAGCGCGAAGTAAATTTACGTCAGCTGTGAGCTTGCGCCGCGAATAAAACTCGTCCTTACCCCGGAATTCTTGTATCGCGTGAGTAATGACTCCATGACTGCGAAGATTGCGCTGCAGTTCATTCATTGTGCTGGTTTTCCATGAGTACGGAATACCAGCAAACTCAATCAAAGTGCATTCGTTTTTCACGATTGCACCTCACGCACAATTCCAAAGACTTTGCCAATCATCTTGACGTTCGTCCGCGAAGCGTCACTCGACGCGAGCTTGGGCGCCTATGTGCAGTTTCCGATTTGAATGATTCATAAAGTCTAACCAGCGTCAGCCAGAGCGCCTGCGCTTGTCGAGCGTCGTGAATCGTGTATTGATACAGAAACTTATCGCCGGAACTGCCATCAGCGAGGAATGCGGGATCGCGCTCCTTAAATGAAATCATGAACTGACAAACGGGCGCGTCACGATGGTCAATCAAACTCAGCTTGATGCCAGGGTCTCTCTCGCAGTAGTGAACTTTGGCACCAGCCTTGATGAGAAGCTGAGAATTCGCGCGAGCTTTTTTCTTACTCTCCAAGTCACTGAAAACATCAACCGCTACCCCTGCAGCGACGCGTTCTCGGATTACATCTGCATATGCGGGGGCCCAAGACAAGTCACGACCGAAAAGCACAATCGTGTGATGCGCACACTTCAACAAGCTAACTGCCGCTGCGCTTAGCTTCTCATGACCACCGCTATGTTGTTGAATGGGCCTTCTACCCATCTCTTGAATTCGCTGCCTTATCTGAGCCACCGGTGCAGCCATCGCATCTTTCGGCGATTCAGCTGGATCAAAAGATCCGGTCGTCGTAAATCCACTTAAATCCGAAAGCATCTTAAATCCCGCTTTGCACTCCGGTATTAGAAATGTCCGACTTGAGTGAAGTACGCCGCAACTGATGCCCGCTTCAAAAATAAGATTGTCGCGAGGCGACAAATAGTCTTTGCCACGTGATGAAGTTTCGTCGTCGGCAGTTAGAACAATAACCGCAAAGTCACTTTCGCCAATCTCCTTCAGCAGCGACGCTAAAGTGTTTCCGCTCAACTCAAAAACACCTTGATGCCAAGCATGACACGAGAATTCGCTTCCCAATTGCGCAACGATAGCGTCGGCATATTTCTTCCCCTCGCCAGACGAGCCAACAAAAACACGTGATTTCACTGTGAAGTTCCCTGCTTTCGACATGTGTATTAGACGTTACCAAAAAAATTTGCCACGCCATTCGAACGCGTGCGATGCCGTCAGCTTTTTCGACGTAGTGTTGCCAAACACCCTGATTAATACGGTTACTGAGGCAGAAAAATGCCTGAACTGCCGGGAGCGACGGTGCGTTGGGATCATGGGGACGACACGATGCGGAAGAATCGCTATCAAACTGTAGCATCGCGATAAGCTCTAAGAACCGCGTTCATACGGGTCTGCCAAACCCTACCTAGGACCCGAAGCCGGCGAACGCATCGGCATCGAGCCGCAGCGCAATTTGCTCTTTGCGATCTGTTTCCGCCTTGGGTGGTCGCCCTCGTTTCGCGCGTAGCTCTTCAACGCCGCGATGTTTCGTGGTCGGTTCCCAAAAGGCAGCCACGTCACCCGCATTGGCGGGGCCATAAGGCACGTCAGCTTTGGGGGTAGGCTCGGAAATACGCTTTTATTTCATAGTTTTCTGCCTCTCAGCATGAAATTAATCAGGCACGAATACCCGACAACTTTAAGCTGCGACCCTTATTTAACAAGGTCTAAACTTTAGTTTATGCACTAGTGTCCGGTTAAAACGGCAGGCATCAAGCTGTAAGCGCCTATTTATGGGGCTCGCCACGCCACAGAGGGTGTCTCCGATTTGAACGCC
>JAYSUK010000111.1:0-15973 GCA_043719085.1 Burkholderiales bacterium | reverse complement strand
GGGGTTAGATCGTGGCGCGGTTCATTCAGCGCCCCTGCTGCTCGGTCGCAGTCCAACAGCGCAGCCGTTTGACTCCCTCTCCCTGGGGAGAGGGTGGGGGAGAGGGTGTTGGGAATACGAGCAAAGCCGGGGTGCAAAGTCCCTCACCCCAACCGTCTCCCCCAAGGAGAGGGAGCCTGCCGAACTGGTCATACTCCGTTGGCTAGGTACTGTGTAGCACTACCTACATTTTTTCCGCCACCGCTGCACCCTGGATGCCGTGGCGCTTGAGCGACGCGGCGACAAAGCCGGACGCTTTCATCTCTTCAATAAACGCCTTCAAATAATCGCCCGCTGCAGCGCGAGAAATCGGCGTGCCCATGGCTTGATTAATTACCATGAAGCGACCGGGCAACAGCCGTAAGCCGGGGACGCGGGCGGCGTCCATCTGCAACTGTTGTTTGACGCCGGCAGCGACTTCGAGACTTTGCGCAAGGAACGTGTCGGTCACCGCTTGTGACGTCGGCGCATGCGTGATTGTTGCGTTCTTCAGTTCACGCGACAGGTACAGGTCATACGCGCTGCCTTTAGCGGCAGCAACCCGTATGCCAGCGCGATCAACCTCAACGTTTGCTTTGAGTGGCGAGTCGTTGCGCACGAGGTACGCGCCTTCGATCACCACATACGCCGCCGTGTAGAACGTCGATACCGCGCGTTGTGGGTCAATGGCAACAAATGCGATGGACACCTCGTTGGCAGTCACGGCTTCAACCACTTTGCCCGCGGCCGTAAATGTAACGAGATCCACAGGCACGTTCAATCGCCGACCGAGTTCGCGCGCGAGGTCAACAGACACGCCAATCGGCTCGCCTGTTTTCGCGTCTTTGTTGGCCAGAATGGGGTTGCCAAAATTGATCGCAGCGCGAAGTCGCCCGTCGGGAGCAAGGGCGCGCACGACGTCAGCCGTGTTGTTTTTTTCGGGGGCAGCGTTGTTCATAGTGGCGCAGGCCGCAAGGCCGGTAAGGAGCGCCAGCGCGATCATCGCGCGAGCGAAATTTGTGGAAAGATTAGGGAGACGCAGATTTAATCCCGTTCGCCCTGAACGTAGTGAAGGGTTTGACGGCTGAATGCGGCTTTCAGACCTCCGATCATCCTGAGGCTGTCGAAGGACGCGTTGCTCAGGGCGAACGGATATCGATTTGATCTGCGCTTCCTTAGTGAATGTTGCCATGATTATTCGCTATTCAATTTTGCCAATGCGCTGCACCACATCGGCCATTTTCTTGGCGTCTGCATCCCAGTAAACGCGAAACGCAGGCGCATCGAGATAGGCAAGCGGCGTTTGCAACGTGACGAATGCCTGCTTAAACCCAGCGTCGTCCTGCACCTCACGCGCAGCTTTGCGCAGTGCAGCCAGCACCGGCTCTGGCGTGCCCGCAGGCGTGAACAAGCCGGACCATTGCGCGTACTCCGTTGCAACGCCAAGTTCGCGCAACGTTGGAACATCGGGCAACGCTGGATGGCGCTCTGGCCCCCAGTTGGCGAGCACGCGCAGCTTCCCTGCTTTGACGTGCTGCACGACAGTGGACGGGCCAGAGGCAACGGCGTCAAGCGTGCCGCCGAGCAGCGCGGTCACCGCTGGTGCCGCGCCGGTGAACGGGACATGTGTCAGCGTGACGCCTGCGCTGGATGCCAGCATTTCCATCGGCACATGCATGGTGCCGTAGTTGCCGGACGAGCCGTAGTTGAGCTTTTTGGGATTTGCTTTCGCGAATGCAATGAACTCGGCGTAGCTCTTCCACGGTGACTCGGCACGCACCGCGAGCACCACCGGATCAGCCGTGAATCGTGCAATCGGCAGCAGTTGATCAAGCTGAAACATCGGCGCGCGCCCAAGCACTTTGTCGGCTTCGGGAATCACTGAAATCGATGACAACGCGAGCAGCAACGTGTAGCCATCGGGCTTTGCTTTGGCCACAAACGCCATGCCGATGCCACCGCCTGCGCCTTGCTTGTTTTCGATGATGACCGTCTGGCCCAGCTGCTTCGACAAGGCCTGCGCCACCGGGCGCGCCACGTTGTCGGCCACGCCACCGGGCGGAAACGGCACGATCAGCGTGATGGACCGCGACGGGTACTCCTGCGCGAAAACGACGCCGGCACCAAGCGCAATCACTACAAAAAATATCCGCCGCATAGCATCCTCCTAGAAAAACGGAACGCACAGGCTTTATAGCGGAGTGTGAGCGCAGCAGCGTTGCCTGAAATCCGCTTTAGCAACTTAAAAATGCTGCTTGGGAGCCCGGCGGCGGTACCACCGTGACAGTTGCGTGAGTGCCTGGCGTGTTGCGAATCGCGGTGGCCGTCTGCCGGACGCTCGCGACTAACTATCGCGTTGGTTTTGCCGCGACTTTACCCAAAGAGTGGCAATTGCCGCGCAAATCATCAGCGCGCCGCCGAGACGAATCGCGTTCTGCGGATTGCCACCAAGCAACGTTTTGTAATAGAGAGGCAGCGTGAAAATCTGGATCAGCATTGGAATCACGATGAACATGTTGAAGATGCCCATGTAGACGCCGGTGCGTTCGGGTGGAATGCTGCCCGCGAGCATCACATAAGGATTACCCATGATGCTGCCCCATGCCATGCCGATACCGATCATCGGCACAAACAGCCACGCCTTATCGCGAATTTCAGGGATCACCAGCATACCGAAGCCCGCTAGCGCAAGACACACCACATGCAGTGCCTTCGAACCGAACTTGCGCGCGAGCGGCACCATTGCGAACGCTGCAATGCAGGCGACGAAGTTATAGAACGCGCCAATCTGTCCGGTGATGAGGCCCGCGTCGCGAAACGCGGTGGACGTTGAGTCAGTTGTGCCGAACAGGGCAGACGACACGGCGAGTGTGATGTACTGCCAATAGCAAAACAGCGCGTACCACTGAAATAAGTACACCACGGCCAATTGCTTCATCGTGTCGGGCATGGTCTTGGCGGCATCCCAAACTTCGCGCAGCGCAGGCACCAAGCCGAAAGGTTTGGCCGCGAGTTTGGCGTGTTCTTCCGGGCTGAGTGGTGCCTCGCGGGTGGTGTAAACCGACCACAGAATCGAGGTGATGGAGATCACCGCGCCGATAACAAACGCGGTATAGACAATTTGCGGAATGTTGTTTGCGCCCACGGCGTCTTTGTTCATGCCAAACCACACCAGCAGCGACGGCGAGAGATAGGCCAACGTTTGCGCGAGCCCAGTGAACGCGCTCTGCGTAAGAAAGCCCAGCGCGTGCTGCGGCTTGTCTAGTTTGTCGCTGACGAAGGCGCGATAAGGCTCCATGGTGACGTTATTGGCGGCGTCAAGTATCCACAGCATGCTCGCGGCAAACCACAGCGCCGGGCTGTGCGGCATGATGAGCAAGGCGAGGCTGCACAAAATCGCGCCGATCAAGAAATACGGTGTTCGCCGTCCAAGCTTTGACGTGGTGCGGTCGGACAGCGCGCCGATGATCGGTTGCACTAGCAGGCCAGTCATCGGGCCCGCCAGCCACAACAGCGGCAGACTGGCTTCGTCCGCGCCCAGATAGTTGTAGATCGGACTCATGTTGCTCTGCTGCAAACCAAAACTGAACTGGATACCAAAGAATCCAACGTTCATGTTGATGATTTGCCACAGCGACATACGGGGTTTTGCAGCACTAATCATGATGGCCTCCTTGATCGAAATAACTCGAATTTCTTTGTATTTTTCGCAATTCTTTTGCAATCGATTGCAAACATTGAGACAATGTATCACTGAGTGCCGCTTTTGAGCCACACTTTAATTTCCGAACAACTCGTTTGCCAACCGTCGCGACCTTACGTGTTCGGCTGATCGATTCAGACAATTTTTCATGCGCAATCAAGTACAGCTTATTACCTATGTAGACCGAATCGGCGGTGGCACCATTGCCGCGTTGCAGCAACTGCTCACCGGGCCGATGCAAGGATTGTTCGGCGGCGTGCATTTGCTGCCATTTTTCGACCCGATTGATGGCGCAGATGCGGGCTTCGACCCCATCGACCACACCCGCGTTGATCCGCGACTCGGCGACTGGGCAAACGTGGCGGACTTGAGCCGCGCGCTGCCGGTGATGGCCGACGTGATCGTCAACCACATGTCGTCTGAGTCACCGCAGTTCAAAGACTTGACCAAGGGAGGCCTCCGCTCCCCGCATGAAGCGCTTTTTTTGACCCTCGGCAAAGTGTTTCCTCAGGGTGCCACCGAACAAGCCTTGCTCAATGTGTATCGGCCACGGCCAGGACTGCCGTTTACTTACGTGGTGCTCGCTAACGGTGAGAAGCGAATTTTCTGGACTACCTTTACTTCCAGACAAATTGATATTGACGTTGAAAGCCAAGCAGGCCGCGACTATCTTGACGGCATTCTCGACGCGCTGGCCGCCGCAGGCGTGACCATGGTTCGCCTGGATGCGGTGGGTTACGCGATCAAGCGACCAGAGCGAGACTGTTTCATGATGGCGGAAACGTTCGACTTCATCGAACAATTCTCCAAAGGCGCAGCGGCGCGCGGCCTGGAGGTTTTGGTGGAGGTGCATTCGTACTTTCAGAAGCAAATCGAGATCGCAAAACAGGTGGCGTGGGTGTACGACTTTGCGCTACCGCCGCTGATGTTGCATGCGATTTTCAATCGCACACCAGAGGCGCTGTGCGACTGGATTGGCATGCGTCCCACCAACGCCATCACGGTACTCGACACCCATGATGGGATCGGCATTATTGACATCGGAGCCGACGCCAGTAATCGTGGCGCCCGCCCAGGCCTGGTGTCACCCGGCGCACTAGATCAGCTGGTCGAAACCATTCACCAGAACAGTTACGGCCAAAGCCGGGACGCGACGGGTGCTGCCGCTTCGAACCTTGACGTCTATCAGGTGAACTGCACGTTTTATGATGCGCTGGGGCGAGATGACAATACTTACCTGCTGGCCCGTGCGGTGCAATTTTTTCTGCCCGGTATCCCACAGGTTTACTACGTGGGCCTGCTCGCCGGTGTCAACGACATGGACCTGCTCGCGCGGACTGGCGTGGGTCGCGACATCAACCGCCATTACTTTACTGATGCCGAAGTTCACGCAGCGTTGCAAAAGCCTGTGGTCATTCGGCTTATGCAACTGATTCGTCTGCGCAACACTCACGCTGCGTTCAATGGAGATTTCACCAGCAATCTACAAGGCAACGGCTTGCGCCTTCGCTGGGAGCACGGCAGCGATTTCGTCGAACTTAACGTCGACTTCTCGGCGCTCACGTTTGCGATCACGCAGAGCTGAGGGGGGCGCGGCAAAGCATGCAGTCCTAAGCCGTTCTTGTAGGGTGGGCACCCCGTGCCCACCCTACAAACAATGTTGACCGCGGATGAAAAAAAACGCACCGCCTTTCGGTCGGTGCGCTTCAATGTAGGAGAGACGTGACTCTATCTTCTTCTGCGAGCGACGGCGTACCGTCGCTCATTCGGTAATCGCCTAGAACGAGTAGCGCAGCGTTGCCTTCACAGTGCGGCCATTGATCGACCGGGCCGCGTGTCCGTCGCCTTCAATCTCGGTGTAACCGATGGTGTTAGCCAGGTTGTTGACGCCGACGCCGACGCTCAAGTTTTTCATGGCTTGATAGTTGACGAACGCGTTAATCACGGTGTAGCCGTTCATGGTGATGGTGTTGCCATCGTCACCAAATGATTTGCCGGTGCCGATCAATGCTGCACCCATCGTCCACTGCCCGACGTTGTAGCTCGGCGTGAGCTGATACACCACCTTGGCCTGACGGCGCGGTGTTTTGCCGATGCTCGATTTGTCATTCGAGTCAGTGATTTTTGAGTCAGTAATGGTCAGGCCACCGGCCAGACGGAAGTCGCCCGCGAGCACCGCGGCCTCAAGCTCCGCACCATTGGCGCGGTAGCTGTTGAGGGTGCTCTTTTGCGTGGTTGCTTCGTAGTTTGACTCGGTGGTGCGTGCGTTGAACAGCGTGGCAAACGCGCTTAAGCTGCCCGAGCGCAATTTCACACCCGCCTCAAGTTGCTTGACCGAGTTGATCGGGATATTGCCGCCCTTGATGTTGGCGTTGTAGTCGCCGTAAATTCGATCTGCGTTGAACGACACACCGTCGCTGTATCGGGCGAAAAACGCCATGTCACGGCTGGCGCGGAAGTTGCCGCCAAATGAGAACGAGGTGTGATCCCTGCTGTAATCGACCCGTTTGATTGTGCTGGCAGCGTAGGACGAACCACTATTGCTGGCCAAATTGATCGAGCCATCCGCATTTTGACGATCCATGCGGATGCTGGCGTCAAGATTCAAAGGGCCTGCCTCATAGGCCATGGCAGCGTAGGGCGAGGCCGTGGTGTAGGCCACATCACTGGCGCGCTGGCAGCAGTAGCCCCAGTCCTTGGCACCGATTGACACCACGCCGTTAGGATACGCGGCGCTGCCGAGTAGCGCCGGATTTTTGCCCACCACCTGCATCTGATAGTGGTTAAAGTTCCACGTCAGCGCCACCTGTTGGCGGCTGTAGAACAGGCCACCGGTCAGATCAATACGATCATTGCCGGACAGCGCCAGACTCTTGCTTATTTTCAGATCGTTGGTGATGCTGCCCATGTCGTCAATTGAGGTGTTGAACGCGGCGACCTTGGTGGCTAGTCCCGTCCACGACTGGCCTTTGTTCGGGCCGGACGCGATGGTGTAGGTGCCCTGAGTCAGTGAGTCCCATGGAAAGATGCCGGTGAATCGCCCGCTGATGGCCGAGACGCGGGCGCGGTTCTCCAGCTTGAATCCGTTG
Organism: Burkholderiales bacterium; assembly: GCA_043719085.1. Taxonomy (GTDB): domain Bacteria; phylum Pseudomonadota; class Gammaproteobacteria; order Burkholderiales; family Casimicrobiaceae; genus Casimicrobium. The sequence goes on along the minus strand of JAYSUK010000111.1, from coordinate 9,163 downwards.
CCGAGATCAAGCTTGAGTTCGCCGCCGACGGCGGTGTTGCGCACCGTCAAACCGTCGTTAATGTTGGTGTTGCTGCGGGTGTTGTCTTTGTTGAGCACCGAGTCCGACGGCCAGTTGGCTCCGTACGGGGTGTAGGTGCGTGGATCAACGCCGGGAATCTCTACGATTTTTCCGCCCACGACTTTGACCGGTACCGGCAACAGCGTGGGGGTCTTGTCATCAAGCACTTTGGCATAAACGCGGAACGATCCTCCACCGAATTTTTGGGAAAAGCTTGCCTGAATCTGGCCGCCATTTTCCTGCTTGATGCCCGACGGATGCGCGCCTTCGCCCTGGCGATAGAAACCGCCCACATGCCACGAGGCGCCCGTTTTGGACAAGCCCGAGCCGTAGTCAAAATCAAGTCGCTGCTGACTGAGCCCGAGCCCTGCGGAGAGGGCCGCGCTGCCACCCTGATCAATGCCGGTCTTGGTGATGAAGTTGATTACGCCGCCGGGTGAGTTGGTGGCAAGGGTCGATGCCGAGCCGCCGCGTACGACCTGGAGCTGATCGAGGCTATTGTCGATGCGCACAAACATGTCGGCGGTGGCAAATGCGACGTCACCGAACAGCATGACTGGCAGGCCATTTTCCTGTAGCTGCACGTAGCGTGCGCCACCGGCAGAAATCGGTACACCGCGCACGGTGATGTTGGCGTTGCCTTCGCCGCCTGATGACTCGGACCGAATGCCGGGAATTGCGCGTAACAGCTCGGCCGCGCTGCCCGCCTGGGTGGCTCTGATCTGGTCTTCGTCGAGTGTCGACACCGACAAGCTCTGCTTCATTTTTGAGCCCTGAGTGGCAGTGGCGGTCACCACCACCCGCTCAAGATCAAGCGCCTTTTTGTCATCGGGCGCGGTTTGTGCGAACAGGGGTGTGGCGAGTGCTGTGGCGATGGCAATAGCCAGCGTCGTCTTGGCGTGTGTTGAGCGCAGCATGGGTGAAATCTCTCCTTGTTGAATATGTGATTGCCGTCTGTAACTTATTTGTGCGGAGCGGGCTTGGATCACCTTTGTCGCTCTCTTGGCATGCAGTTTAGCGCCAAATTCACGTTTTTTGCAATCGATTGCAAAACAATTGATCTGGTGCGTGTCAAAAATGTTGTGGGGACATTGAATTTGCCCACTTTTTCAATCAGATGGCGCACGTACTTCTCGCAAAGGCGCGTGTTGTGAAATGGCAACGGCCTGATCGCTCCCATTCGCAACACGACAAATTTGGGGGAGTTCGGGCGGCCCCTGCTTCAAAACAGCGACAATCCGGCAGTCCTTCAATTTGCCAGCTATTTGATATGTCAGCTTCTGCCACGACACGCACCCAAATGGTCGATATTGCCCGGATTGCTGGCGTGTCAGTGTCAACGGTGTCGAGGGCGCTGGCGGGCAGCACGCTGGTCAATGACGTGACCCGGCAGCGCGTTGCGGAGCTGGCGAAGTCAATGCGCTACAGCGTCAACGTCGGAGCGCAAAATCTACGCAAAGGCAATTCGCAAACGATTGCGGTGGTGCTGCCACGCTCGGATGCCGATATTCAACCGGTTTCCGATCCGTTTTTCATCGCCCTCCTGGGGGCGATTGCTGACACCTTGACCTCGCGCGGCTACGACATGCTGCTGACCCGCGTGGACGAAGAAAAGATTGACGAGATCGAAAGCATCGTCACCTCGGGCCGTGCCCTCGGCGTCATCGTGATCGGCCAATGGCTGCATCATTACACGCTAGGCTCGCTGGCGCGGCGCGGCACGCCGATTGCGGTCTGGGGCGCGCAGCTTCCGGGCTCAAACTATTTCACGGTAGGTAGTGACAACCGGATGGGCGGTCGCCTCGCCACCGAACACCTGATTGCGCGCGGTCGCAACAAAATCATGTTTCTGGGCGACACCCGCCTGCCGGAGGTCGCGCTGCGCTTCGAGGGCTACCGCGACGCGCTAACCGCCCATCGCATGTTGGTCACGCCGGGGCTCACCGCTGCGGTGCCGTTTGAAGCGGCTGCCGCACGACGCACCCTGTCCGATCTGATCGCGCACACCACCGACTTTGATGCGCTATTCGCCGCGTCCGATCTGATCGCGATGACCGCGATGGCGCTCCTGGCAGCACGCGGCAAGCGCGTGCCCCAGGACGTCGCCGTGGTGGGCTACGACGATCTGCCGCTGGCAAGCCTGATTCACCCTAGCCTGACCAGCGTACGGCAGCCGTTCGTCGAGGCGAGTGTGGCACTGGTCGACAGTCTGCTCGCGGCGAAGGCAGGCGCTCCGGCAGCGCCCGTGGTGTTGCGCACCGAACTGGTGGCACGTGAATCGAGCGGCGACATTTCACCCAAAATCGCCCTCAAAATCGGCCCCAGGCACAAGCCCGCCAAACCGGGCAAGACCTCGCGCACCGCTTGACGCCTGCGACTACAGCGCCCCACCTTCGCTAGCATTTGTTCATGAATGAAAATCAGCTACGAATTGGCATCGACCTCGGCGGCACCAAAATTGAGGCGGTAGCGCTCGCCAGCGACGGATCGGTGCTGTGGCGTGAACGGGTGCCCACGCCCAAAAGCTCGGCCGACGCCATCTATGACGCAATCACCGGGCTGGTGACGCGGTGCGAGGCGGCGCGACACGGCACGGCAACGGTCGGCATCGGCACCCCCGGCTCGCTGTCGCCCAAAACCGGCCTGCTGCGCGGCTCAAACACGGTCATGCTCAATGGGCAACCAGTGAAGCAGCAGCTTGAAGCGCGCCTGCAACGCGAAGTGCGCATGGCCAACGACGCCAATTGTTTTGCCCTGTCCGAGGCGATAGACGGTGCGGGCAAGGGTGCTGGCAGCGTATTTGGCGTGATCCTCGGCACAGGGGTGGGCGGCGGCATCGTGATCAACGGGCAAATCGTGGGCGGTCTGCACGCGATTGCTGGCGAATGGGGGCACAACCCCCTGCCGTGGCCACTGGCCGACGAGCTGCCAGGCACCCGCTGCTATTGCGGCAAAGACGGCTGCATTGAGACGTGGCTGTCGGGGCCGGGCATTGCGGCGAATTTTGCAAACGGCGAGGTAGCGACGGTTGACATCGTGACCCGCGCTGCGGCAGGTGACCCAGTGGCCGAGGCCTATTTGCAACGGGTTGAGGATCGTCTGGCGCGCGCGCTGGCCACCGTCATCAACGTGCTCGACCCCGAGGTGATCGTGCTCGGCGGTGGCGTGTCGAACATTGCGCGGCTGTACGACAACGTGCCGCCGCTGTTGCCGAAATACGTGTTCAGCGAATTCGTAGAAACAAAAATCGCACGGAATGTCCATGGTGATTCGGGCGGCGTTCGCGGGGCGGCCTGGCTTTGGTAGCGTTATCAGCTTTTTACTGAAATTCCCGATTTACCTGGGCTAAGCGCGTTTTTTCACGAAACTCGACAAATGCGTAAATAGCGCTTACGCCCCTTATAAACCTGGGTTTCAGCGAAAAGCCATACGAGTGAAATCTGTATCGTAAGCTTAGCGAGAGCCGCAAAGCTGAGTTCATAAGCAAACCGAAATCGCGTGCGCCGTCTACCGCTTTCACGCGAGCCGACCGCCACGCCCAAGCGTTGCCCTCAGTGCTTATCGCTCTTGGCAATCGCCAGCAAACGCGCCAACTCGGCCGGATGATTGACAAGGTTCGCCTTATGCCAGCGGCCGATCAAATACATGAAGCCCGCCACCAGCAGACCAAACATACACACCGTGACATTCACCGACAACTCAAAGCTGATCATTAGCGTGTAGAAACCGCCGAGCGCCAGAATGGCGGCTTGCTCGTTCAGATTTTGCACAGCAATCGAGCGACCCGCGCCCATCAACATATGGCCGCGATGTTGCAGCAACGCATTCATGGGCACCACCAGATAGCCGCCGATTGCGCCGAGAAGAATTAGAAACGGCACCGCCACCCACAGGTGCGTGATGAAGATCATCGCGGCCACCGCCAGCCCCATGCCGATGCCGAGCGGAATGACATTAGTGGCGCGATCGAGCGAACAGCGCATTGACGCATACACCGCCCCTGCCGCAGTGCCGATTCCCACCACGCCCACCAGAGCCGTCGCCTCGGTCACACTGTATGACAACGCCGCCGCCGCCCACGCAATCACGATTACTTTGAGATTACCCGCCGCGCCCCAAAACAAGGTGGTGGTGGCAAGTGAGATTTGCCCCAGCTTGTCGCCCCACAAACGCCGGGTGCAATCCCAGAACTCAGGCAACAATTTGCGTGGCGTCGGAATCGGCTGCATCGCCACACCGGTGTCTGGAATTCGCAGATTGAACGCAGCAGCGATCACGTAGACCGCAATCATGCAGGCAATCGCCGCCTCAGGTGCCGTGGCGATATCAAACTCAAACACCGGAAAGTCAAGATCGAGCAACCAGTCGCCCACCTTTGGCCCCACCAGCATGCCGCCGAGCACGTTGCCCATGATGATCGAGAGAATGGTCAATCCTTCAATCCAGCCGTTGGCCTTGACCAGTTGCGAGGCTGGCAAAAGCTCGGTCAAGATGCCGTATTTGGCCGGTGAGTACGCCGCCGCACCGAGCCCCACCACCGCGTAGGACAACAACGGATGGACGCCAAACAAAAGCAGCAGGCAACCGACCACCTTGATCGAGTTGGACACAAACATCACCCGCCCCTTGGGGAAGCGATCTGCAAATGCGCCGACAAACGGCGCCAGCACTACGTAGAAGAACGCAAACAGCGGCACCAGTGCGGCGCCCTGCCACGCGGGTGCGCCGTCATAACGAAGCAGTTGGTAAGCAGCAACGAAGAGCGCGTTATCAGCTAAAGAGCTGAAAAACTGCGCGGACATGATCGTGTAAAAACCTCGCTGCATGCGCGCCGTGCCTCCTGTCTTTATATTCGCTGGCCATCAGCGTGCAAGCCCCCACTACTTACACGCGGCTAACGCACCAAGGCCTGAAAACTCCCCTGGCGCGCAACCCAACTTACGGGCAAAGAGTAGCATAGGAAATCAAAGCTTCTGCATTGTCCATTCGCGCTCAATTGACTCATGCCTCGTCCCATCAACGCATCCATTGACAGCCAGGCGCTTACTCACAACCTAGAACACGTCGCACATCTCACCAACGGTGCGCGCATTTGGGCGGTGGTGAAGGCTGATGCTTACGGCCACGGAATTGCCGTGGCAGCTACCGCGTTTGCTGCGGCAGATGGTCTGGCCCTGATCGAGATTGAAAATGCGATTGCACTGCGCGAATTGGGCTGGAAAAAGCCAATCCTGCTGCTTGAGGGCTGCTTTTCGGACGTCGATTGGCGAGCTGCCGCCGAACATCGCTTGACCTGCGTGATTCATTCCGAAGAGCAGTTGAGCGCGTTTGAGGCCACACCACTGCCCAGAAAACTCGACATCTACCTCAAGTTCAACACCGGCATGAACCGGCTCGGCTTTCGCGTGGACCGGGTGCGCGACCTGCTGGCGCGGCTGGCGCTAAACGCCGGTGTGGGCGAAATTACGTTGATGACCCACTTCGCACGCGCCGACGAAGCCGACGGACATCTGGAGCAACTGCGCCTGTTCAATGATGCGACCGTGGGGCTGCCCTATGCGCGCTCACTGGCCAACTCGGCCGCCTGTTTCGACTTTGCCCGTGTCGGTGGTGCAGCAAACGCTGCTGCCATGGACAGCGCACGGCCAGGCATCATGCTCTATGGGGCAACACCCTTCACGCACGGCACACGCAGCGCCGCCTCGCTCAAGCTCAAACCAGCGATGACGCTCACCACCGAAATCATCGGCGTGCAAACGCTGGCAGCGGGAGAAAGCGTGGGATACGGCGCGACCTACACCGCCTCAAAGCGTGAGCGCATCGGGGTTATCGCCTGCGGTTATGCCGACGGCTATCCGCGCAGCGCTCCCGCCGGTACCCCAATCATTGTTGACGGCACCCGAACGCGGCTGGTGGGGCGGGTTTCGATGGACAAAATCACCGTGGATATCACCGATATTCCGCTCGCTCGTGTGGGCAGCAGCGTTGAGCTCTGGGGTGCGCAACTCGCCGTGGACGAAGTGGCCAACGCAGCGGGCACGATTGGCTACGAACTGCTGACGGCGGTTACGCGCAGAGTGCATCGGCGCGTTTTCTAACGACTTCGTGCCACGCGAGCGGGTCACACTCGGCGTGGGTGGAGCGAGCGCTCCGTGCAGGCAAAATTCGCGGGCATTGTCAACGCCCGCTACAATCCGGGCGTTTAAGTGGCGCACTGTGACTGGCGGTGTTTTGCTGCACGACCGGAAAATCCAGCTCAACAACATCGTCACCCCCCGGGAAAACCGGATTTCCACTCGAGAGGACTCACATAATGACCAAAATCTTCGCACTGCTCGCAGGCCTGCTGCTGGCGGGCTCGGCATTCGCTGCCGTCAACATCAACACCGCCACCAAGTCGGAGCTCGAAGCACTGCCCGAGGTCGGCCCTGCCCGCGCGCAAGCCATCATCGATTACCGTACCAAAAACGGCCCCTTCAAATCGGCTGACGACCTGAAAAAAGTTGAAGGCGTTGGCGACAAGAACTTCATCGGGATGAAAGACAAGGTTTCAACGTCGGGCCCTACCAAGATCGACTGGAAGACCGATGCACCGAAGGCTGACGCCGCAAAAGCCGCAGCGCCCGCTGCTGCCGCTGGTGCCGCTGCAGCTCCAAAGGCTGACGCTGGCAAAGCCGCAGCACCTGCTGCGGCCGCTGGTGCTGCCGCTGCACCAAAAGCTGACGCTGCCAAAGCTGCGGCGCCTGCCGCTGCAGCGCCAAAAGCTGCGGCACCAGAAGCTGCCAAGAAAGATGACAAGAAGGCTGCTGAAAAGCCAATGAGCAAGGACGAAAAGGCCGCTGCTGACAAGGCGAAGAAAGAAGCCGATAAAAAAGCCAAGGCAGACGCCAAAGCGAAAAAAGAAGCTGATAAAAAAGCCAAGGCCGATGAAGCCAAAGCAAAGAAAGAAGCCGACGCCAAAGCGAAAAAAGACGCAGACGCCAAGAAAAAGGCTGACGCTGCCAAAGCAAAAGAAGCCCCAGCTAAAGACGCAGCTAAAAAAGATGCGCCAAAAGCTGAAGCCAAAAAAGAAGACACCCCGAAGAAGCCCTAAGCTTAATCGGTTGTCCAGACAGACCCCGCTCCGGCGGGGTTTTTCGTTTGTGGGGATAATCCATTTCCCCTGTCATTCCCGCGAAGGCGGGAATCCAGACCGACCGCGTTGCAATGGCGTACCGCTCGCGCTCTTCGTTTCGGCGCTTCGCGTGACTTAACGCACTGGATTCCCGCCTTCGCGGGAATGACTACAACGTTTTCTGCTGCCTGCAATAGCCATGACGCATCCCTACCCCACCATCGACTCCACCATCGGCAACACGCCGCTCGTTCGCCTGCAACGTCTGCCTGCCCTGCACGGCGTACCCGAAAGCACCGTTGTCCTCGGCAAGCTGGAGGGCAACAACCCAGCCGGCAGCGTGAAAGATCGTCCCGCGTATTCGATGATCGTTGAGGCCGAAAAGCGCGGCGCCATCAAGCCGGGTGACACGCTGATCGAAGCCACGTCGGGCAATACCGGCATCGCGCTGGCGATGGTCGCGGCGATGCGCGGTTACAAGATGTTGCTCATCATGGCGGCAAACCAGTCGATGGAACGGCGACAGGCGATGAAGGCGTATGGCGCGGAGCTGGTGCTGGTGTCACGCGAATCCGGCATCGAGGGTGCGCGCGACCTGGCCGAGCAAATGCAGCGTGAAGGCAAAGGCCGCGTGCTGGATCAGTTCGCCAACCCGGACAATCCGCTCGCGCACTACACCGGCACCGGGCCGGAAATCTGGCGGCAAACGGGTGGTCGCGTAACTCATTTCGTGAGCGCTATGGGCACCACCGGCACCATCACCGGCGTCTCCAATTACCTGAAAGAACAGAACGAAAACATCGTGATCGTCGGCGCACAGCCAACCGACGGGTCAAGCATCGCAGGCATCCGCAAATGGCCGGAAGCGTATCGGCCCGCCATCTTCAAAAAAGCCCGCGTTGATCGCGTGGAAGAAGTGTCGCAAGCGGACGCTGAGGACATGGCCCGCGTGATGGCGGTGCAGGAAGGCATCTTCGGCGGCATCAGCGCAGCGGGTGCGCTGGCGATCACACTGCGTCTGGCGAAGGGCGTCGAGAACGCAACCTTCGTATTCATCGTGTGTGATCGTGGCGACCGGTATCTTTCGACGGGCGTGTTTCCGGGTTGAACCGTGATGGGCGAAACAGACATCGCCAGCGAAATTTTGCGCCAATGCGCGGCGCGTGCGCCTGACCGAACCATCTGCCCCTCGGAAGTGGCGCGAGCTTTGTGGCCGGATGATTGGCGACCGCACATGAGCGAGGTTCGCGCAGTGGGATTGACGCTCGCGACTTCAGGTGCCGTCGACATCACGCAGGGCGGTGAAGTGCGCCGACCCAACGAGACAATTCGCGGCCCAATTCGATATCGCTCACGGTAGGCGCGTACTTGGCCGCGCTTTCAGCTAGCGCACTCGCCATCTTTGTACGCGCACCCCGTAGCGTGGCCAAGTCCGCGCCCGCAAACCCCGATGTCGCGCTCATCGCTGCCCGCCCGCTTCTACAATATGGCCATGCTGCCCACCCTAGTTTTCGACATCGAATCCATCCCCGACGTACCGGGGATTCGCCGCCTGCACGATCTGCCTGCATCGCTCACCGATGATGAAGTTGCGCTGTGGGCTTTTGCTCAACAGCGCATCAAAAACGGCACCGAGTTTTTGCCGCATCATCTGCAACGCGTGTGCGCGATCTCATGTGCGTTTCGCGAAGGCGCGGACAAGCTCGCGATCTGGACGCTGGGCGAAATCGATGACGACGAGCCGACCCTCATCCAGAAATTCTTCGAACTCATCGAACGCAAAACGCCGCACCTCGTGAGCTGGAACGGCGGTGGCTTTGATTTACCGGTACTCATGCAGCGTGGGTTGATCACCGGCGTTACCGCTTCACGCTTTCTGGAAACAGGTGCTAACGACCGCGCCTTCAGTTTCGACCATTATCTAAACCGCTACAAAGAGCGCCATCTCGACCTGATGGATTTCATGGCCATGTATCAGGCACGCGCCAA
>JAYSUK010000012.1:0-2458 GCA_043719085.1 Burkholderiales bacterium | reverse complement strand
GATGGAAAACTTAAGGGCGGTACCGTGCGGGTCACCAGTGCTGGACGTGGGCCATGTGGTCGGCCCGCCCTTGCAGTTGCACAAAATCTGTGGCGACGGCCGAGGCGGTCAACATGCCTTTGGCCACAGCGGTTAACGAACTCACCGGATTAGCCTCGACGTCGAGTCCGCGCCCTGCGGCGAGAATCAGGTCAGAAATACGAAAGCTGTTCGCCGGGAGGTAGCGTTCGGGCGGCACGTCCGCGATGCCCGCTTTCAGGCTATCCCACATACGCAACATCCGGCTCTCGTCCATGCGCGTAAAAAACCACATGTGCGGCGGGTTGCGCCCCTCGGCGTCCATGTCTTGTTCGAGCGTGGTGTTGGCGTGATCGGTCGCCGTCAACCCTGAGGGCATTCCGGGGCGCGATGACTTGTCCTTGCGAGGACGGGTACTGATGTGCGCCGATCCCCACAGGCCAGCGATGGTGATCGCACTAGAGCCCGCCCGGTTACTCTGTGAAGGATGCCAAATTCGCAAGATGACCATAGGATTGCGGTTGCGGTTATCGGGTTACTTAGTTGCTTGGGCGAAGGCGGTGGCGGCGCTAGTGTTTTGATGAGCGAGTCCACGCGAGCGTGGAAGCGACCGTAGCGGGTACTTCAGTAAGGACGAACTGAACGTGCCAAACGCGACATCTGCCAGCGGTAATTTTGGACACATCGCCGCGCCTGCCTCGCCCTCCGCGAGCGCTACATCCGCACCACACGCTGTGCAAACCATTTTCCGGACGCCACCTGTGCCACGTCAAAGCGCAGCTCGTCGCCCACCTCCAAAAATTCAAAGCCGGGGGCGGTGACCTGATTGGCCATGAACTGCACGTCGGGCATGCCGTCTTTGCGCTTGGCCATGCCGTAGCCATTGGCCAGCGATTTCACGGTGCCGCGCGCAGCGTTCGCGGCGAGCGATCCGACCTCTGTCGAAGCAGCGTTGTCGCTGATCGCCGTGTTTGCGCTGGCAACAATGGGCAATGGCTTGAACAACGCCTTTGCGCCGTCGTCTCCGTGATGCTGCCGTGCCAGATTGCGCAGGTCAATCAAGCGCTCGGTGGACACAATTACTTTGCCGGTGGGCGGTAACAGCAATTCGAACAGCTCCGTTGATCGCGCCTCCAGCTTTTGCCGCAGCGGCTGCCAATTCATCTGACTGCCCACGGTCACCACCACATCCGACTGCGTGCCAATCAGGGCGTCAACGGCTTCTAGCGACAGCCCCGCGCCCACGTCGCTCGCGGTCACATGCGGCGTGGTAGCGATCACAAAGCCCGCCGCAACCGCCTCGGCGTCGCCCGCGTTCGCCTTGGCCCGGCACCAGCGTTGCTCGGCAAAATCAACCGCGTCAAACGTGAACCCGAGTTTCGCCCCCACCGAGATTCGCACATGATCCTGCAAGCCGCCGAGCGTCCAGGTGCGCGGCACCGCGTTTTGCGAAGCCAGCGCCTCGCCCTCCTCCAGCCACCGTTGCCCGTTGACAATCAGACTAATAGTGCAGCGCTTTTCGGCCATGTGCCCCCCTGATGAGTTACGTTTGATTATCGGATAGTTCTGTGCATTTTCGAAACGCAAATACGGTTTTACACGATCAAACAGGTGATCAGCTTTAGCGCTTAACGTCCAATCTACTCGGTATAGATGGTCATTTTCGCTAAACTCGACAATAAGCGAATAGCGAATATAGCCCCCATAAAACAAGCGTTTCGTCAATAAGCTGTTGCGACCCGCAACACGCCACATTTTAAAAACAACCCGCCAAAAGTGACCCACTCGCCGAATCCCCGGCACGCAGAAGCGATTTCGAGTCACGTACCGATCCAGCGGATCACCATGCGGGCATAGCAATCGAGTGAACCCCCTGTAGGAGCGGCTCTGCCGCGACCCACCCCGGCGCTCGCAACTGGGGTCGCGGCCGATCCGCTCCTACACCCCGGCCCCGTTCGGTTCCTGCTTTGCTGATCGCGTGTCCGTTGACGCAGATCAATTGCGGGCGGCACCTATATTGCCGCGAGGGGAAACCATCACGCGCACAACGGGTCTACCTGAAGGCGGCGATGGTTCATCGTTGCCGACGCCCAAGCGTCCCCGCCTCTGTCCGCAACCGAGTTTGCCAAATGACGTCCACCCGTCAGTCCTGTTTTCGATTCACCGCCATTTCGAGCATGGGTGCCCTATGCCTGATCCTCGCCAGTTGCGGCGGTGGGTCTGATCCGGCAGCCCCGGTGGTGACGCCCCCTCCCGTAGCGGCAGCCGCACTGCAAATGGTGGGTGCGCCCGCTGATGCCAACACCGTGATTGCCACGGTGTGCGCCGATCCCTTTGCGTTGGCCACCGTTGGGCGCGCTGCCACCGTTCGTTACCCAAAATCAGCGGCGGCGTTTCGTGGCTGGCCTAACCCCACGGGCGGCCCGGCAGATTACGGCAC
>JAYSUK010000110.1:0-16000 GCA_043719085.1 Burkholderiales bacterium | reverse complement strand
GTTGATGTTTTCCTTTGACAGTTCGATCACGTCGAGCGCCGTGAGCGCGCGCGTCCAGTCAATCGTCTCGGCGATGCCGGGCAGCTTGAACATGTCTTCCTTGCGCACGCGCTGCACGAACGCGACGATCTGCGCCGACAACCGCGCGTCCACTCCTGGCACTTTGCGCCGCACGATTTCAAGCTCGCGTGCTGCGTTCGGATAATCGACCCAGTAGTACAAACACCGCCGCTTGATCGCATCGTGAATTTCGCGCGTGCGGTTCGACGTGATGATCACCAGCGGCGGCTCGGTGGCAGAGATGGTTCCCAACTCCGGGATGGTGAGCTGGAAGTCGGACAGCACTTCAAGCAGGAACGCTTCGAACGGCTCATCGGCGCGATCCAGCTCATCAATCAACAGCACTGGAGCCGCACCGGCCTTGCCTTGCAGCGCTTTCAGCAGCGGACGTTTGATCAGGAATTCATCGCCGTAAATCGCGTTATCGATGGCCGCTCCGCCGGTTCGCTCGGAGGCCTTGATCGCGAGCAGCTGCCGTTGCACATTCCACTCATACGCCGCCTGCGCGATGTCCAATCCTTCGTAGCATTGCAGCCGAATCAGCTCGCGACCAAGGGTGCTTGCGAGCACTTTGGCAATCTCCGTTTTTCCGACACCCGCGTCGCCTTCAAGGAACAACGGACGCTGCATTTTCAGCATTAGAAATACAGAAGTCGCCAATGCTCGATCAGCGACGTAATCGGCGGTATCAAGGAGTTTTACGGTGGCGTCGATGGTGGTGGGTACAGGGGTCGCGATCATTACGTACTCGTAGTGAAACTCAAAAATTATCTATCGGATCAACGGCATCAGATTGGCGTCATTCTCGGCGAAGCCGGGAATCCAGAGACGTGGCAGTCGCAGTAGTGCTGAACAACACTCAAGCGTGGTTAGCGCTGGATACCCGCCCGCGGCGAGTATGACGCCGTTTCTTTAGGTTAGTTGGCGAGAAGTAGCGGACGCGCGCGAGTGAAAAGACAAACCCCGCCGAAGCGGGGCTCATACACGCTCGCAGACTTAAGCTACTTCGCCGCCGTCACAGCCCGTCCGGCAATCACCGGAATCAGGTGCGCACGATACTCCGCACTCGCATGCAGGTCACTATTGAGATTGTCCGCTGTCATTTTTACGGCAGTGCACGCGGTTGCAGTCCAGCTGCCGGATAGCGCTTTTTCAATGTCTGTGGCACGGAACGCGTTTGATGCCGCGCCCGTGACCGCCACCCGCACGCCCTGACTGCCCTTGCTCACGAACACGCCGACCAGCGCAAAGCGCGAGGCGGAGTTCTTGAATTTCACGTAGGCTGCCTGTTCCGGCACCGGAAAGCTCACGGCGGTGATGATCTCACCGGCGTCGAGCGCAGTTTCGTAGAGGCCGAGAAAGAACGAATCCGCCGCAATACTACGTTTATTGGTGTGAATCGTTGCACCGAGGCCGAGCGCTGCTGCGGGATAGCACGCCGCCGGATCGCTATTGGCGAGCGAGCCGCCAATGGTGCCCATGTTGCGCACTTGCCGGTCGCCAATGCCACCAGCCAAATCGGCTAGCGCTGGAATGGCCTTTTGCACGTCCGCATTCGCCGCGACGTCAGCATGCTTAACCATCGCCCCGATCTTGACGACGCCGCCAGAAACGCTGATGCTTTTCAGATCAGGGATCAGCGACAAATCGATCATCGCATCGGGTGAAGCCAGGCCGAGTTTCATTGACGCCAGAATCGATTGTCCGCCCGCCAAAAAGCGCGTGTCCCCCCCGCTGCCAGCGAGGGACGCGGCGCTGCCGAGGTCTTTGGGTTGATGCAGTTGAAATGAATTCATGATGACTCCTTAGGCTTTCTGCATGGCACGCCAAACGCGCTCTGGCGTCGCGGGCATGTCGATGTGTTTAACGCCAATGGCGTCGGTCACTGCATTGATAAATGCGGGTGGTGAGCCGATGGCACCCGCCTCACCGCAGCCTTTAACACCCAGCGGATTATGGGTGCAGGCGGTGACGTTGTTGCCGACCTTGAAATTCGGGAAATCGTCAGCGCGCGGCATCGCGTAGTCCATGAACGTCGCGGTCAACAATTGCCCGCTTTCTGGATCGTAAATGCAATCTTCAAGCATTGCCTGACCGAGCCCCTGGGCCACGCCGCCATGCACCTGCCCTTCAACGATCATCGGGTTAATGATGTTGCCAAAGTCGTCCATCGCGGTGAATGCGCAGACCTCGACTTTGCCGGTTTGCGGATCGACTTCAACCTCGCAAATATGGCAACCCGCTGGATAAGTGAAGTTGGTCGGATCGTAGAACGCGTTCTCGTTCAGACCCGGCTCCAGCTTGTCAAGCGGGTAGTTGTGCGGTACGTACGCTGTGAGCGAAACGCTGGCGAAAGGCACTTTTTTGTCGGTGCCTTTCACTTTGAATTCGCCATTGACAAATTCAATGTCAGTGTCGCTCGCCTCAAGCAAATGCGCCGCGATTTTCTTGCCCTTGGCGATGACTTTATCGACGGCCTTGACAATCGCTGAGCCGCCCACCGCGAGTGAACGCGATCCGTACGTGCCCATGCCGAACAACACCTTGCTGGTGTCGCCATGATTGATGGTGACGTCATCAATCGGAATGCCCAGTTTGTCGGCGACCACCTGTGCGAACGTCGTTTCGTGCCCCTGTCCATGCGAATGCGAGCCGGTGAACACCTCGACTTTGCCCGTCGGATGCACACGCACTTCGCCCGACTCAAACAAGCCGGCACGCGCACCAAGCGCACCCGCGACGTTCGACGGCGCGAGGCCGCAGGCTTCGATGTAGCTTGAATAACCGATGCCGCGTTTCATACCGCGCGCTTCCGATGCCGCCTTGCGGGCAGGAAAACCCGCCACATCAGCCATCGTGATCGCGCCGTCGAGCGTCGCGTCGTAGTCACCCACGTCGTAAGTCAAACCGACCGGAGTGGCGTAGGGGAAGGTGCGGATGAAGTTGCGACGACGAATTTCTGCTGGGTCTATCTTCATTTCTCGCGCTGCCGTTTCGACCATGCGCTCAACGACATAAGTGGCTTCGGGCCGACCGGCGCCACGATAGGCGTCAACGGGCGAGGTGTTGGTAAACACCGCCGTCACTTCAACATAGATCGAAGGCGTGGTGTACTGACCAGCCAGCAACGTGCCGTAAAGAATCGTCGGAACGGCCGTTGAGAACGTCGACAGATACGCGCCCATTGCGGCGGTCGTATCAACACGGAAGGCGAGAAACTTGCCATCTTTATCCATCGCCAATTGCGCTTTGGTCACATGGTCGCGACCATGCGCATCGGACAAGAAAGCCTCGGTGCGGTCAGCCGTCCATTTGATCGGGCGACCGACACGTTTGCTGGCCCATACGAGCACTGTTTCTTCGGCGTACACAAAAATCTTGGAGCCAAAACCGCCACCGACGTCAGGCGCAACCACGCGCATCTTGTGCTCGGGAATTCCGAGCACAAACGCGCACATCAGCAAACGCTCAACGTGCGGGTTCTGGTTCGACACGTATAGCGTGTAACTCTCGCTTGAACGATCATACGCAGCGTTCGCTGCACGCGGCTCCATGGCGTTTGGTGCGAGGCGCTGGTTGGTGAGCGACAGTTCGCTGATGTGATGCGCGTTGGCGAACGCCGCCTTCACGCCCGCTTCATCGCCGTGGCCCCATGTGTAGCAAACGTTGTTCGGCGCCTGGTCATGCACCGCCGTTTTGCTCGCGGCTGCGGTGCCGGTGGCGACCACAGCAGGCAATATGCCGTAATCCACTTCCACCGCTTCCGCGCCTTTGCGCGCCTGCTCAATAGTTTCGGCAATCACGACCGCTACATGGTCGCCCACGTAGCGCGCTTTGCCGATACACAATATGGGATGGGGTGGCTCAATGGCTGGCGTGCCGTCCTTGCTGGTGATGCCCCAGCCGCACGGCAATCCACCGATCTTTGACTCCTCAATATCTTTGCCGCTGAACACGGCGACCACGCCGGGCATGGCGAGCGCCGCGGTCGCGTCCACGCTATTGATCGTGGCGTGTGCATGCGGCGAGCGCACGAACACCGCGTAAGTCTGGCGCGGCAGGATGATGTCGTCGGTGTATTGACCATTGCCGGTCAAAAAGCGGTGGTCTTCTTTGCGCGTGACGCGTGCGCCGATTCCGTCTGCTTTCATGATCGCCTCCTATTTCATTGCTGCCAGGCCAGCTTTCACTGACGAGACGATGTTTTGATAGCCGGTGCAGCGGCAAATATTGCCGTCAAGACTGGCGCGAATTTGCTCGTCCGTCGGATCGTTCAGCTTGCCTTTGAGCTCGCACGCGCTCATCACCATGCCCGGCGTGCAGAAACCGCATTGCAAACCATGATGCTCCTTGAACGCGGCCTGCATGGGATGCATGTCGCCGTTGGCGGCCGCGAGGCCCTCGATGGTCACCACGTCCGCGCCCTGCGCCTGCACCACGAGCTGGTTGCAAGCCTTGACCGCACGGCCATTAACGTGAACCGTACACGCACCGCACTGGGATGTGTTGCAGCCCACGTGCGTACCGGTTAGACGCAGGTGTTCGCGGATAAATTCGACCAGCGTCATCGACGCCTCCACCGTCGCCGAAACGGACTGACCATTGACTTTCATAGTGACATTCACTGACATGTTGCACTCCTCGCTTTTTGACAATCCTGCACTTGCAGATTTTTGTTAGCCGACATTTAGCAATGTTCGTACCATGCAGGGCCACGAATCCTCGGCCTGCACAGGAAGCAACATTTCATCAGACTAGATACCACGCCGAATTAGGGTTGCCCCAAGAAACTGCTTTACGAAACGGCAATGGGCTGACACGACTGTCACATATTGCAACATATTTACCGCTTCGGCAGTGCGATAGACTGTAAGTCGCGCAATTCGACAGCAAATTGGTCGCTCTGCCCGCGCAGTACTCAGGGCCTTAACACGCACGGATGGAGGAGACATGTTCGCGGCCCACACGCCCCCAAAGTCGTCGGCAATCGGCACGCTTTCTGCTGATACGCAGCGCATGCTCATTGAATCATCCTGGACACGAAGTTCGCGCTACGGTCTGCGCGGCCATGAGTCACAAGGCCTGGGTGCGCTGCCAGTCACCGATCTACGCTTGCTGCGCGAACAGCATCAGGAATTGATGCAGCACGCCGCGCCGGTCATGGAAACGTTGCATCAGCAGATAATCGATACCGACAGCATGGTGGTGCTCACCGATGCGCGCGGCGTCGTGTTGCACTCTTTGGGGGACGACAGCTTTGCGCAGCGCGCGTCACAGGTTGCCCTGCGCCCCGGCGTTAACTGGAGCGAAGCGCAAAAAGGCACCAACGCCATCGGCACTGCGATCTTCGAGCAGCAGCCTGTGGTCGTGCATGCCGATCAGCACTTCCTGCATGCCAATCACGGCCTCACGTGCTCGGCGTCCCCCATCTTTGCGCCTGCGGGCGACCTGCTCGGTGTGCTTGACGTGACTGGTGACTACCGCGGTTTTCACAAACACACGATGGGCTTGGTGCGCATGAGCGCGCAGATGATCGAGAACACGCTGTTTCGCCGCATCTACGCCAGCCAGCTGATCGTGGCCTTTCATGCCCGTGCTGAATTCATCGGCACGCTGATGGAAGGCCTGCTCGCTTTCGCACCCGATGGAAAAGTGCTCAGTGCCAATCGTAGCGCCTGTCTGCAACTTGAGCTTTCGCGAAGCAGCTTGGGCACGCACACCGCGCTGTCGCTGTTACGACGTGGCCCCGGTGAATTGCATCAGCTTGCGGCAGTCGCCGTCAGCGCGCCGCTGCAATGCGTGCTGCCCAGCGGCGTGCGTATTTATGCGGTGCCGAGCGCGCTCACAGCACGCACGGTGGTGGGTGGGAATGCTCATGATCGCCTTAACGACAAGAAAACCACGGAAAGAACGGCCAACGGTTCGCCATCAAAGCACGTTCCGCCAAAGCCTGCAGGGCCGCCGCACGACAAGCTACCGCAGGCCACTCTCGATCACCTTGACTCGGGCGACGTTCAGATCGCCCGAGCCGTTGCGCGCTTGCGCCGTGTCGCAGCCACCGATGTCAGCGTGCTGCTGGAGGCTGAAACGGGTGCCGGCAAAGAGTGGTTTTCGCTGGCTATTCATCGCGCATCAGAGCGGCGCACCGGTCCGTTCATCGCGGTGAACTGCGCCGCCATTCCTGAGGGCTTGATCGAGTCAGAGTTATTCGGTTACGAGGAAGGCGCGTTCACCGGCGCGCGGCGTAAAGGCCACCACGGCAAAATTTTGCAGGCGCACGGTGGCACGCTTTTTCTTGACGAGATTGGGGACATGCCGGTGGCCATGCAGGCACGCCTGCTGCGCGTGCTGCAAGAGCGCGTGGTCACGCCGCTGGGTAGCAGCGCGTCCATCCCGGTGGATGTGCGGCTCATCTGCGCCACCCACCAGCGGCTGCGCGATCTCATCGAGCGCAAAGCATTTCGCGACGATTTGTACTATCGCCTTAACGGGCTCACTGTGCGATTGCCGCCGCTGCGCGAGCGCTCCGACGTGAGGGAAATCGTCACCCGACTACTGCGCTCTTTGGGCGGCGCGCAATGGGCGCTAGCGCCTGAGGTGTGGGCGCTGATGCTCGGTCATCCGTGGCCTGGTAATTTGCGTCAACTCTCAAACGTATTGGCGACCGCAATTGCCATCGCCGCGCCGGACAACATCATCACGCGTGAACATTTGCCGGATGATTTTCTCGACGACATGGATCGTGCACCGGTCGCGCCAGTTGCTACGGCAGCACATTCGCCTTCCAAAAGTGCAGTAGCAGCAGCGCCGCAAAACCAAGCATCGCTCGGCGACATGGCTGCGGCGGCGATGCACGCGGCACTGGCGCGGCATCACGGCAACGTTTCTGCTGCCGCACGCGAACTGCGCGTCAGCCGCAATACGCTCTATCGCAATTTACCCATTTCACGCACCGATTTATAAAGTTATGGACAACCTCGATCTCGACGTACTGAAAACCGCGCTCGCCTGGACTGAACAAGGCCGCCGCGCAACACTTGGCACGGTGGTGCGCACGTGGGGCAGCGCGCCACGCCCGGTGGGTGCAATGATGGCCATTCGCGATGACGGGCAGGTGATCGGCTCTGTGTCGGGCGGCTGCATTGAAGACGATTTGATCGCGCAGGTGAAGGGTGGCTTGCTCGCAGCCAAGCTGCCCGAGAGCGTGCGTTACGGCGTAACCGCGGATCAAGCCAACCAGTTTGGTTTGCCCTGTGGCGGCACGGTAGAAATGGTGCTGGAGCCTCTTTCTGTGCTGTCTGACGTTCGTGGTTTACTGGCTGACCTTGAAGCGCACCGCATCATCCGCCGTACGCTGGATCTAACGACCGGCATCACGCAGCGCCGTGACGCAGTGGGCGCGGATGTGCTGCTGTTTGACAGCAAAACGCTCGTCACCATTCACGGCCCGAAATACCGTTTGCTCATTATCGGCGCGGGGCAGTTGTCGAAGTATTTAGCGACGATGGCCATCCCGCTCGACTATCAGGTGACGGTGTGTGATCCGCGAGATGAGTATCAAGAGCAGTGGCACGATCTGCCGCAGGTGACGATGACCAAAGAGATGCCCGACGACACCGTGCTCGCGATGAATTTAGATCGCAACAGCGCCGTCGTCGCGCTTACGCACGACCCAAAACTCGACGATCTGGCGCTCATGGAAGCGCTGAAAGGCCACGCTTTTTACGTCGGCGCGCTGGGCTCAAAAGGCAACAACGACAAACGCCGCACGCGGCTCATGGAATTTGATGTGAGCGAGGACGAGGTAGCAAAACTACGCGGCCCGGTCGGGCTCGACATCGGGGCCAAAACGCCCAGCGAAATTGCGATCTCAATCTTGGCCGAGATGACCGCGATCAAGCGCGGCGTGACGATGACTCGCAACAAAACGGAGCAAACCGCGCGTGCCCAGTCGGCTGCGGGTTGTGTGGTTTAGCTGAGCTGTCCTGCGAACTTGTGAAAGCACACTGATCCGATGAAAGAAATTCTTGGCTGGACGCTGGCGCTGGCGCTCACCACATCGGGAGCAACTCCGTCGGTCGCTGCACCACAAAGCGTGTTTCTAGAAGATCTGGCCACCACTGAGGTCAGCGCCGCCGTGCAGGCGGGCAAAACCACCATCATCATTCCCGTCGGCGGCGTCGAGCAAAATGGTCCGCACATGGCACTGGGCAAGCATAACGTTCGCGCCCGCGCGCTGGCAGGCATGATTGCCACCGAACTGGGCGACACCATCGTCGCGCCGACGGTCACTTACGTGCCCGAAGGCAATGTGTCCCCACCCACCGAGCACATGCGATTTGCAGGCACCATTTCAATTCCGTTTGATGTGTTCAAAGGCGTACTCACCGGCGCAGCGCTCAGCCTCAAGCAACATGGCTTCAAGCACATCGTGTTGCTCGGCGACAGCGGAAATTATCAAACGGCGCTGAAAGCGGTGGCCGACCGGCTGAATATTGAATGGGCGAATTCAGCGACCCGTGCGCAATTTTTATCTGAGTATTACCAAGCAGGGCAAAACCAATACGTTCAGGCACTTAAAAGTAAGGGCCTCAGCAACGAGCAGATAGGCACCCATGCCGGCGCGGCGGACACCTCACTATTGATGGCAGTCGACCCCGCCATGGTCAAGCCCGAGCTATTCGCGGCGGCTGCAAAAGCAGGCTGGGCTGGCGGCACGGCAGGCGACCCACGCGCCGCTAGCGCTGATCTGGGCAAGCTCGGCGTCGATGCGATGGTGAAGGCGAGCGTGGTGGCCATTCGTAAGGCGAAGGCGGCGAAGTCGTGAGCCTGCCAACATTGCTAACAAATGCGTTGTAGGAGCGTCGCGAGCCGCGAAAGTGTGACCTGTGCGCCCTAAACTCAAAGAAAGGTTCGGCGACTGGAGGCGCGCGCCAAACCCTTTGCCGTGCTCAGAGCTATACGATAGTCGTCAAGGAAGTTGTCGTCGTAACCCCGCGCTTCAACAACCTTTCTCAACAACATTTTGCTCGCCAATTATCACCCACGCTGCGCGGAACGTTACTGAAAATTTGGCGGCTTACTGCCGGTGAGCATTTAGCCAGACACCTCCGAGCGGCCGCCCGCGGCACCGGCTTGTCTGGCTCGCATCTACTGTTCTGCCGTTAGCGGTCGAGACAGACCTGCAGACCAAGAAGTTAGCTTGTAGATCGGTCTGGCTGGGTACACAGAATACAGAGGCGAAAGCTTTACCGAAAACAGCGATCTGTTTTTCTCAACTTGAAGCTCGGTTTTGGCAATGATGGTCATGTCCAATATCAAGTTCCCTCGCGAGTCCAGATGGCGGTCATATTGAACCTGAATGATTTCTCTCTCGTCACCGCTACTAACCACAACCGGGCTATTCTTTTGCTTTGCAGTCCATGCCTCTAACGCGATGCGAGTGTTAGCTGGTCTTGAAAAAAAAGTTATCCCCATCGCGCCAACTTCGTCGCTCTTTCCCTCATCCATAACCAGCAGCAACGCAAGTGCAGCGCGGGGATTCAGGACAGCGATTGATGCGTAGCTCTGCGCCGAAAAATCAAACTGGATGGGCAAGTGTTCAGTGGCTCGCCAAATTGCCACTGCTTGCATCACGCCAATAGCGGATATCTCTACCTGTGCGACTCTTTTTTCGTCCTCCATGCGCGTCGGGTTAATAATTCCGCACAATATGCTGTACGTCAATTTGCAATATTCGCCACCGAGGTTAAGTATCACAGCGCAGTTGTATCTGGACGGCCCAGTGTCACAAAACGACGGAGTGACACAGTACCCGCAACCGGCCATCGCGGTCGGGGCGGATGAGACTGCGAGCAGCGCAATAATGACCCGCCAAAACAATGTTTTCATGACGAATGAAAATTTAGTTGCTATTTCAGTAAAGAGAGAGAGAGAGAGAGATGACGCGTTTGTAACAGTCTTGAAGCCATGCCAATCACCTTTGAGTTCAGCCGAGCAACACCGCTCTAGGACATCGCCATAGAAGCCGCGCTGATTGTCAATCGTTAGCGAGCAGGGCAAAAAAGTATGTTCAGGCAACCAAAACCACGGGCTTGAGCAACGAGCAGATTGGCACGCATGCCAGCGCAGACGCCTCACTTTTGATGCGGCGGACACCGCTACTGGCAAACTCGGCGTCGATGCGATGGTGAAGGCGAGCGTGGTGGCTATTCGTAAGGCGAAGGCGGCGAAACACTAGTCGCAGTCTTGTAGCGAAACCGCGCCTCCTCTCGCGGCTCGCGCTGCTCATAAAGCGCGGCACCTTCATGGGTGAGGCCCGCCGACCGTGAATGTCTGCTTGCAAAAGACGACAGGAGGCGTCACTACCCTACACTTTCAACTTCGACGGAATCGAACTTCCGAAAAAATTCAAAGATATATGCATCTAAATAAGACCTTTAAAGTTTCTGCGGCGCTCGCGATCATTGCGTCCGCTGCGATTTCACTGGGCGTTGCGCAAACGTCCCCGAAGCTACCTGAAGCGGCGTCCGTTATGGCGGCTATCGACACGGTGTCTGGCATGCCGCCGGTGTCCGACCGCACCAATCTTTACAGCGACACAGTCTCCACCCGCCTGAGTGCAGCTACAAAAGGGGCTTTGTCCAGGGTGTACGTACCCAACCGCAGCGACAACACGGTGTCTGTGATCGACCCTGACACGCTCAAAGTCGTCGACACGTTCAAGGTCGGTATTCATCCACAGCACGTCGTGCCGTCGTGGGATATGAAAACCTTGTGGGTGGCCAATAACGCCGAAGGTCGCACCGACGGCAGCCTCACGCCGGTCGACCCGCTCACCGGCAAGCCCGGAAAATCGGTGCCGGTGGATGACCCGTACAACATGTACTGGTCGCCCGACGGGCAATTTGCCATCGTGGTGGCCGAGGCTTACAAACGGCTCGACTTTCGCGACGCTAAAACGATGGAGATGAAGTTCACCATCAACACACCAGCCTGCGCGGGCATTAACCACGCTGACTTCTCGATTGATGGGCGCTTTGCGTTGTTCACTTGCGAATTCAACGGTTCGGTGACCAAAATCGATCTCGTCAAGCGCAAAGTCTTGGGCACCATCAAATTAAGTCAGTATTTCGCACGACCCGATGCGTTAGCGCTGATCGCGCAACCGGGTAAAAAACCGCGCTATATTCCCGACCCAGCCTCCTCGGGCGGCGAAATCTGCACCACGCCGGGCATGCCACAAGACATTCGCGTCTCTCCCGACGGCAAACTATTTTATGTGGCCGACATGATGGCCGATGGCGTACACGTCGTGGATGGCGAAACGTTTAAGCAAGTGGGCTTTGTCGCCACAGGCGTCGGCGCACACGGCCTCTACCCAAGTCGCGACGGAAAAATGCTTTACGTGGCTAACCGTGGCAGCAACCAGATTCGTGGCAAGCCGAACGGCAAAGGCAGCGTGTCGGTAATGGATTTCTACACCGGAAAAGTCCTGAAAAACTGGCCCATCGCGGGTGGCGGTAGTCCTGACATGGGTAACGTCAGTGCCGACGGCAAATATCTTTGGCTCTCGGGTCGCTACGACCACGTGGTGTATCGCTTCAACACCGACAGCGGTGCCGTCGACAAGGTCAAGGTCGGTCGCGAACCGCACGGGCTAACCGTGTGGCCGCAGCCGGGCCGCTATTCGCTCGGCCACACCGGAAATATGCGCTAATCGGGAAGCGTTATTGGTCGTTAAACCGCACTGTGGATTGTCTGGTGCGATTCACGGTGAGCTGCGTCACGTCGGGGCGGGCGTAGTGTCCCGCCAAGTCAAAATTTTGCCGCTCTTCGCGCACTCGGGCGTGATCGATTTCTGCCGTAAACAAGGCCTCAATTCCGACCTGAGGTGAGATCACCCACTCTCCATTCGGGGCAGCCAGTGCGGTGCCACCATTGGCAAAAAACTCCCCTCGTTTGGCCAGCATTTCATCACGAAATTGCGTGCCTACCGGGATGTCTTGTGAACGCATCAAACCAGAAACGGCGATAACGTAAGACCGACTTTCTTGTGCAATAAATCGCGTTAAATCTTTGGTGTTGTGAAGACCACCCGGCCACACCGAAACATGCAGATCTTCGCCTTGTGCGTATAGCGCCGAACGCGCGAGCGGCACCCAATTTTCATAGCAGTTCAAGCCGCCCACCTTGAACGCGCCAAGGTCGTGAACCACCAGCCCGTGTCCGTCGCCTTGTGCCCAGACTAGCCGCTCCTCGTAGGTGGGTTGCAGCTTGCGATGAACCGATTTGATCTCGCCCGACTTGTTCACGTAAACCAGCGTGCAATACAGACTGTGGCCGCCACGATCGGGCGCACGCTCCATCACGCCCAGATACATGGCCATTGCGTGCTGTTTGCACAGCTTGCAGAGCGCGGTGAGATCGCCGCGTTCAATCACCACGCCTTGATCAAGATAAGTGGCGTACATCTGCTTTTGCGCAGCGCTGTTGAACAACGCTCCGTCGGTTAACTCTACCCAAAACGGGTAGCCAGGCACCAACGCCTCGCCGAAGGTAACAAGGCCACATTTTTGCGTCGCTGCGTCGGACAGGTAGGCCGCGACTTTATCGAGCGTTTTGGCGCGATCAAGCCATACCGGAGCGATTTGTACAAGGCCAACTTTTAATGTGTCTGCGTAGGACATAGAAGCTTTGCTAATGTGAATGATGAAAATCCAGGCGAACCGCTTTGTGCGCACAGGCCTTGACGGGCATCTCTAACCCCTGCGACGCCAAGTCGTCGCCTACCCCTGCGACGCCAAGTCGTCGGCTACCCATTAATACGACGCAAACTCACGGCGCGGCCCAGCGTCAGCAGCAGCGCATCGACTGCCGGGGCCTGCGCACTGCCGGTGAGCATGATTCGCAGCGGCATCATCACTTGCGGCGTCTTCACGCTGAATTGGGTTTGCGCCTCTTTGAGCAGCGCGGTGAGAGCCGGTTTGCTCCACTCCACCGTCACCAGTTGCGCCTTGACCCAATCAATGGCGGGCCGGTTGCCATCGGTCAAATGTTGCTCAAGGAGCGCCATCGCTTGCGCGCCTTGCTGTATCGCCAAGAGCCGCCTGCTAATTGATGCCTCCGATGCCCCGTCTTGTTCATTAAGTAAGGCGTCGACCGATGTCGTGACCGCACCGATTTGTTGCGTCAGTTTCGCGGCGTCCGTGATTGGCGCCACGAAACAGTAACTAGCCATTTCGGCCATTTTCTTAAGCGTAGGCGCGCGTTCGCGCAGCAGCTCGGCAACGGCGAGAGCGGAGGGGCCCGCCGTCGTGTCATAGCCCTGCTCTATCAAAAACGGCGTTAGCCGCACGGCCAACTCATCGAACGGCAAGCGCTTGAGGTGCTCGCCGTTGAGCCACTCAAATTTTTCCGCATCGAAGCGCGCGGGTGACGGTGTTAGCGATTCCAGATTGAACCATTCGACGAGGTTCTGCGGCGTAAAAATTTCTTCGTTGCCGTGCGACCAGCCAAGGCGCGCGAGGCCGTTGATGATGGCCTCGGGCAGGTAGCCGTTGGCCTTGTATTCGTTGAGCCCGGTCGCGCCATGGCGTTTGGAAAGCTTTTCGCCATCGTTACCGAGCACGGTGGGCGTGTGGCCAAACACGGGCGGCTCAACGCCCAGCGCGCGGAAAATGTTGATTTGTCGTGGCGTGTTCATCACATGACCATCACCGCGAATCACATGCGTTATCCGCATGTCTATGTCGTCAACCACCACGCAAAAGTTGTAGGTTGGCGTGCCAACTTCGCCCACCGGTGCGGGGCGCGCGATCACCAAATCATCAAGCTCACTGTTGGCAATTTCGATGTGACCTTTGACCGCGTCGTCCCACGCGACCACACCCCCGTCCGGGTTGCGAAAGCGAATCACCGGCTGCGCACCATCAGGTTTTTCGAGGCCCAGTTTGGCGGCGTTTTCGGGACGCCAGCGTCCGTCATAGCGCGGCTTTTCGCCCTTGGCTTTTTGCGCATCACGCAACGCGTCCAACGCTTCCACGCTCATATAGCAGTGGTAGGCGCGCCCATCGGCCAGCATTTGCGCGACGACCTCACGGTAGCGCGGCATGCGCTGCATCTGATAGAACGGGCCTTCGTCGATATCGAGGCCGAGCCAGGCCATGTCAAGCAAAATGCCATCAGCACTGGATTCGCTGGAGCGCTCAAGATCGGTGTCTTCAATGCGCAGGATGAACTGGCCATGGTGGTGGCGCGCAAACGCCCACGCGAAAAGCGCGGTTCGAATATTGCCAAGATGGAGCGTGCCCGTCGGGGACGGGGCAAAGCGGGTGCGGATCAGCGCGGGCGCAGGGATTAATGTGGCGGTCATAGTACGATTTTATGGGTTGGCCTTGATGTGACGGACAAGGTGCCGGGCACTTGATGGCGATTCTGGCGCGGGCATACCCTGTGCGCCAAAGCGGATGTTGTTAACGTTAACCAAGTTCCTCGCACTAAAGCGGGAAAACCCCTAGTCATATAGATGATCTATATGACTATCATCACAGAAAATACGCAACAATTTTGATACTGTTGCGCTTACAAGTTTTTAGGAGGACTGAGTTGTGAAAAATCTACGTTTACGTGTCGCCCCAATGGGCTTAATCGCCACCGCGCTTTCGGCGTTATCAACGCTCGCCGTGCAGGCATCCGACCTGCGCGTGCAGTGCTATTCCGACGGCAACGAATGCGAGGTCACCGCTGACATCGCCAAGCGATTTGAGGCTGCAAACCCCGGCACCAAAATCATCATCGACAAAGTGCCCTACAAGGCCATCGTCGAGACCCTGCCCGTGCAGCTCGCTGCCGGCGAGGGCCCGGATATCGCCCGCGTCACCGATCTCGGTGGTTTGAACAAGTACTACCTTGATCTCACGCCGCACCTGAGCGCGGCACGGCAAAAGGCGTGGCAAGACAATTTTGCGAGCACGCTTAACTGGTTTCGCGCAGGCCCTGCCGACAAGGGTATCTACGGCATGATGTCGCAGTTGACGGTCACCGGCATGTACGTGAACAAAACACTGTTCGAGCAAGCCAAAGTGCCCATGCCGGGTGCCACGGCCACGTGGGACGACTGGATGGCGGCCGGCAAAAAAGTAGCCGACGCGACCAAGACGCCGTTTGTGGCCGCGATGGATCGCACCGGGCACCGCTTCGCGCCGCTGGCGGTGGCGTATGGCTCGAAATATTTTGACGGCAGCGGCAACCCCGTCATTGACGACGGCTATAAGCTCGCCGCCAATAAATTCGTTGGCTGGCACAAGGCCGGGCTGATGCCGAAAGAGGTGTGGGGCGGGCTCGGTGGCTCAGCGTATCGTGACGCGTTTGAGGAATTTTCCAACGGCCGCATCGTCATGTATTACTCCGGTTCGTGGCAGGTCAACCGCATGGACAAAAACGTGACCAAGGCATTCGACTGGGCGGTAGCACCCGCACCGTGTGGCCCAGCGGGCTGCACCGCCATGCCCGGTGGCGCGGCTTACGTGGGCTTGAAGCGCACCAAGGCCCCGGCTGAAGTCGCAAAATTCCTCGACTTTTTGTCGATGGATGCGAACTATGCCGAGATGATGTCGCGCACAGAGAACATACCGGCGCACCTTGGCGTGGCTAAAGCCGGCGTCACCTACAACGTGTCACCTCTCGCGAAAGCCGCGCTGAACTCGTTTGTGGCCGATGTAGGCAAGATCCTCAAGCCCAATTTCGATTTGCAGGGCTATCGTCTGAACCGCGCGGTGTTCCAGCCCACGGCGGCGCGACTGGGTCAAGCAATTGCGGGTGAGATTTCGGTGGATGATGCACTGAAACGCGTGGCCTCTGATCTTGATGAACAGGTCAAGGCGGCGGCGAAGTAAGGCAACCGTTGCGGCTTGGGGTGGGCACCCTCTGCTCACCCAAT
>JAYSUK010000109.1:0-16005 GCA_043719085.1 Burkholderiales bacterium | reverse complement strand
CCGACAACAGTGGCGGCATCAATCTGAGATTATTCAACCGCTCATGCTCGCCGCACTACAGCGCGGGAAACAAAATGTCGGTAAAGCCAAATCGGGTCATATCCACAATTCGGCGTGGATACAAAACTCCATCAAGGTGGTCGCATTCATGTTGCACTACGCGCGCATGAAAGCCGTCCACATCACGTGAAAAGGCGACGCCTGCGCCGTCAAATCCGGCGTAATGCAGGCGCTCGAAACGAGGGACTTCACCACGCAACCCTGGCACCGAGAGGCAACCTTCCCAGCCATCGCTCAGCGCGTCGTCCAGCGGTTCCAGCAGCGGATTACACAGCACGGTATAAGGAATTTCAGGCGCATCAGGATAGCGCGGATTCTTTCCGGTGCCGCCAAAGATCACCACCCGCAAATCCACACCAATTTGCGGCGCAGCGATGCCAGCGCCTTTCGCGGCCTGCATGGTGTCCAGCAGGTCTTCAATCAAGGTGTGCAGTTGTTTGCTGCCAAAAAGGTGGCTCGGTACCGGCTGCGCCACGCGCAGCAGGCGGGCGTCACCCATGCGGAGAATTTCGCGTACTGCCATAGCTAACTCGTCGTCCTGAGCGAATCCACCAGCGCCGCAATAATGTTTTGCACGCGCCCGATGCTGTTGTCGAGCGTGCTGTTGATGGCTTCATGGGAAATGGCGCTTACGCTATTGCCGCATCCGGCCGCCCAGTTCGAGACCACACACAGGTGCGCGTAATGTAGCGACAGCTCGCGCGCCAGCGCTGCCTCTGGCATGCCCGTCATGCCAACGAGCGTGGCACCGTCGCGTGCCATGCGCGTGATTTCGGCCGCTGTCTCAAGCCGTGGCCCCTGCGTCGCACCATACACACCGCGCACAACCAACGGTTCGCGCGCACTTTCAGCCGCTGCAATCACCGAATTGCGAAGCTCGCCACTGTAGGGTTGAGTAAAGTCGATATGCACCACCGAACGATCACTGCCGTCGCAAAAGGTGTGTTCTCGACCATAGGTGTAATCGATGATCTGATCGGGTGCAGCAATCACGCCAGGCCCCATGTTGTCAGCGATTCCGCCGACCGCTGCCACCGCAAGAATACGTGACGCCCCCGCCTCACGCAGCGCCCATACGTTCGCCCGATAGTTGATTCGATGCGGTGCGAGAATGTGTCCGGGTCCGTGCCGGGCGAGAAAAAGCACCGGCGCATCGTTCATTTCGCCAAAAATGAGCAGACCCGAGGGTTCGCCAAAGGGGGTTCTGGCAACCTCCCGGCGCACCACATTCATCTGACCCAATCCTGCGAGACCGCTGCCTCCGATTACTGCCAACATAGCGTGCCTATCGTCTTGACGAGCATCTCGCTTGAGACGCCTACATTAAACCGCTATTCTCGCAGTATTAGCAACCCCACTGCTGAGCCTACCGAAATGTTTGAATCATGTATTTGACCCGACTGCTGCAACTGATGTCTGAGCGCGAAGCTTCGGATTTGTTCATTTCAGCGGGTGCGCCAATTCACCTCAAAATCAACAACGAAACCCTGCCTGTCAGCACACAAATAATCGATACCGATACCGCTCAGCAGATTGCCTATGAGGTGATGAGTGCTGACGAGATTGCCCGATTTGAGCGCGACTGGGAAATGAACCTGTCGCACATCGAACCTGACTACGGAAACTTTCGTATCAACGTGATGCGCCAGCGTGGCAGTGTATCGATGGTGGTGCGCTACATCCGCAGCAACGTGCCGGCGTTCGCGGCATTGAACCTTCCCCCCGTTCTGCTTGACCTGGCGCTCGCCCGACGCGGACTGATTCTGGTGGTGGGCTCCACCGGTTCCGGTAAATCGACGACGCTCGCGTCGATGATCGATCATCGCAATACCAATACCACGGGGCACATCCTGACCGTTGAAGACCCCATCGAGTACCTTATCCGCCACAAGCGCTGCGTGGTCAATCAACGTGAGGTGGGCCACGATACCAAGAGCTACGAAAACGCGCTGGCCAACGCGCTGCGCGAGGCACCTGATTTGTTGCTGATCGGTGAGGTACGAGATCGCTCAACGATGCAGCATGCGCTGACCCATGCCCTGACCGGTAACCTGTGCCTGACCACACTGCATGCGACCAATAGCTACCACGCGCTCTCACGCATCATCAACATGTATCCGCAGGACGCGCGTTCAGGCCTGCTCGCTGACCTGTCGTACGGATTAAACGCCATCATTGGCCAGCGCCTGGTCAAGACAAAAAGCGGCAGTTTGCAGCCTGCCGTTGAGGTGCTGATCAACACCAAGCTGGTCTCGGAGATGATCGCGTCCGGCGAAATGCACAAGATTAAAGAGGCGATGGAGCAAAGTTTGACGCCAGGCTCCTGCACCTTTGAGCAAGCACTCGGCAAAATGTATCTGGCGGGCGTGATGACCTACGAGGATGCACTAGCGTCGGCAGATTCACCCACCAATCTCGCCTGGCTGATCAATCAGTCACAGCAAACCCAGCACACCAGCGGGACGCGTGGTAAGTCGCCTGCTCACGCAAATTTTGACGATTTCGAGCTGACAAAACACACAGAACATGCCCGGTGAAAGAACGCGGGCTGACATGCTCTGCGCCCGATATGCAATGCCGTCAACCACCGATGAACCTGGGGGTGGCACTCCGTCTCGCGTAACCGCACCAAGGCGACGCCCCTGAATACCCCCAAAACTTACCCACGAGAATTATTTGAACCTCCGCGCATCGACCTCTCCCGCATGAGTAGCTTACCCACCCTCACATTCCCTAACGCTGTACCGCAGGAGCTCGCCACAATCGGCGACTGGTGGCGATTCTCCGTCAGCTCCCTGGCGCGGGTCAACGCACAGTTCGGGCAAGGAAGCAGCGACGCCGGGCAAGATTCCGTTTTTTTGGTATTGGGCGCACTCGACTTGCCGCTCGATAGCTATGAACAGATGAAGGGCTATACGCTCACCGGCTTCGAACGCAAACATGTGTTCAATGCCCTGCGGCAACGCATCATTGACCGGATGCCCACCGCCTACATTCTCGGGTTCGTTGAACAAATGGGATTGCGTTTCGCAGTGGACCAGCGGGTACTGATTCCGCGTTCGTTTATCGGTGAACTGCTCGACACCGGCCTTCCAGACTTCATTCCCGAGCCTGACCAAATTGACGCCGTGCTGGATTTGTGTACGGGTTCCGGTTGTCTGGCTATTCTGGCGGCACACGCTTTTACCGAGGCGGCGATCACCGCAAGCGACATTTCGGAACAGGCGCTTCAAGTGGCGCAGGTGAATGTGACGCGGCACGGCTTTGAGCGGGACATTACGTTAATTAAAAGCGACCTCTTCGAGCGGTTCGGCGAGCAGCGATTTGACCTGATTTTGAGCAATCCACCGTACGTCACTGCCCACAGCATGGCGGCGCTGCCGGAAGAATTTCGTCAGGAGCCGAGCTTGGCACTGGCCGCCGGCGTGGACGGCAACGACATGGTTCGCCGCATACTGTCCGAGGCAAAACGCCATCTCAGTGCAGATGGCCTGTTAATCGTAGACGTGGGCCACAACCGCCACCTGGTTGAAGATGCGTTCCCCACGCTCCCCTTCATGTGGCTCGCGACCGCGGCCAGCGACGCCGGTGTATTTCTGATTCGGGCGGAGCAGCTTGCGTGAATAAGACGTTGCTGCTGGTCGGGGGCGGGCATGCGCACGTTGAAGTGTTGCGTCAGCTTGCTTTGAATCCGCCCAGCAATGCGGATGTAGCGCTGTTTAACCCCAGTCCAAACGTCTGGTACGCCGGCATGCTGCCCGGTGTCATTGCGGGCCACTATGAACCGGCATCGGCAAAAATTAATCTATGGGCACTTTGCCAGCGGGCAAGAGTTCGCTTTTTTGAAACGTCCGTACTCTCGCTTGATGCCACCGAGCGCTTCGTAACATCAGGGCTGGGCGAGAAGCATCGATTTGATCTGATCTCGGTTAATGTTGGCCGCGTCTCGAAGGCGATACCGTCGTCACCCGGCGCCTACGTGGTTGGCATCAAGCCCATCGATCCACTACTCGCGGCAATCGCGGAATTTGAGAGCGTGCGATCGTCGCAGTTGATCGTGCGTTTTGTTGGCAGCGGCCCCATTGCGCTTGAGCTCGCGCTGGCACTCTCCCATCGCTGGCGGGACGCAAAGAATCGGCGTATTTCAATTGTTGCTGAAACCCGATTGATGAACGGGTATGGGCCACGGGTTCGCGCGTTTGCTCTGCGCGCCTGCACAGCGCAGGGCGTTGAAGTGCTTGAAAACAGCCCTGT
Organism: Burkholderiales bacterium; assembly: GCA_043719085.1. Lineage (GTDB taxonomy): Bacteria > Pseudomonadota > Gammaproteobacteria > Burkholderiales > Casimicrobiaceae > Casimicrobium. The sequence continues at coordinate 11,691 of JAYSUK010000109.1, read as the reverse complement.
CGAACAGATCGAGCCCACGCGGCTTAGATTGAGCGGCACGGGCGTGACAATAGACACGCAATTGACAGTGCTCGCCGCTGAAAATTCAGCTTCGCCATTGATTCACACGACCGCTGCGACGCAGACCCCCGATGGTCGCCTCGTGGTCAATTCAATGTTGCAGAGCGTTGACCACCCGCATCTGTTTGCGGCAGGCGATTGCGCCAACATCGCGCCGCTAACCCACGACGTACAAAGCGCAAATGCTGTGCATCAGGGGCCTTTTCTTGCCGCCAATATTCTGGCCGCCTTAAGCGGCGACATGCCGCTTAGGCCCTGCCCTGCCACTGCTCCGTCTCTGCGCCTGGTTATGTTAGGTGAAAAGAAGGCGCTCGCACTATACAGCGGACTGTCACTCGTATCAGGCTGGGCATGGCGCTGGCGCGATTCAATCGATCGCAAGTGGATTAGTCACTACACGAGGACATGAGCACCCCACACGTAGTAATCTGGGCACCGCCACTACCTCGACGACCCTCTTTGTAACGTGAACTGGTCAAAACCGACTTCTTTCACACGACCTTCAGCGGTGTAGGTCACATCAAAGTATTGGTCCTCGTTGTTGGCGTTGAATTTGTACTTGTGTGTCAGTTCGTTTGGGGTCATGGCAAAGCGCTGTTCCTTGCTGTTTCGTCCAAGAACGCGCCGTACTTCAGTGATGGTCATACCCGGTTGAATACGTTTGAAATTCGTCTCCACCAGCACCTGATCAATCTTCTCAAGCGTGCCCTGCGCGTTGACGGTCATCATGTAGGTGCGCACGCCTTCGGGGCCGAGCGGGTATTCCCAGACTTCCTTATCGCCTTCGCGGAACACGTTTGCGGGCTCTCCCATTTTCAGCTTCATGTCGGCGACGGTCGACTGCCCAACCTGCAGCTCGCCCGTGGCTACGCGATCACAACCGGCCATCACCAACAGCGTTGAAAAAAAACCCATCGCGAGCGCCCTTTTAAGTGAATTGATTGTCATTGCCGCTCCCCTGTTAGCTGACTCGTAGAATTTTTCGCATGTCGCGATGTGGAATATTGCAGTCGAGGTAAATGCTGCCCTCAGCCGCAAACCCAAACTTTTCATAAAAGCCAATCGCATGCGTTTGCGCTGATAAAACGACCTCGCTGTCGCCGCGTTGACGCGCGCGCTCCATCAAGTGCCGCAAGACGAGTCCTCCGACCCCCAAGCCGCGATACGGACTGAGTACCGCCATGCGCCCGATATGTCCATCAGGCAACAATCGACCGCACGCGGCGGCCTTGCCATTCGACCATGCAATGGCGTGAATGGACAATGGGTCGTGCGCATCGATCTCTTCGTCAGCAGGAACTTTCTGTTCTTCAACAAACACCTCAAAGCGAATCGCTTTGAGCGTGGCCATGTCGTCGGGCCAGGTGGCTGTTTTTACTTTGAAGTCGGGTTTCAACTTTGCAGGCGGCTCACGTTTTGATGCAAAAAAAGTTTTAAGCCGCAACGCCGATTCATCAGCCAACAAGCCACCGACGACTGCGCGAGCGTGATGATTCAACCGCGGCTCGGTGAACAAATCAATCACACTCCCGGCCGCACCAAATTTCGGGTCGGGTGCACCCCAAACAACGCGACTCAAGCGTGCATGAATGATGGCGCCCGCACACATCGCGCAAGGCTCCACGGTCGTATAAATTGTCGCCCCAGGCACCCGATAATTGTTGATAGCACGGAAGGTGTCGCGCAACGCTTTGATCTCGGCATGCGCCGTGGTGTCACCGTCTCGAATCACGCAATTCATGCCTCGCCCCACGATTTGTCCGGCAACCACGACCACTGCGCCAATCGGCACCTCGCCCGCAGCGCCCGCAACGTCGGCGAGCAGCAGCGCTTCGCGCATAAAGCGTTGGTCGTCAAGTGCAGGGGATGAAATGCTCACAGCCCGAGGCGCTCCATCCACTTGCCTAACGCCTGCTCGTCCGGGCTACCGATCGCGTAAATCGCCTTCATCGCGGTATGCGCCTCGCCTCGATGTTGATTGAGTTTGAATTTGCTCTGCAACCGGGTCACACGCAACTGAAATGCCGAAATTGCGCTCATCATCATCGTCTGGTATTTCGCATCCAGCGCTCGCCATTGATCGGCATACGCCGGTTCATGGATACCAATCAGAAATTTTAGAAAGTCATCTTTAGCCGCGTCGCCCACCACTTCAGTCAATTCGCCATACGCATGCACCGCGATGTAATTCCACGTCGGCACGCGCTTCAAATCGGGATACACACGCGGTGACAGATACGCTTGCGGACCTGAAAACGCGACCATCGTGCGCGCGTTGGCGGACAGCAGCGCCGCGTGCGGATTGGCCCGCGCCACATGAAAATGCAGCGTCGTTTCGGCGCCTGAGTCACTCACCGCAACAGGCAGCGGCGTGGCAATCGGCGAGCCATCCGCGTCGGTCGACACCAACATTGCGAACGGGTAGCCACGCATCACCTCAAGAGTGGATGCGCGGTCAGGTGCTTCGAAATGTTTGGGGATATACATCGTTCAGGAAGACCTTAAAGGGCGACGCCCGAAAACGATCAAGGCAACGGTCAGCAGCGCCACCAGGAACATCGCGGGTTCAATAGTTTCGTTCAGTAACAAAGCAGCGAAAGCAAGGGTGAAGAAAAGCTGCATCAATTGCACTTGGCTCACCCGCGCAATACCGCCCAAAGCAAGGCCTTTGTACCAGAAGAAGAATCCGATCCACTGGCTCATCAGCCCGAGATACACAAACGCGAACCATGCCGACGCCGGGGCCGTCGCAGGACTCGCGGGTGCCGTCAAAAATGCGATTGCCAACGTGCCTGGCAGGCCAAGAATCAAAGCCCATGAAATCGCCTGTGGCCCGGTCAGGTGGCGCGTCGCAATAGCACCACTGGCGTAACCCAAGCCGCCCAACCCTATTGCCCCAAGCATGAGCGCATCGGCCGCGTGCAATTGGCCGTCCGCTCGCATCCACGCATAGCCACACACCAGCAGGGTGCCCGCCACAGCGCACCACCAAAAGCGCCGCGACAGCGACTCACGATTCAACCATGCGCCAATAACTGCGGTCGCCAGCGGCAAAATGCCGTTCATGACCGCAGCATGACTCGACGGGACCGTCTCCAGTGCGAGCGTGCTCAACAGCGGCCAGCCAAACACGATACCGATGGTGGCGCCAGCGAGAGGCAGCCAGGCCGCCCGCACAGGCAGCGGAGCCCGCGTGGCAAGCAAATACAGAATACCCGCAATGGCAGCAAGCACCGCCCGTCCGGCCCACACAAACCATGGCGAGAGTATGCCGCCGGCCATCGCCACCTTGGTCAACGGCACCGTTAGACTGAAGATGATGACGCCGACTGCGCCGAGGATCATGCCGGAGGATTGAGGATTCATGACAAATCAATGCGTTCGATATATCGAACAGAATTATAGGAGCGTTCTCTATTCGCCCTTCGGCGTAGCGATAACCGCGAGATCGGACCCATCCACAAAGGTCGTGGCGTTCGCCGCTCTTTGATGCACGACCTAGCGCTTGATCACTCTCGGCAGAGAATGAATCACCAGCAACCATTCGGCCTTTTTGGTTCCAGCATTGCGCACTGAATGCTCACTATCGGCTGCGAACTGCGCGGCATCCCCCGCTTCCAGCACAAACACGCGCCTGCCGACCGAGACTTCAATCTTTCCCGACTGCACCACGATGTGTTCGTGGGTGCCCAGCGCATGCGCAGGAAACTTGCCAGTGGACTTCCGCGCAGGCAAACTGTTGTGAACGATCTCAACCGTGGCGTCGGGACTGACTGGCGACAAGGTGCGACGAATCAAACCCGTTTTGGGATCGGTGTAAATCGGCTGCTCTACCGCCAACTGAATATGCACGGGTGGCCCGTTCTCGCCGCGTAACAAAGTCGACAACGACACCGTCATGCCTTCTGCAAGCTTGGCCAGCATCACCGCCGTTGGGCTGGTAAGTCCCGCCTCGATCCGACTCACCACAGATTTGGAAACACCTGCGCGCTTGGCTAAATCAGACAGTGTGATTTGCTGAACTTCGCGTGTTGCACGTATGGTCGTGCCAATAGACTGGGCTACTTTCAGTGCGTTGCTCGCGTTGCTGGCCAGGCCGGTCGCCGTGCGCACCACTGCGAGCGCGGTGCCCAACGCAGTAACGCCCTGAGTTTTGGGAGAACTTTTTATCGCCATCTAAGAGCCTCTGATTCCGAATATCGACGGTGCGACCCATTGTAGGAGCGGCTCCGCCGCGACCCATCCGCGCACAGAGCTAGGGCCGCATCTGATCCGCGCCTGCTGGTCAGATCGATGTCAATGAGTAATCATCCTTTCCGTCTTGCATCGTCCAGCCCAATGCGGAAAGCTCGCCACGCAACCGATCCGCCGCGGCCCAGTCCTTTGCATTGCGCGCGGCCCAACGTGCGTCGGCAACCGCGCGCACGCTGGCTGGCACCTCTTCCACTTTAGGCACCCACGACGCCAAAGCGAAACCAAACGCTTCATCGAATTTGAGCAGCGTCGCCTTTTTGACGCCCGCCGCTAAATCTGACTTGAGCACTTCAAAACCCAGCGCCAACGCCTGCGGAAAATTCAAATCGTCGTTCAGTTTGTCCATGAAGCGGGCGACGAATCCAGCATCAGCTGTCGTTGCTGCACCTAACGAATACACCGTGCTGCGAAGTCGGTTCAGTCCATTTTGCGCCGCCACGAGCGCCTCCCAACTAAACGAGAGTTGCGTTCGATAGTGCCCTGTCAAGCACAGGTAGCGATAAGCAACAGGATCAAAGCCTTTGTCAATCAACAGCTGCACGCGCAAAAACTCGCCTGACGATTTGCTCATCTTAGCGTCGTTGGTGATCAAAAAGTATCCGTGCATCCAAAAGTTTGCAAGGCGCGTCCCATAGGCCGCCTCGGTCTGCGAAATTTCGTTCGGGTGATGCACCGTGATGTGGTCTTCGCCACCGCAATGAATGTCGAAATACTCACCCAAATATTTGTGCGCCATCGCCGAACACTCAATGTGCCAGCCCGGAAAACCACGTCCCCACGGCGAATCCCATTCCATCTGACGCTGGTCTTCAGGTGCGGAAAACTTCCACAACGCGTAGTCGGTCGCGTGCTTCTTCTCGCCCAACTCAACCCGCGAACCCGCCTGCAATCCAGCGATGTCCAACCGCCCCAAGTAACCATAACTTGCCTGCTTCGACGTATCGAAATAAACGCCGTCGCTAGTGCGATAGGCGTATCCCTTCTTTTCGATTTCTTCAATGAAACTAATCTGCTCGGGGATGTTGTCAGTGGCCTTGCACCACACGTCCGGCTCTTGAATATTCAGCGCCTTAAGATCTGCGCGAAATGCATCGGTGTACAGCGCAGCAATTGTCCACGCGGTCTGCCCAGTGCGCTTGGAGCCCGCCTCCATCTTGTCTTCGCCGTCATCACCATCGGACACCAAATGCCCCACGTCAGTGATGTTCATCACATGGTTGACTCGATAGCCGTTGAGCTTTAACACACGTACCAAGCCATCTTCAAAAAGATACGTGCGCAAGTTGCCGATGTGTGCATAGTTGTAGACGGTCGGGCCGCAGGTATAGAGCCCTACCTCGCCCAGTTTCAGCGGCGTAAATTCACGCTGCGAGCGCGTCCAGGTGTCGTAAAGTTGCAGAGACATAGCTTAGATTCGGTGGCGGGTCGGTTAAGACGAAAAAGGCTGCACGGGGCAGCCTTAGGGTAATGTCGCGTAGCGCTGAAGCGGTGCTGCGCTAATGCGTAGAACGCGGCGGGCAAACGCCGGGGTGTGGTGGGTGATCGCACCAACAACAGCAACAACCTAGATTTGCGTAGTTCAGCATAGTGTCGAGTTTATCGCAGGCGGCTGCTCTGGGGGGCGACGCCCCGCATGATGAAACGATTCGGTTGCCTAGCGCAAGGTAGGCGCGGGCTACGCCGCACTCGGTGGCCCCGAGCGACGCCAAGTCGTCGCCTACATGAACATACTCTGACGTTAACCCTCATGAATCGAAGCAGCCACGAATTCGATGCAGGAGCGGCGCGAGCCGAGAAGCGCTAACGCCAGCATCCTTTCGCGGCTTGCCGAGGGCCTTACGGCAACAATCCCCCCAAATACGCTTCAATATCGAGTGCACTTGACCGGCTCGCACCCAGCCCAACCGCCCCGACAATCAGCGCACTGCCGCGCAGCCCCTGCAAATAACGAATCAGCAGCAAGCCGTCGGTGAGCGGATTGAATTCGTTGTTGCCGTCGATGTCGAGCAGCGGGCGAATGATGTCCAGATAGCGTTTCACTTCAAGCGAATCGGTGCGTAGCGAGCCATTGCTGTCCACGCCTTGCGTGATCGCGCCGCCTGAGATTCCCGCTAAATAGCGAGCAATCAACGCGCCGTCGATAGCGGCGGTCACGTTCGGGCGATCTGCCACGGCGAGTGGTCGCGTGAGGCTGGGTGCCGCAACGTATCGACGGGCCGTGTTTTCGGAACCTACCGTGCCGTTAGCCATTTGTCCGTAGGTGTTGTCGCCCCAGCATTTGACGGTGCCGGTGGTGGTCAACGCGCAGGCGTTGTCGTACCCTTTGCTGATTGAGGCCACCCCGCTGGCGAGCCCAAGCGGCGTGACCGGTGTCGAGCGAGTAACCGTGGTGCCATCACCCACTCCCCCACTCCCGTTGTAGCCCCAGCAACGCACGCTGCCATCGCTGAGTACCGCGCAGGCACCACTACCCACAGCGAGCTTAACCGCGGTCGCGCCGCACCGACATACACGACCCGCTGAAGGTATCAACTTATTCGCAATCGCCTTTTAAGTTGCGGGCTAACGTGCGTAAAACGACGAAGTCGACTTTCGTACTTATCGAGCGTTAGTCCATGCTATTGCTTGCTTACAACCAACAAGTTAATAGAAAAAAGTGCGTGTTTCCACCTAAAAGCGCTCGCGCTTTGCTCGCCAGGTCAAGATTTATTGCAGCGACTCAGCGCCCGCGTAAGCGCCGAGAAATGTTCACGCAAAGAATCGGGTAGGCGACGACTTGGCGTCGCTCGTGCAGCTAATCGATTGGCAATGAGGTGAGCTCAGGGGCAGCGTCCGCCACAGCTGGCGGTTATCCGGCTGCGCACGGCGTTGTACTGCGCGGCAGTGATGCCGGTGCGGGTGAGAACATTGCCGACGGCAATGCCCATCAGAGCGCGCACAATTACCAATTCCTCTCATCCCGCAGTGACCAGGGCGTCGCCGTTCATGTCGAAATTGCATGCGGCGTCTCGTCCCACTGACAACGCAAAGTACCCGGTGGCCGAGGTGGCGTAAGTGGTGACGTAAATTGAGTAGGTGCCGCTAATAGCAATGGCTTTGTAGGATCGCGCCGATAGTTGTGTAAACAACGACTAAACCCGCTCCAAAACCAGCGCAATTCCCTGCCCTACGCCGATGCACATGGTGCACAGCGCGTAGCGCCCGCCAGTTTTGTGCAACTGATTCACCGCAGTGGTGGCGAGGCGTGCGCCCGATGCTCCTAGCGGGTGGCCGAGCGCGATTGCACCACCATTGGGGTTCACACGCGGGTCGTCGTCGGCAACGCCCAATTCGCGCAACACCGCTAGGCCCTGCGCAGCGAACGCTTCGTTGAGTTCGATCACGTCCATTTGACCAATGCTCAATCCGGTCAACGCGAGCACCTTTTTCGTTGCTGGCGCCGGGCCGATGCCCATGATGCGTGGCGGCACACCCGCCGTGGCCATGGCCACTATGCGCGCGCGTGGGGTTAAGTTGTGCACCGCAAGCGCGGCCTCGGACACCACCAGAATCGCACACGATCCGTCGTTCACGCCGCTCGCGTTACCCGCTGTAACCGTGCCGTCGGGGCGGACGATGGGTTTTAATTTGGCGAGCGCTTCGAGCGACGTATCGCGCGGATGTTCGTCCTTGCTGACGATAATTGCATCGCCTTTTTTCTGCACGATGCTGACCGGCGTGATCTCGCTGTCGAAGAAGCCACGTTGCTGTGCGGCGACCGCTTTCATCTGCGATGCAAGCGCCATTTTGTCCTGCGCTTCGCGTTCGATTTTGTAATCAGTCGCGACGTTCTCAGCCGTCTCAGGCATCGAGTCAACGCCGTATTTTTCTTTCATCAACTTATTGATAAAGCGCCAACCGATGGTGGTGTCGTACACCGCGTTGTTGCGGGCAAATGCAGTGTCTGCTTTGGGCATCACAAACGGCGCGCGGCTCATGCTCTCGACCCCGCCCGCGATCATCATGTGCGCCTCGCCCGCTTTGATTGCGCGAGCAGCGGTGCCCAGCGCATCAAGCCCAGAGCCGCATAAACGGTTGATGGTGGCACCGGGCACCACCTGCGGCAAGCCCGCAAGCAGCGAAGCCATGCGCGCCACGTTGCGATTGTCTTCACCGGCCTGATTGGCGCAACCGTAAATCACGTCATCAATCGCGGCCCAATCGAGATTGGGGTAGCGCGTCATCAAAGCGCGGATCGGAATCGCGCCCAAGTCATCGGTGCGTACCGACGAGAGCGCCCCGCCATAGCGGCCAATGGGAGTGCGGAGGGCATCGACGATGTAGGCGTTGGTCATGGAAAATTTGGCCTTTTGAACGGTGCTCGGTCGTAGGGTTAATGGAACGTGCGGACCGCTGTGACAACCGTGCCCGAGCGGCAATCGGATTTTCAAGTGTATAGGGCGCACCACGTCAAAAAAAAGGCTCGCCAAAGCGAGCCTTTCAAATTGCAGGGAAACTAACGCTTGACCAGCATCGGCAGGGTCGACGTCACCACCTGCTTGCCATCTTTCACTTCAACCAGAAAGCTCTCGCGATCAATGTCACCTTTGTCGTCGAAGCACACATCCAGCAGGATGCCAGGATGGTCTTTGGCCTTGAAGCACGAGTTTTTCAGCGCAGCGGCGATGGCCTTGCCGTCGACGCTCTTTGCTTTTTCAATCGCGGCTTTCAGCATGTAGGCCGAGAAGTAGCCCTTGATGCCGTTGTGATCCGACTTCGCCTTGTATTCCTTTTCGTATTTGGCGCCGTATTCCTTGAACATAGGCGCGTCAGCCGTCAGGCCCACGTGACCGCGTACGCCATTGGCTGCGGAGCCTGCAAGTTCAATCACTTTGGAGCCCATCAACGTGGTCTCGCCGACCAGTGGCTTGTCGTAGCCCTGCTTGCGCAGCTCTTTCAACAAGCGTGCGGACTCCTCTTCGTTCAAATAAGCGAACAACGCGTCAGCGTTGGCCTGCTTGGCGCGGAGCACGGTGGACGACATATCAACCTGACCCGGATCGGTCGAAATATCTGCCGCCACTTTGATACCGCGCGCGGTGAGTTCCTTGACAATCGCATCCCGACCGCCCTTGCCAAAGTCATTGTTCACGAACAGCACGGCAACGGATTTCGCCTTGAGTTCGTTGGCAATGTAATTGGCAACTTTTGGCATGCCCATCGATTGATTAAACGACGAGCGGAAGATGAACGGATTGCCCTGAGCGGTCACGTTTGAAGCTTCGCCGCCTGTGAAGTTGGGGATGCCGGCTTTCTGGCTTTCGGTCTGGCTCACCAGAATCGAGCCGGAGAAGACCGGGCCGAAAATGGCGGTGACTTTGTCATCAATCGCCTTGACCGTCATCGCTTTGGCGATAGCGGGTTGGGATTGCGTGTCAAGTTCGATCACTTCGATCTTCTTGCCCATCACCCCGCCAGCGGCGTTGATTTCGCCAATGGCCAGCTTTGCGCCGTTGCGATATTGCGTGCCAGCAGCGGTGCCACCACCAGAGAGTTCAACAACCTGCGCTACCTTGATGTTTTGCGCGAACGACGCTACCGAGATGAGCGCCGCGGTAATGCCGATGGCTTGTGCGAGTGCATTGAGTTTCATAGCTTTCCTCCTTGAGACATTGAAAAAATAGTTAACGCAGTAAAAACATTTGGCCAACAGAGACTACTTTTTAGCGTGCCCGCCCAAAAACAGTCGATTCAAATTCGGATCATTGAGCAACTCTGCGGCAGGTTTGTCTAACGCTAGTGTGCCCATTTCAAGTGCCAGTGCGCGATCAGCGTACTTGAGCGCGGTGCGAACATTTTGCTCCACCATCAACACGCTCTTGCCCGAGTCGGCTAGATTTCGCAGCAGTTTCATCACATCCTGGACGATGACGGGAGCCAAGCCGATCGACGGCTCATCGATCAGCAATACCTCAGGGCGCACCAACAACGCCCGACCGATTTCAAGCTGCTTTTGCTCACCACCCGACAACGATGCCGCACGTGAATTAATTCGCTCGCGAAGCCGGGGGAAAAGCTCCATCACCTCCTCGATGCGCGCTCTTAATACTTTGCTTGGCAACTGCAAACCGCCAAGCTCCAGATTGTGCAATACGCTGAGCGAGCCAAACAGGTTACGCCCCTGCGGCACGAAGGCCATGCCCTCGCCGAGCAATTGTCGCGGGCTGCGACCGTTGATGACGCGCCCACTCATGCGCACTTCACCTGATCGCGGTGTGAGCATGCCAAACAACGTTTTCAGCACCGTTGATTTACCCGCGCCGTTGGGCCCGATCAGCAGCGTGATCTCACCCTTGCGTGCGTTGAAGCTCATTTCATTGAGGATGGGCAGATGGGTGTAACCCGCAACGACCTTATCAAACTCAATGAGCGGAGCTACGGATGATGCCGTGGTTGCCAAATTAGTTTCCAAGGTAGGCCTCCAGCACAGCGCGATTACCCTGGATTTCTTCGGGCGTACCGACGGCGAGCACTCTGCCTTCCACCATGCACACGATGCGATGGCACAGCTTCATGACGAAGTCCATGTTGTGCTCAATGACGACGAAACTACCCCCTTGCTTTTTATTCAGCTCCACCAGCAACTCACGTAGCCCATCAACGAGCGATGGATTGACCCCCGCACAGGGTTCATCGAGCAAAACCAGTCGTGGCCTCGGCATAAACGCCATGGCGATATCGACCAACTTTTGCTGCCCATAAGACAAACTGCCTGCGGGCAAATCAGCCACCTGTTGCAAGCGAAACATTTCGATCATTTCGTCGGCGCGCTGACCCAGACCGTTATCCGGCGGCGCCAACATGCGGCCCCAAAATGAGCCTTGAAACTCTTGTGCAGCAGCGATCAGATTGTCACGCAACGAGAGCTTGCCAAACACCTGCAAGTTTTGGAAAGTGCGGCCAATGCCCAACCGCGACAACGCGAGCGGCGAGCCCCCCGAGATGTCCTTGCCTTCAAACTCGACATGACCGCTGTCAGGTTTGATCTGGCCCAGAATGGAATTGAACAACGTGGTCTTGCCACTGCCGTTCGGACCAATCACGCCAAGAATTTCACCGGGCTGAACCTCAAAACTGATGCCGCCCACGGCTTGAATCGCGCCGTAGCTTTTTTTCATGTCACGCACAGAAAGGATGCTCATGCTGCACCCGCCGCTTTGAGCTTTTCAACGGCCTTGGCCTTGTTGGTCTGCCCGGCCGCAGCTCGCTTCACCTTCGACAACTTCCACGCCTCGCCCATCGACAACAGTCCGCCCGGCAACCAGATCATCATGGCAACCGCTGTGAATCCAAACACGGCGAGATACCAGTCTTTCAGGAAACGCAGATATTCCGGTA
>JAYSUK010000108.1:0-5321 GCA_043719085.1 Burkholderiales bacterium | reverse complement strand
CCCCCCCCCCCCCCGCAGCATTGCAAACCTCGTAAGCAACGCGTTTAGCGCCCTCGCCAAACTACGATTCTGGGCAGCGACCGCTTTTATTTCGCTCGCGATTGGTAGCGCGAACGCGGCCATCGTGTTCAGCGATGATTTCAACGGTTCCGCGCTAGACACCAGCAAGTGGACCAAATACAACTGGCAAGGCAGCGTAGGTGTTGTGGGTGTTGCCAGCGGTACCGCGCACTTCCCTTCAGAGACCGCCGCTACGACTTGCGGTAAATACACCTTCACAGGCACCGGCGGCATCGTTGTTGAGTCGCGCATGGGAGGTTTCGAAGTCAATCGCGACGCATGGCTGCAATTGATGGAGGTCAATACCGGTGACTTCGTAGCGGCAAGCGAGTCAAATTTCTGGGGCGGCGTACATATCGGCGGTACCGGACAATTTGCATCGGGCTCGACAGCCGGTGGAGGCAGTGCTGCGGCGATGAGGGAATACCGAATGACGCTGAATGGCACAACGCTCAAGATTGAGCGTGGCGAGACGCTAGCGAACATCACTGTCACGCATACCGTCACGCTGCCATCATCAGCCGACGGAAAGACATTTTTCTTGCGAATTGGAACGGGTGGCCCAGACTATCAGCCCGGTGATTTTGAGTGGGTTCGTGTTGATGCAACCGCCGGTACAGTGAACACAAACTGCAATTCGTCGGGCGGCGTGAGCCCCATCGTCAACGGTCGATGCGGCCTAGCCGACGGTATAGCCGTCGCCACCGCCCCCACCACCAACCGATGCACCACCGGAACCGCAAACCCCACCATCCTAACCGGCCCCGGCCCGTGGAGCTGGACGTGTAACGGCGGCGGGGGCGGGACGAATGCGAGTTGTGCCGCGCCATTACTGCCACGGTCTTGGGCCGTGAAGATGCTTTCGGACACCAAGGCGACTCCCGGCGGGCAGGTTGAGGGAGGGCCACTGGGCGAGAACAACTGGGGGCCGTTTGAGCCCACGGTGGGTGCGGCGTTTGTCGACGCCGACGTATTGAGTATCGGCGTTCGCCGATGGCGCGTGAACGGACAACTTGTGTTGCCTGCTGCGCCTTTGCAGGACGGTGAACGTTTCTATCGCTACGACGCGGAAAACAAGCTGGTGCTATGCACCACGGCGGGTCGCAGTGCGACTTGTGTCTATTTAGACGTAGCTACCCATTTGCTTTATTCGCCAGAAGACGCCATACCAGATCGATTCACCGGCGCAGCTCTGGTGACCTCGGATGGGCAGCCGTTGGGTACGCGAACGCCAATTATTTTGGTGCATGGCTGGCAAGGGGGGGGCGGTCTAATTTGCATAGTGGATCGAGATTGTTCTGTAGGTCCGGCTGCGATGCTTCATCCTGCGCAGACAAACAATCCGCAGAGCGCCATTGCACATATCTACTGGCAGAACTTGTTGGCGTTTTTTGCTCAAGCTAGTCTGGCGACGCGCTACAAGGTGTATGTGTACAAATATCCGTCGTACAAGCACGTAACGTTTAACGGGCGCATGCTTAGAAAATTGGTAGAGAGTTCACTCGAGCTTCAAGGCCGAAACGATTTAGTCTTTGTTGCGCACAGCTTGGGCAGCATCGTGACACGATCTGCGTTTGAAGAACATGGTCTGCCGCATACCCGCGCGTCAAAGATCGTCACGCTTGACGGCGTCCATCACGGATCACCCGCCGCCATCCCGCGTGTCGTCGATGGGAACACCGTACCGAAGAATCTCGCGACACTGGGAGCGAATGATATGCACTGGGATTTCTACGATGGCATCAATACGGAAGATACTTGGCTGCAAGGCAAGTGGATGCCGAATTGGATTCACAGCGCACTTGGCGGGAACGCAAGCAACACTGTGCTTGTTCGCGAGTTGGCCAGCGTCGCTGCCGTGGAGGCGACGCTCGCAGGTGGCACCTATTCAGGAAGCTTTCAGCGCGCCGGATCGACCGTTATCGATACAGCGACCAACAGGAGCGTCTGCTCACGAACCTATTCACCCAACAACGGGCTTGTTCACGAGTTTGAGGATGACGAATACGAAGGTGGTTCTATTCGCCTTGGAAAAACCGCTGGGTTCGACACGCACTTTCGCACAAAGGTTGATGCGTTCAGTGGGGCGACATTGCCGATATTTCGCACTACACGCGGCAACCAAATCCTCCGCGGAGGGGGCGCGCCGATCGTCAACATTGCACGTAGCGTGCTTGTCAATCCCGGTGCGTTTGGGTGCATCCACGTGCGTCCGGTGGTGTTGAATCCATGGTTGCTACACCTGAACCTTGTTCATCAGACAATGCCAGCCGCTTATCGCGCCAAGATTGCAGCATATTCAGGTATCGTGTTCGATGAGCAGAAAGACCAGCACGCGTTTCGACTTGACGTGAACGGCCAGCTAAAACTCGCTGCCCGTGGCGTAGAGTCCTTGAACACTATTGATACCGGCAACGCCAATCGCGATGATGTTGGCTACATGAACGATGGGCCTGTGCCCACCACAAGCGCGCTTCTTGACATGAAATTGTCTTTCGGTGAGTGGAGCGCGCTGACGGCTGCGCGAACCTTTAACGGCGCAGACGTGGGCATTTCGAATTTTCTTTCCGAAAACGTTGTCACAATGTATCCGGGACGGGTTGCCGATGCGGTCTCCGGTCGCAGCGTATTGGGGGTAGATCGAATTGAACCCCCGGTTGGCGCATGCGGTGGAACCGCCCCACTCATCGGCGACATATTTCGCGACTATCGCGGCGATGGCTGCATACGGCACCGCCTTTTGGGTGGGTACACCCACGATATGGCGATCAATGGATGCTATCGGGATGGCAACGATGGCGAGCTGCGAACTGAGCGAGTTATCTGGGCGGGCAATACGTGCTGGTTAGCTGGCCCCAATGATCCGAACAACTTCTCACGGACGCAGTATGTGACGCAGGCCTTGGCTGGCCCGCTGGGCGGTGTTACACCGATACTGAGCGAAGACAAATTGCGGTGGGAGCCGTTGTATCTGTCGCTGCTGAGCGATATCGCACCGACCACACCCGCTATACCGTGGCTCGCGGGGATCGCGGTTACGCCAAAGCTGGTGTTTTCGCCTGCGTTGATTAATTTTGGCAGTCAGTTGACGGGCTCGTCTTCGACGTTTGTATTGAAAGTCACGAACAGCGGCGATGTATCGGTGCAAAACCTTGTGGGCGTAAGCGCCGGCGGTTCGGTGTTTTCGTTTTCTGGCGGCACCTGCACAAACACACTGGCACCGGCAGCGAGTTGCACGCTCAATGTCAACTACATACCGACTGCGGCTGGTGCGATTGAGGAGGTAGTACGCGTCAGTTTCGATTCCGCCGTCGCTTTTGCGCTGACGTTGCCCGTTCAAGCGCGCGGCGTGGGGCTGCAAGCAGGTTTGCGAACAGTTGGTGCGCCTGCGGCGGTGGGCACTGGGGTGGTGGCTTTATCAGCGGTCGATGCGGCGGGCAACGTTGCCACCTCAGGTTGTAGTGTGGAGACGTTCCGACCTTTGGGCTTGGGCGATGGTCTGGTTACAAGCTTGGCGGCGCTGCCGTCGACTCCGCCTTCGCCGCTGATCAAATTTCCATGGGGGCTATTGGAGTTTCGCTTAAACGGTTGCATTCTTGGCAGTTCGCAGCGAGTAAAAATCGATCTGCCTGAGCCATTGCCACCCAATGTGCAGTGGGCGTACTGGAAGGCAAGTCCAACAGCGCAGACACCGACGTGGAATGCGTTTGGCACAGCAGCGTTGCCCGTGCCGATCACGGTGTCGGCAGACCGTCGCTCCGTGACATTCACGCTTGTTGATGGAGGGGCGGGCGATGCTGACGGAATCGCCAACGGTCGCATCGTGGATCCGGGTGGCATTGGGATTGTTGACACGACGCCGGATGCATTCTCTTTTGGCGCGCCCATCATCATCGCCGCAAACACCGTGGTGGAGTCGCCACCCGTGGGCATCACTGGCATTAGTGATCAGGCTGCGATTTCAGTTGTCGATGGTCAGTACGCGGTGTCTACGGACGGCGGACTGGCTTGGGGCGCGTACACCACTGCACCCGGGTTTGTAAGCCCAAACAACTTGGTTCGCGCGCGTCACACTGCGGCAGCACAAGCGGGTCAGGCTACTAAAACCACGGTTACGGTGGGCGGCATCAGCGGTACGTTTATGTCAGTGGTGGCGGGCAATCTTGCCTGTTCGTTTGACTTCAATGGCGATGGTGTGGTGGACGCTACGGATGCGCTGCTGTTCAACCGGTGGCTGCTGGGCTTTAGAGGCAATGCTTTGGTAGATGGCATTCCAGCTTTTCCAGCGACGAGCAGCAAAGCATCATTTATGGTGGCGCTGCGCGAGCGGTTGGTGATTGGCGCTGCGCATGACTTAGATGGCGACGGTTTCGTGCGAGCGGCAACTGATGGGCTATTGTTGTACCGGCTTGTTCAATCTCCAACGGGCAGCCCCGTCGCTAACAATGCGTTGGGAGCCAATCCTTTGAGGGGCACCATGAATGCAATCAAAACGTATGCGGTGACTGGGTGTGGGGCAAATTTTCAGTAGCGAAATATGAATGTAGATTAGCGGCGTTGCGTTGCCACGTATCGCGTTGATCAAGGCATAAAATACGTCAATGACGTACAATTCATCGATGTACACAGTTGCAGAAACCGATGTCTTTCGCTCTGACTGTGAATCCATTTGGTCGGATGCAGAGCGGCTGGAGTTCATATCGTGGATCGCTGCAAATCCGGATGTCGGTAGCGTTGTTTCCGGCTCGGGCGGATGCCGCAAGGTGCGCTGGGCACGGGCTGGCATGGGCAAGCGCGGCGGCGCACGGGTGATTTATTTCAACCGACTCGACGCTGGTGTTATTTGGCTGCTCGTCATTTATGCCAAGGCGGTACGAGGCAATGTTCCGGCATCGCTGTTGCGTCGCATTAAACAGGAGATTGACAATGACTGACAGAGCAATGACCGGTACCGAGTTGGGCGAAAAGCTGCTTGCGTCGGTGCGCCAGATGAAAGCGGGTCGGGCTGCGCGCACGACGCAAGTGGCACCGGTTGCGCCCAGCGCGGCGGCGTTGGCGCGGGGCGCGATTGGTTGTACGCAAGCGGAGTTCGCAAGTTTGTTAGGCGTGTCGCTACGCACTTTGCAAGAGTGGGAGCAAGGTCGCAGGCAGCCCACGGGTGCCGCACTAGCGCTCATCAAGGTTGCGCGATACGCGCCGAATGTGGTGCGCGAAGCGACAATTTAATCTTGGCATTTCTTGAGAACGCCGTGGGATTCGCT
>JAYSUK010000107.1:0-1965 GCA_043719085.1 Burkholderiales bacterium | reverse complement strand
GCTCATTCCTTTTTCTTCGCCACATGTCTTCCCATGACCAGAGCTTCGCCTTCGGTCCCGAGTTCTTGAATGAGCGCGGCGACTAATCCGGTCCAACCGGTTTGATGGCTTGCACCGACGCCGCGGCCGGTGTCGCCGTGAAAGTATTCGTAAAATGGAACGCAATCACGCCAGTGTGGGTCTTGATCGAACAGATCGACGCCGCCATTGGTTGGACGACGACCATCGCGGTTGCGCGTGAAGATCGACATTAAGCGGCGAGACAGATCATCAGCGATGAAATCCAGGTGCTGCTTCTTCCCCGAGCCGACTGGATATTCGACCGTATAGCTGTCACCAAGGAAACAATGAAAGCGACGCAGCGCGGTAATCAGGAAATAATTCACCGGCATCCAAATCGGACCACGCCAGTTAGAATTCCCACCAAACATGCCGCTGTCAGATTCCGCCGGAACGTAACTTACTTTCCACGGCTCAGCCCCGACGGTAAAAATGTAGGGATCTTTCTCATGCACTTTCGACAGCGCGCGCACGCCGTAGTCGGAGAGAAATTCCGCCGGATCCAACATGCGCTTGAGGATATGTCCCAAACGATCGCGATCGACCAAGCTAAAGAGCCGTAAGCCCTCTTCACCTTCGCGCTGCGCCTCGTCCCGCAGCCACGCCAGTTCTGGGCGGTTGCGCACAAAACGCTGCATCCACTCCGCCATATCGGGATCGCGAGCCGACTTGGGTAGCAAATAGGTCGAGAACAACGGGATCAAGCCGACCATCGAACGCACTTTGAGCGGCACCAAGCGATCCGGCAGTCGTAAGACATCGTAATAAAAACCGTCCTGCTCATCCCACAAATCGAGGCCGGTGCCACCGACGTTGTTCATCGAACGCGCGACGTAGAAGAAATGAATCGCGTACTTCGTCGCCATTTTGCGATAGATCGGATTTTCTTCAGCCAGTTCGAGGGCAATGGTCGCCATATCGGTGCTGAAGGTCGCCATCCACGCGGTGCCATCTGACTGTTCGATATGGCCGCCAGTCGGCAGCGGTTTCGAGCGGTCGAATACGCCAATGTTATCAAGGCCAAGAAAACCACCGCCGAAAAGATTGCTACCGCTGGCATCCTTACGATTCACCCACCACGCGAAGTTGAGCGCCAATTTTTGAAACATAACTTCCAGAAATGAACGGTCGTGACGACCCCATACTTGTTTGGCAATTTCATAAACTCGCCACGCCGCACGAGCGAGGACCGGCGGATTTACGTCATCAAAAGCCCACTCATAAGCCGCAATCGCGCCGTTGGGATGCTGATAACGCTCGCTGACCATCAGCAGCAGTTGATCTTCGGCAAACTGCGGATCGATGTAAGCCAACGCAATGCTGTGAAAACCTAGGTCCCACGCGGCGAACCACGGGTATTCCCACTTGTCGGGCATGCTGATGACATCAGCCGCTTCGAAATGATCCCACTGACGATTACGGCCATGCGCCAGTTTACCGGCACCGTCCGGCGAGGTCTGACGTTGCCATGCTGGCACGCCGTAGGCGAACCATTGCTTGGTCCATATCATCCCGGCCCACGCTTGGCGCTGCACGCGCCGTGTGTCGTCGTCGATATTTTTGGGCTGTAAGGCCGCATAAAATGCATCGGCTTCGGCTTGGCGCGCGGCGATCGTCATTGCGACATGATTGACGAGATCGCTGACGAACGAGGTGGTCGCACCAGTCGTCGCTGATTTTTGCTTAACGTTTGGCTTAACCTCTTGCTCAGTTGGTTTTGCGGCGGATGCCGTTTTTGCGGTGGATGCAGTCTTTTGCCGCAGTCGCAGAATCACTTCGACAGTAGCTCCAGCAGGAACGTTCAAATGATAATGGGCCGCTGCCTTGGTACCTTCTTGGCGTGGATTCACTGCGGTCTGCTTGCCGTGCACCACGTAATCGTTGATGCCGTCTTTGACGTAAAGA
>JAYSUK010000106.1:0-1981 GCA_043719085.1 Burkholderiales bacterium | reverse complement strand
TTTCGGCGGCTGTCCTGATTCATCCTGCCGTCTGCCGTCAGGATATGCAGTTCTTTGAGGAGGGCAATCGACTGTCCGGGCCGTATTTCGACCGTCCTGTCACCCACTTTATCTACAAGCGTGTCGACGGCCCCTGCGTCCGCACTGCTGCGCGCCAGTTTGGGGTCAGCCATTGATGAAATCGACCCGTGCGGCGCAGCCGAAGCTGATGCCGTCAGGCCGCTGGCTTTTCTTCGTTTGGCGTTTCGACCGGTGTATCGGTTTCGGCCGCTTCGCCTTCAGCAGCACCGGGCTCGTCCGGGTTGCCGATCGCAGCTTTGCGCTGCTGCTTTTCATCTTTTTTTGCCTTCTTGGCGAGTTCACGCTGACGCTTTGCAAAATTATAATTTGGCTTTGCCAATTGGTAGTCCTTTCTGGATGGTCGTTAAGTCGTTTGGACAAGCGCGGGATCGCACCGTCCAATTCATGGCTTTGATTCTAGCCTAATCGCTCTCTCAATAGACGGCGCGTCATGCCAATATCACGCCCAAACCTGCTATTTCACATTCAAGCGGTATTTGCCAACAAAAGCTCGCGCGGCGTGAGCCATCGCCATTGTCCCACTGCTAAATCCATCGGCATCGGCAACTGCCCAATCTGGCTGCGATGCAGCGACTCGACATGGTTGCCCACCGCCGCAAGCATGCGCTTGACCTGATGGTATTTTCCTTCAGTCAATGTGAGGTGAATCACGCAGTCGCCCACCCGTTCACACGCTGCGGCCGTAACCGCCTCAGGATCATCGTTTAACACTACGCCCGCGAGCAGTGCGCTGATCGCGGCATCGTCGACCGGATGCCTGGTCGTCACCACGTAGCGCTTTGGCACGTGATGCTTGGGCGAGGCCATGCGGTGAATGAACTGACCATCGTCAGCGAAGAGCAACAGCCCGGTCGTGTCCTGATCGAGCCGACCCACCGCCTGCACGCCATCGACTGCACTTTTGCTTGGCCGCAAGCGCAGCGGCATCGGCAGCAACTCATAAACGCTCGGCCACACTTTGGGCTTATGTGAGCACTCAAAACCAGCGGGCTTATTGAGCATCAAATACGCCTGCTCACGGTATTCCCACGCCGCTTCATCGACGCTGAAGATGAGACCGTAACGCTCCACTTCTAAGTCTGGGTTCCGCAGCACGTCGTCGTTGATGGTCACCGCGCCACGCGCTATGAGCGCCGAACATTCACGACGGGTGCCAAAGCCCTGGCTATAAAGTAGCTGCTGGAGCCTCACGCTGCGTTAGTGCGCTTCATTTCGGTGCCATACGAATCGCGCCGTCAAGCCGAATGACTTCGCCATTCAACATCACATTTTCAAAGATGTGCATTGCGAGCGACGCGTATTCCGGCGGGCGCCCCAAACGCGGCGGAAACGGCACCATCTGCCCCAAGCTTGCCTGCACTTCAGGCGGCAGCCCGTCCATCATCGGTGTCTCAAAAATGCCCGGAGCGATAGTCATCACGCGAATGCCGCTCTTCGCCAGTTCTCGCGCGATGGGCAATGTCATGCCAACGATACCCGCCTTGGACGCGCTGTAGGCCGCCTGCCCGATCTGGCCGTCGAAGGCAGCGACCGAGGCGGTGTTGATCATCACTCCGCGTTCACCGTCAGCGGTAGCGGATTGCGCCTGCATCGCAGCTGCCACTTGATTAATCATGTTGTACGTGCCGACCAAATTGATCTGCAACGTCAACGCAAATTTTTTGACACCGCTCGCACCTTCGCGACCCACGACTTTTTCGCCCGTGGCGATTCCTGCGCAGCACACCAGTCCACGCAGTTCGCCCATTATCAGCGCCGCCGCCACCGTCGCTTTCGCATCGACCTCACTGGTGACGTCGCATTTCACAAACTTGCCACCGAGTTCAACGGCGAGCGCCTCGCCGTCTGCCTCGCGAATGTCAGCGATCACCACCTTTGCGCCTCTGGCCGCAGCGGCCCG
>JAYSUK010000105.1:0-5364 GCA_043719085.1 Burkholderiales bacterium | reverse complement strand
ATCGAGCGCGTCATCCCACGAAATCGGATCAAAGAGGCCGTCGCCGCGCTCGGTTCCTGGCCGGCGGATCATCGGATGTTGCAGCTTCGCCTTCGAATATTGCTTCATGATGCCGGCGCTGCCCTTGGCGCACAGCACGCCCTGATTCACAAGGTGATTGCGGTTGCCCTGAATGAAGCGGACGTGCGGTTTTCCGTCCTTTTCCTCTGTCGTTACGTCGATGCCGCAGCGGCAGGCGCACATGTAGCAGGTGGTGTGATGCACCGTTTGCTTGCTGCGATCCTCGAAGCGGATTGGACGCTCACCAACGGCTGTTACGGGGCAGACCGAGGTGGTGACAGGGGTAACTTTAGGCGGAGAAACGGATGAAGGCAAAGCAGTGGACAAACGTAGGAGGTCGGTGGCTGCAAACGGCTAGCAGGAGCATATGTATTGTGCCCCAGTCATCCATATGAGTTGTCATGACTTCGAACGAAACGGTACTCAGCGTATCGAAATTAGGTATTCACGATAAGTTTTTTGTGCTCTGTTAGGCGTACCCCGCGATACATCTTTTTGATGTAACAGCCATTTTAATTGGGCTTAACACTAATAGAAGCAAAAGTCGATAACTAGCAAAATCTGTGCTGAGTCCTCATAGAATAACGCTTCTAGCAAAAAGCTATTTACTCATTAGTACGCCACCGCTGACCGCTAACGTCAATGTCACCTTGCCGCCTTCAATCGCCACCGGCTCGGCGTCAGCGGACGGCGCCGCCGCTGCGCGCATCGAAAATACCTTCGGCTGAATGGGTCGGGTGTCGCCGCTGATGCTGCCCAGATTGATTTCGCGCAAGGAGAAATTGCCAAAGCCAAACGCGCGACTGGCGGTCTGCGCCTTGCTGCGAAACGCCGCGATACCGCGCTCGATCAACGCTGCTTCTTCGCGTTCGCGCAGCTCGCGGGACAGCTCAAAGCCCGAGCCGACAATCATCAATTTTTGTTGCGCGAGTTTGCCCGCCAGCGCGCCTAGCCCCCCAAAATCCTTGCTTTTCAGAATCAGTTCGGCGCGCACCGTCCAACCGTCGCGCACGCCCTTGGTGTTGTAGCGTTGATTCGTCGCGAAGGCGCCAGTCTGAGCGCTGACACCCGCGGTGGCCTTAGCTTGTGCAAGCGCGGTGTTGATCGCTGACTGCACCTCGCGCGTGATGGGCGCGGCCTCCGGCCCCTGCGCCTCGGCGGCGAGCGTGATGACGGCGAGATCGGGGATCACCTCAGTGGCAACGGTGGCGTCAAGTGTCAATGCGTCGCGGGTGACGACGGCAGGTGCGACCGACTGCGCATCGCTGACGGGTGAGCACAAAATCAGCGGCAGCATTACGGCAACGAGGGTTAGCGAGTTTGCGTGTTTCATATCAATCCTGTTTTCTACCTATGAGTCAATGGTTATACAACGCGGGAACAGTACTGCGTCGCGTGGGTCAATAAGGGTTGAAACGATGCAGCGCGCTGATTGGGGTTAAGCATGCTGACGCACGAGCGATGCAGGGATAAAACTGAGTCCACGGTTCATACGTATGTTTTGGCGAGCCCAAGCCTAAGTATTCACCCCTAACTCCCCTGATATGTCAGCGACCCCTCTTCGAACAACGCGATGAAAACATTTGGCAACCTATTTCAACGTTTTTTCATCGCAACGTTCACCGTGCCACTGGCAATGATTGGGCTGCTAAGTACCGACTCGCAAGCGGTGCCGTTTGTGCCCGTTAGCGATTCGACGATTCTGGAGCGTTTGTCGACCACACCCGGCGAGTCTGCGCGCAACAACCAATCGACACGCGCTTTGCGCGCTACCTTGGCACGTGATCCGAAGAACGTGGATATCGCCGTGCGCGTGGCCCAGCTCTATGTGTCGCGCTCGCGCAGCGAGTCTGATCCACGTCTGCTGGGTCTAGCGCAGGCCGCGCTCAGCGCGTGGTGGGCGCAAGCGGAGCCACCGATACCGGTGCTGTTGTTGCGGGCGACTATTCGGCAGAGCGTTCACGACTTCGCCAACGCCCGGCGCGATCTGGATCAAGCGGTCAGGCGCGAACCGGGCAATGCACAGGCATGGCTGACGCTGACTACTGTGCAGCAAGTCACGGGCGATTTAGCGGGGGCTGCGGATAGCTGCCGCAAAGTAGCGCCGCTCGCGTCACCACTCATTAGCATTACCTGTATGGCCAGCATCGACGGGTCGCAAGGACGTGCCGTGCAAGCTTACAAAGCCTTGAACGACGCTCTGCTCGCGTCTGCCACGGTTGGGCGCGATTCAACTGGGGTGCGCGGTTGGGCATTGACGCTACAGGCCGAGCTGGCGGAGCGTTTGGCATGGTCGGCGGACGCCGAGCGCTTGTATCTGGCCAGTCTCGCGATTGACCCCACTGATGCGTACACGGTTGCGGCCTATGCAGATTTCCTCATCGACGCCGGTCGCGCCGCTAACGTGATGACGCTGATTCCCGCAGATGCGCGCGGGGATGTGTTGCTGTTGCGTCGCGCCATAGCGGCCAAACTCGTGGCTTCTCCCGATGCAGCGAAACTGGCGCAAGAGCTGAGGCAACGTTTCGATGCGTCGCGCCTCCGAGGTGACCGCGTTCATCTGCGCGAAGAGGCGCGCTTTGCGCTAGCGGTCAGGCATGAGCCGCTCGAAGCGCTGGCGTTGGCGCGTGACAACTGGAAGGTTCAAAAAGAACCGCTCGATGCGCGTATCGCGCTGGAGGCCGCCATTGCGGCGCGACAACCCAAAGCCGTCGCCGACGTTTTGACGTGGATCGAATCGACCCAGTTGCAAGGTGAGAGACTTGCGCAACTCGCGGCTCAGGTGAAGGCGCAATGATGACGCGTCGCACCCTCACTTCGCTAATTGGCGCGTTCCTGCTTTCAGTAGTCGCATCGGTCGCGCAGGCGCACAAGCCCAGCGACAGCTATCTTTCGCTGAAAGTGGACAGCGAAAAAATCACCGGACAATGGGACATTGCGCTGCGCGATCTCGACTTGGTGCTCGACCTTGATCGCAACGCAGACGCAGCCATCGACTGGGGCGAAGTGCGCGCGCGACATGCGGAGATCGCAGCGTACGCGCTGAGCCGCTTGGCACTCACGCAGCCTGCGTCATCAAGCGAGCCGGGTGTCGCCTGCAAGCTCGAGGTCACTGATCACCTCGTTGATAACCACACCGACGGTGCCTACGCAGTATTGAAACTGGCCGGTGCTTGCCCAAGCGCTGTGGCTTCGTTATCAGTCAGCTATCGCTTGCTGTTTGACGTCGACGCGCAGCATCGCGGATTGTTGAAACTGGAGTCGCGCGGCGCAGGTAGCGAAGGCGCGCCGTTCGTATTGAGTGCCGTCTTCCCCGCCGACAACGCGACACAAACGCTCAAACTCGCGCAGCCAGGTGGCATGGCGCAATTTGCAACTTATGTGGCCGACGGCGTGAAACACATCGCCATCGGCATCGATCACATCCTGTTTTTGATTGCGCTGCTATTGCCTGCGGTGTTGCTCCGGGCGGGTGGCAAATGGGTGCCCGTCGCGGATATGAGCACTGCGTTTTGGAGCGTATTGAAGATCGTGACGGCGTTCACCGTCGCCCATTCAATCACCTTGTCGCTTGCCGTTCTGGAGATTGTCCAGTTGCCATCACGCTTCGTTGAATCGGCGATTGCGGCGTCGGTGTTGATCACGGCGCTTGATAATTTGTGGCCGTTTTTGCCGCGCAAACGTTGGCTGGTGGCGTTCACCTTCGGGTTGCTACATGGGTTCGGCTTTGCCAGCGTTTTGATCGATCTCAAATTGCCCGCGTCCGCGCTCGCGCTGTCGCTGTTCGGCTTCAATGTCGGCGTCGAAATCGGTCAACTTGTTTTGGTGGCACTCCTCATGCCGTTCGCCTACGTGTCGCGCACTTCAACGGGCTACACGCGCATCGTTTTAGGCGCAGGATCAGCGGTGATCGCATTGGTCTCGCTGGGCTGGTTGTTAGAGCGCAGTTTGAACTTGAAGCTGATGCCGTTTTGATATTTTTAGCCGTCTGCACCTTGAAACATGGGCTCCGTAGGCGACGACTTGGCGTCGCCTGCGGCCCCGAGCGCGGCCAAGTCCGCGCCCACCGAGATATCGATGCACCAGAGCCTCGCTTCATCCGATGCGTAGCACAGCCCCATGACATTTAGGCTGCCCGTGATCTTGTGTTGGCGACTCGACTAACAATCAAGCTCGAAGGGTTTGTCGATTCGCATGATGAAAACTAAGTTCATATGAGTTGCGTACCTAGCCTAGCACGCCATAAATTCGCGATCAGGTAATCGTCATGACTCAAGCCACCCCACGCTTATTTTCCCGCCGCACGCTGTGTATTGCGCTCGCCACATTGTTGTCGCAATCGGTGTGGGCCGGAGGCGAGCAAGTCGTAGAAAGAGTAGTCGTGACCGCCGCACTAACCTCGCTCGGAATAGCTGACGCCGCAAGTGTGGGCACCGTTACGCAAAAGCAGCTTGAGGCGCGCACGGTTTACCGGCCCGGCGAGCTGCTGGAGTCAGTGCCTGGCCTCATCGTCAGCCAGCACAGTGGTGAGGGCAAAGCCAACCAGTTCTATCTTCGCGGATTCAATCTCGACCACGGCACCGACTTGCGCACCACCGTCGACGGCATGCTCGTGAACCAGCGCTCGCATGCGCACGGCCAAGGCTGGACGGACGTGAATTTTCTGGTGCCTGAACTCGTCAATCGGCTTGAGTACCGCAAAGGCCCGTACTACGCAAGTGAGGGCGACTTTTCTTCCGCCGGAGCGGTGGCTGTGAAGTACAGTGACCGGCTTGCGCAAGGCATCGCAAGCGTTGGCGTCGGCCAGAACGGTTTCCGTCGCGCGCTGTTAGCGGACTCGCCAGAGTTTGCCAACGGCCGATTGCTCTATGCCATTGAGGGCATGAACAACGACGGCCCGTTTGTGAATCCTGACAAATTCCGCAAGTTCAACGGCGTGCTGCGCTACAGCCGGGGCGACGAGGGCAATGGATTTAACGTCACGGGCATGGCGTATAAAGCGCAGTGGAACGCGACTGATCAAATTCCGCAGCGTGGTGTCGACAGTGGGTTGCTTCGCAATCGTTTCGACGCGATTGACACCACCGACGGTGGTGCCGCGCATCGCTACAGCGTGTCGGGTGCTTGGCGAAAAGCCGATGACGGAGCAAGCACGCAGGTCAACGCCTACCTGATCGACAACAAGCTCGATTTGTTTTCGAATTTCACATATTTTCTAGACAACCCCATTGATGGTGACCAGTTTGCGCAGCCGGATCGTCGCCGCACGGCGGGACTGAACGCGGTTCACACGCGACGATTTGC
>JAYSUK010000104.1:0-5406 GCA_043719085.1 Burkholderiales bacterium | reverse complement strand
TGAATAGATTCGAATTGATACGAAGCTCCGCATCCTCGAGCGTTTTAGCCTTGTAGTGGGCCTCCAGTCCGTGCGCCTTGATGATCGGGAGTAAAACCGAGCGGCTTCTTAAAATGCCCACGTACAGCTCAGAGGGATTTTTCTGCCCCGCTGCACTCGCGGCAATGTCGCCAGAACCACCGACCACCGTCATCAAATTGCTTGCGACGCTGGAGCTCACTTGTGGCGGCAGCAGCCGCGCTTGCGCCCGGTAAATTGGAGTAAT
The DNA here is from genome assembly GCA_043719085.1 of Burkholderiales bacterium. GTDB lineage: Bacteria > Pseudomonadota > Gammaproteobacteria > Burkholderiales > Casimicrobiaceae > Casimicrobium. Next base: position 5,141 of record JAYSUK010000104.1, on the reverse strand, counting down.
CAGAAAATTTATGCCGACGCCGATGATGGCGCCCGCCGCGACGCCTGCGAGTATCCATCGCCAGGCAGCAACCAGCGCAAGAATCGCGTGTCCCAGTGGTGATATTCCACTGTTGGTCGACGTTGGTACCAAAAGCTAGAAGCCTCTCAAAATTCGTATGCCGGCGGCCCCAAGACCGAATTGGTAGAACACTTGCGTCCAGTCCTTGAGTGCTCGCACCCATGTGACGCGTTCAGGACTTTCCGGAATGACCAGAGTATCGCCCGGGGCCAGCGCCATCGACATGTCAATTTGCGTGCCAAGTAGGCCCGGCTCACCACTCAAAACGGTGCCGTCAGCGCGCAGGACGTAAATTCGACTCTCATCTCCATAGCGCGTACGCCCACCCGCCTGCCGCATGTAGTCCGACAAACGTTTGGTAGGGCCATACAAAAATGATCCTTCCTGCACTACAGCGCCAACGACGGCGATTGTCGCGGGAATGGGAGGCACGTAAATGGTGTCCCCGTCTTCGAGTGCAACATCTGGGAGCCGATCCAAAGAGCGCGCGTCTGGCGTCAGCTCAAGAACAATACGGCCCTTAGCTTTTAAGGCGCGCAGTCTGACAATCAGCGATTTCAAGCTCTCCGCTTCAGTGGGCACCGCAAGGGCTTCCTCCTGCGAGGTGAGGTTGCGCGCGCGTGTTGCGAAGTAGCGGTGAAATTCCTGTTCGAGTTTGTCCACAGACTCGTTCATGCGTGCTTGCTGGAATTGCCGCGTGCTCTCCCTCGTCAATTCAAGGCCATAGACGTATGCGTTCGCGGTTAGTCCGCCCGATCGCGCAATCGCTTGACGTAGCGAAGTCCCGTACTCTACCGAATACATTCCCGCATTCTTTATCTCCCCCTCAACCTTGATGTAGCGTGTTTTTTGATCAGCGCGAATCCGAAAATCCGACTTTGAGAATATGGTGACCGTATCGCCCGGTTCGAGAAGATGGTCGTGCGCCGGGTCTTTTGCGTTGATGGCTAGTCCGAGGTTAAATGGCAATAATCGAGGCGAACTCGATTGCCGGTCAATTCTTTCGATGACCGCATATTCCCAGTTAATTTCCGGCATTTCCTTTTTTATTTCTGGGTTTCGCAGTTCACCGATCGCGCTGAATGCGTGCTGCTGATTTCGCGTTACCCAGTAAGTTGGCAGAATCAGAGCGTCCGCATCAGGCACGAGATCGCTGACCCGCATTCCCGCTCGGTAGGCGACCCGAAGCGGTAGAGCTACATTTCCAGACAAGGTGACTGCGTTTTCGATGCGCGGCGATATCGGGTTGATCGTATATAGCTCGCCGTCTCTTACCGGTCGAGCCAACGACACGGCGTCGAGCAAAATGATTTCCGTTGTTCGTTGACGGTGCTCAACAATACGTTCAACCACGGCCTGTCGCGTAACGCCGGTGGTAGTGATGCCGCCGGCAAGATTAAGCAATTGCGCAACAGTCATGCCTGCTTTGGTCTGAAAAATTCCAGCAACATTCACGCTACCGCCTACGGCGACCAAACCTTCCACAACACCAAAATGAATGACATCACCATTGCGGATTGGGACGTCGCTACTGTTGTTACCAGACGCAAGAAAATCGTACAAATCCAGTTCGGCGACCGTTTCACCGCCTCTGCGCAGTTGCACCCGCCGGTAATTTGCCTTCGGTAGCGCGCCGCCCGATTGAAACGCCGCGGTCAGCAGCGTACTGTGCGGCGGCAATGTCACGCTGCTAGGTCGTTTTACCGCGCCAGTGATGTGCACAAGAATCGGGTGAGAACTGCCCACCACCGTCGACACCTCAAAGTTACGAAACTGTTTTTGTAGCGCCGCTCGCACTACTGAATCCAGCTTGTCACGCCTGACACCCGCGACCTGTAATGTTCCGACTCTTGGGATGTAGAGTTGTCCGAGCCGATCAATCACAGCAACGTGATCAATGTCGATTTGCCCCCAGGCGCGTGTCGAGATTTCGTCCCCCGCTCTTAACAGATAGTCGGGTGGCAATGGCAGTTGATCGGGTGCTGTGTACGAAGGCGATGCTGCACTGAAAACGGCTTCACCAAAAAGCGGGAGTGATCGCCCCATAGACTGTTGAACGAGGTCTTCAAATTCCATGCGCACAGCTACGCGTGGGCTGTCCTTCAATGGGTCTGCGACTTGCTCAGTTGGAGCAACGGCGCTTTTCTCGGACGCGGCTCGGCCATCCCAGCGTGTTTCGATTGAGGTTGAGATACGCAGGGAAGGCGTTGCGCCGCCGCTGGGTTTGTCGATGATTTGGACCGGAGGCACGGGAGAAACCGTTCTGTTCGACGAGCGCTGCGCTCTGCTGAGAGGCGTGTCGGGCTGCACCGGGCCCGTTGGAAGCTCAATCGATGGCGACAGTGACAGCAGATCTTTCGCCTGAGCCAACGCGTTTGTCTGCGCAGCTACGGGCAACATCGTCATATAAACAAAAACCGCGCACACTCCTATGAACTGACGGCGGCTTGCCCAAACAAAAATAGACGCCCAACTCATAGCTGCTCCTGTACTAGTGTGAGGATCATATGTCTAATTGATGGGAAAAAGTAAAACAGTCTAAGTTTAAGTGCGTAAAGTTACGCATAACACTAGCGACTCCAGTTCATAATATCAATTGCTGTTTAAGCTGCTAAGTTCAAACTAGAAGAGACATTTACGAGGGAAGTTATCTTGATAAAGACTGGGCATCACGGAACGCTGCTTGCAATTTCACCCGCCATATTTGCCGCGCTGTCGCGAATTATTCCATCCGCCCTGGTAGTCATGTCGGGCGGCTTGGTCATGTCAAAAATGATGGTGACAGCGCCTGTCGCGGTGGCAGTAGCGTTTTTCGCAATGGTGGCGTGTCTTTCATTTTTTATTGTCCGGATTTCGCTCGACTCGCTGCTTAACGTTCAGGATCGTTGGGCGTTTTTTATGGGTGCGATCTTCGTACGCACCTCCATCGTTTTTCTTTGGATCGTGGCCTTTGCAGCTTTCCTGGGCTTTCTCGGCGAAGCAATTCCATGGCTTGCCATTGCGGTGTGGGCGTTGCTTGCGATCTGCTCCACGGCACTAGTTCTACCGTCGGCCGTGTGGATTGCGCTACGCTATTTTCGTAGGCGCGAAGGGGTATCGGTACTGCTCGTGGCAATCAATCTGTCGAGCATCCAGCTGGCGCGGAGATTGCGAGATGACGACTGGCTCGCGGTGCGAGTTCACGGATTTCTCGAGGATCGGACAGCCGACAGGCTGCCCGAATGTGAAGACTTCGCGCTTCTTGGCCGATTCGAGAACGTCGCTGAGCACGTCAAGGAACTGGGAATTGATCGGGTTTACTTGTCGCTACCAATGGAGGCTGAAATCAGGCTACGGCCGATTTTCGAAGCGCTGCAAGATACCACCGCGTCGATTTACTTTATTCATGACTTTGTCGAGTGCAAACCCATTCGTGCAAGACTAGAAATGATTTGTGGCATTCCGCTGTTTGGGGTCTGCGAAGCGCCTTCTGTAGAGGCTCAATGGCTCATCAAATCAATACTCGACCGAGTGTTTGCGTTTCTTGGGCTGGTACTCGTCGCGCCACTGCTTTTAGCGACCGCGCTGGCGATCAAACTTGACAGCAAGGGCCCCGTTTTCTATCGGCAGCCGCGCTATGGGATGAGCGGAGAAATATTCCGGATCTGGAAATTCAGGTCGATGTCTTCTGGCGCATCGCTTACTGGCAATACGGTGCAAGCTTCAAAAAACGATGTTCGGGTCACGCGGGTCGGCAAGTTTATTCGCCGTACTTCAATTGACGAATTACCGCAGCTTTTCAATATTCTCGCCGGCGATATGAGCCTTGTCGGGCCTAGGCCGCACGCAGCAGATCACAACGAAACCTACCGCCGATTGATTCAGGGCTACATGATTCGCCACAAAGTGAGGCCGGGCCTTACTGGTTGGGCTCAAGTCAACGGTTGGCGAGGGGAAACCGACACGTTGGACAAAATGGAACAACGGGTGATTTATGACCTGGAATACCTGCGACTTTGGTCGATCTGGATGGATTTCTATATTTTGGCGAGAACGGTCACGCTGGTGCTTTCGGCAAAGAACGCGCACTAAATATTGCTTCGGGAAAATCCTGGCCGCCACGCGATAGCGTCTTGCTTATTGAGTGCTCGATGAGCTCGCGAGAGAAGCGTGCGGGGCAGTCGACTTTTGATCTGAAATCGCCCAAGTTCGTTTTGCGCTGGCGGCATTTATTGGCTTGAGTTGCAGCTACTAATGAGTCAGCCAAATATGACCTGTGTCCGCCGGTTTGACTCCCTCTCCCTGGGGGAGAGGGTGATCGGAATATGAACTAGGTTTGGGTGCACAATCCCTCACCCCAACCCTCTCCCCCAGGGAGAGAGAGCCGGCCGAACCGGTCATATTTTGTTGACTGAGTAATAAGTTCGGCAATACGAATGGTGCGTGGCGATCAGCGACCGTGCCGAGAATACGCCCCTTCCGAAATGCTCGTCACGTTCCTACGCACCATGAACCGCAGGTAACCTGCGAATCGCGGCGATCAACAGCCGCAACTCCCGGTCGCAGGCGTCCACCGTTGTCTCGCAATTGTTATCGGCCTCACTGCTGCGCAATGCGTCGCTAACCTGTGTCGCGAGCTTCGAAACGATTTCGGCGCCCACCGCAGCGGCAACGCCTGCCAGTGTTGAAGCCACGACTTGCGCCTCATGTCTGTGGTCATCCGCGAGGGATGCCCGCACATGCGCCATGTCTTTCTCGTGCACCTGAGCAAACAATCGCAGGAGCTTCGTGTACTTATCCGCGTTGCCTCTCACATTGGCGAGCCCACGAGCGGTATTCAAGCCAAGGATGTCGGCTAACGGAGTGTCGAGATGTGCGCGTTGTGGCTGTGGCGCAGACGGAACTTTCGCTACGGACAGCTGAGCGGTCGAGAAATCGGCAACGCGATCAATGTCGCTCGATAATCCGAGGCCCGTGCGCCTCGGTAGCCACTGGACTAATGCTGAATAGAGCGCTTGCGGTATTACGGGTTTGCCAACGAATTCGTTCATTCCAGCATCAAGGCATTCATGACGGTTGCTATCAAACGCGTTGGCTGTCAT
>JAYSUK010000103.1:0-5407 GCA_043719085.1 Burkholderiales bacterium | reverse complement strand
GCTCTTTTGCCAGATCATCGGTGTGGACTTCCGAGCCGTAACTCGCATACAGCAACACCGTTTTGGCGCGATGCACGTCCGGGTGCTGCAGCAGTCGTTCGACAATGCGCCGCGCGCCCGCCGCGCGTTCCTTGTCGGATAACGCATCCCTTTTTGCGCGGATTTCCGCTCGCATCTGTGGCTTGATCGAGTCCGGTTCAGTCGCGGCGACAATGTCGGCTTGCACAGGTGTGTCGTCAGCCGCAACCTCGGTTACGGTCAGTTCCTGCTCCGGTTCGGGTGTGAGTACAGGGCCAAATCTATAATCAGTAGCTTCATCCATCGCGGTATTTTGTCATTCTCATGAATGCACTCGTCGACGCATCCCCGTATCACGTACGTCGCGAACGTTTGTTCGCTGCCATCGGCGACGATATCGCCATCATCCCCACCGCGCCCGAGGTGCTGCGCAACCGGGACACGGGCTACCTGTACCGTCATGACAGCTATTTTTATTACCTGACCGGTTTTGTTGAGCCGGAAAGCGTTCTGGTGCTGGTGGGCGGCAACGAGCGCAAGGCGATTTTGTTTTGCCGGGAGAAAAATCTGGAACGCGAAATTTGGGACGGCTATCGCTACGGCCCGGATGCTGCCAAAGATATTTTTCGTTTCGACGAAGCCTTTCCGATTGAAAAATTGGCCGAGGAATTGCCTAAACTCATGTCTGATCGCAGCGCGGTTCATACGCCTGTGGGCATGGGCGCTGCCTGGGACGCGCAGATCGCCGCCGCGATCAACGCCGTGCGCAACATGGCGCGCACTGGCGTGTCCGCGCCGAACAGCGTGATCGACGTGCGAGCCACGCTTGACGACATGCGCCTGATCAAGGATTCACACGAAATCGCGCTGATGCGTCGCGCCGCAGAAATTTCGTCGATGGCGCATGCCCGCGCCATGAAAACTGCGCGGCCCGGTCAATATGAATATCACGTCGAAGCTGAACTCACGCACGAGTTCATCCGCAACGGCGCACGCACCCCCGCCTACAACCACATCGTGGCCAGCGGCCCGAACGCCTGCGTACTGCACTACAACGACAGCAATCGCAAAATGCAGGACGGCGATTTGTTGTTAATCGACGCGGGTTGCGAATACGAAGGCTACGCCAGCGACATCACGCGCACCTTCCCGGTCAACGGCAAATTCAGCGGCCCGCAACGCGACGTATATCAAGCGGTGCTCAACGCGCAGCTCGCCTGCATGGAGGTGCTCAAGCCGGGCAAGCCGTTCAACGAGTATCACGAGGTCGCGATCCGCGTGTTGTCGCAGGGCATGCTCGATCTGGGCCTGCTCAAAGGCAGTCTCGACCAAGTCATCGAGACGAAAACCTACATGCAGTTCTATATGCACCGCGCTGGTCACTGGATCGGCATGGACGTGCATGATGCGGGCGATTACCGCAAAAAAGGCGTGTGGCAAACGCTGCAACCGGGCATGATGATCACCAACGAACCGGGCCTCTACATTCGCCCTGATGCAGCGGTGCCGGAGCACTTCTGGAACATTGGTGTGCGCATTGAAGACGACGTGCTGATCACGGTGGCTGGCAATGAGAATTTGACGATCACTGCACCGAAGGCGGTGGAAGAAATTGAAGCTGCGTGCGCATCGTAGAGTGGGTTTGTAACCCACCTCAAATTTATACCCACCAACATGTCCCGTCGCTGATGGGTATCGCTTCGCTCAACCCATCCTACGAGCTGTTCTTGTGGGAGCGGTTCCACCGCGATGGTTCGCTGACGTTGCACCTTTCGCGGTGGAACCGCTCCCACAGGTCGGCGTGACATTGATCAAGCCATGAAAACTCTAATCGTAGGCGGCGGCCCAGTAGGCCTAGCCGCCGCGCTAGCGCTCAAAGAGCGCAGCATCACCAGCGACATTGCGATCCTCGAAGCTGCAACGCGCGCCAACGAATCGTTCAGCGACCGCAATATCGCGCTATCGTCATCTTCATGGCGTTTTTTGTCGCGGTTGGGTGTGAGCGTCGATGCGCAACAACGAGCGCCAATTCGCCAGGTTGAAATCACCCAGCGCGGCGCGTTCGGCTTGTTGACCCTCGACGCAAAAGACGTCGACGCATCAGAGTTGGGCGCAGCAACCCCTTACCCAGCGCTCAAGTCGACTCTCGACCACGCAGTCAACGCAGCGACCATCAACGTGCTTTACGGTGCAAAAGCAGAGTCCGTGCGACACGAGGCGCAGCGCGCCGTCGTTCATCTCGCATCTGGCGAGAAATTGGGCGCAGATTGCGTGATCCTCGCCGATGGCGCTGCGTCCGAGCTCGTGTCTGAATTCAAGCGCTTCGAGCGCGATTCCGGGCAGATGGCAATCATCACCCGTGTATCTGCGAGCAAGCCTCGTGCGGGTGTCGCCTTTGAGCGTTTCACCGCAGGTGGGGCGCTAGCGCTCATTCCGCGGGCGGATGGCGAATGGACGGTCGTCTGGGCGCGCCCGCGGGCAGACGCAGAACGCATGCTTGAGCTTGACGCAACAACGCTCAGCGACGAATTGAACGCCGCGTTCGGCAGCTCACTCGGCACGCTCACCCTCACCGCGAAATTGACGAGCTATCCGCTAATTTGGCGCTTCGTCGAGCCTCGTGCAGGCGGTGCAATCGTGGCTTTGGGCAACGCTGCGCAAGGCCTGCACCCTGTCGCCGCGCAAGGTCTCAATCTCGGCCTGCGCGATGCACAAGATCTGGCCGATGCGTTTGCCAGGAAAAAATCTGACGAGACCATTGCTACAACATTGTCCAAATTCGCCAGAACACGCGGGATAGATCGCGCCGCACGCATCGGCTTTACCGGCCTGCTCGCGTACGGCTTTGATCGCGGCGGCTGGCTCGCCGATGTGCCGCGTGGGCTTGGTTTGACGGCGGTGCAAATGCTGCCGCCACTGCGACGCGAAATTACGCGAAGACTCGCGCTGTAGTTTGTTGTCGACCGATTAGGACCTGCCAGCGTCGATAGCAAGATCGAACAGTCGTTAATCTCATTATGAGATAATGACGAATTATGAAAATCATCAGCAACAGTGCGCTGCGCGAGTTCGCCGCCACGCATCCGCAGGCGGACGAGCCTCTGCAAGGTTGGCGTAGAGTGATTGAGAAAAACCGATTCGGCAATTGGGCGGAACTCAAGGCAGTTTTCAACGCGGTCGACAAAGTTGGTGAATTGACGGTGTTTGATATCGGCGGGAACAAATTCCGTCTCATCGCCTACGCCCGTTTTGAAAAGCAAATTGTGTACATCAACGCTGTCTTGACGCACGGCGAATACGACAAAGGAGCATGGAAACCATGAACGCACGCGTTGAAATCAGTCATCTTCTGCCAGCTTGGAATGCGTTTCGTAGCGCCACCGATATTGCGCCGATTCATAGCAAAGCGCATTACCGTCGAATGGTCACCACGCTGGAAGCCCTGCTTGATGAGACCGCAGGCGACGAGCGCCACCCTGCGATGGGGTTGGTCGATATCGTAGGCGACCTGATCGAAGATTATGAGGCGCAACACAACGCACTGCCCGCAGCAACCGGCGTGCAAGCGCTCAAGTTTTTGATGGATCAACGCGCCGTTAAGCAGAGCGAACTCCCCGAAATCGGCAGCCAAGGCGTGGTGTCTGAAATTCTCGCTGGCAAGCGCGAACTCAACATTCGGCAAGTACGAGCGTTAGCGCTGCGATTCGGTGTAACGGCGGCAACGTTTGTGTGAGTCGGGCTAAGAGCGCAGGTCTTTCACGATAGCGTTCATTTCTGCTTCGTTTGGATTGCGCACCTTCGGGGCGCGTTCCGCGAGCACGACTTCACCGTAGTCTCGCAGCCGATTTGTCACAGCTTTGCGCCGTGCCTTGGACAAACCGAGTGCAGTTGAAAAGTCGTAACTCTCGTCAAACGCCTTTTTTCTCATAGCGCATCACCTCAGAGAATTCGCCAGTCCTGCCCCCTCTCCCGTAACGCGGGAGAGGGGGGGGTGAGAGCGGTCGCGTCGACTAATCCAAGACTACCCACACCCACTCAGCAGTGCCCCATCACTCACAAGCCGCCAGCGCTGTTTCAATCTGCGCCGTGGTGCGCGCTGTGCCCGCCGCAATGCCAGCAACGAGCCCGGCACCACGGAAGCCCAGCGCGTAGCGCGCATACAGCAGCCCGTCCACGTCAGCGCTCATAAACCCGTCGCCGTTGAAGTCGTACGCGGTCAGATTGTCCATAAAGAAATTTTCCAGATTGGTCGCCGCAGTGGGCGTGCTCTCCGCCGCTGGCACGAGTCAGTCACCATCGATACGCCGATGCCGCCACTGCGCCGAGAAATTACGCGCAGACTCGTCCTGAAATGATCCTGCCTGTCAAGGTAGGGCACCACAAAAAAGATTACATTTTTTGTTGCATTGCGTGCCTTATTTTCAGGCATTGATGCCGCTATAATCGCGTCTCCGGTCAAATCCCCCCATCGTTTTTCTTCTGCACACACATGCTGCGCATCGGCCCTTATTCCCTCAAAAATCGGCTCGTGATTGCCCCGATGGCAGGGGTTACTGATCGTCCTTTTCGCATGTTGTGCCGGCAATTTGGCGCGGGGTATGCAGTCAGCGAAATGGTCGCGTCGAAGCCCGAACTGTGGCAAACGCCAAAGTCGATGCACCGCATGAATCACGACGGCGAGGCTGCACCGATTGCCGTGCAGATCGCAGGCAGTGACCCGCAGGTGATGGCTGATGCCGCGCGCTTCAACGTGTCGCGTGGCGCGCAGATTATCGACATCAATATGGGCTGCCCGAAGAAGAAGGTCTGCCGCGTTGAAGCAGGCTCGGCGCTGCTGCGTAATGAGGCACTGGTGGCGCGCATTTTGGATGCGGTGGTGCAGGCCGTTGACGTGCCCGTGACGCTAAAGACGCGCACCGGCTGGAGCCTCGAAAACAACAACGCAATCCGCATCGCGCAGATTGCAGAAAGCGCCGGCATTCAGGCGCTCACCTTGCATGGTCGCAGCCGCGCGTGTGGTTTTGACGACGGCACGGTGGAGTACGACAGCATCAGGGCGGTGAAGGCGGCGGTGTCGATTCCGGTGATTGCCAACGGCGATATTGACTCGCCGCAAAAGGCAAAGATGGTTCTCGATTACACCGGCGCGGATGCCGTGATGATCGGGCGCGCAGCACAGGGGCGGCCGTGGATTTTTCGCGACACGACGCATTACTTTGACAAAGGCTGCATACCGCCCGCGCCCAAAGTATCTGAGGTTGCCGCGCTCATGCAAGGCCATCTGGAAGACCACTACACGTTGTACGGCAACGATACCGGCGTGCGCAGCGCGCGCAAGCACATTGGCTGGTACACCGAAGACCTGCCGGGGGCAGAAGACTTTCGTGAT
>JAYSUK010000102.1:0-5418 GCA_043719085.1 Burkholderiales bacterium | reverse complement strand
TCTGAAATGTCGTGGCGTCGGTAGGCTTCTTGCAAGGTGGAGTCACTAAAAGTTCGATCCCCACATTTTAGACTATCTTGTGACGACAACGTCTAGACTTTTTTGACTGTTCTTGCGAGGCGTGCGGTTTTTGCTCTGGCGGCTCCAGTAAAGCCCTTGCTCATCGCAAAAATTTTGCCGAGTTCTGCGATCTCTTCGCGTCGGGCTGATGTTTTGCGGAACGCTAGCGCGATGGTGCGTGACGGGCCGCGTGGCGTGAAGCGTCGCGCGTACAGGCTTGAGCCGGAGAGCACGCCGCCTGCGATGGCGAGCTCGGGCAGCAGCGTGTGGCCGAGGCCGCTTTGCACCATGTGGGTGAGCGTAATGAGGCTGGTGGCGGCCAGCGCGCGATTGGTATGGCCGCTTTTCAGCGAGCAGGCAGCGATGGCGTGTTCGCGCAGACAGTGGCCGTCTTCGAGCAGCAACAATTGTTCCGGGTCAATTTTTTCGATGGGTAGGGGTGACTGAGCCGCGCCGAGTTTGGGGTCGGCGGTGACAAACAGAAATTCATCGTCGAACAGCGGCAGCGTTTCGATCCCTGCCGGCAGGTCATACGGCAGGGCGATCAGCGCAGCGTCGAGCGCGCTGGCGAGCAGTCGGTCGAGACAAATGCCGGTTAATTCTTCGCGCAACAAGAGCTTCAATTTTGGATACTGTACGCGCAAAGTTGCCAGCGTCGGTGGCAGCGCAAAAGGCGCTACGGTGGGGATCACGCCCAGGCGAAAAGTGCCCGTGAGCGGATGCCTTGAGGAGGCACACAGCTCGACCAGATCGTTGGCCTGCGCGACGAGTTCTCTCGCGCGCACCACCGCCGCTTCGCCAATGCTGGTGAACGAGACGTGGCGACGATCGCGTTCGACCAACGTCACATCTAGGGTGCTTTCAAGATCTCGAAGACTCGCCGATAGGGTGCTTTGAGTGATGAAGCTTTTTTCCGCAGCGCGACCGAAATGACGTTCCTCTTCGAGAGCAATCAAATAGCGCAGTTGTTGGAGCGAAGGGAGTGCGGCCATGATTTTCCGGGGTGACTGAAGCGCAATACTACTGGCGGCTAAGCGAGTTTTGTGGCCAGCGAGCAACGCGCAATCCTCGCTCGCGCCGTATGTGTCGCAGCACTCGCCACTCGATGCTTAGCGCTAACTTAAGTCGGACAAGCCGGAACCAAATAGCCGGGTGGTAGGCGACGACTTGGCGTCGCCAGGTGTCACGAGGAGCGCTGCCAAGTCCGCGCCTACCGAGCCGCCGCGCACTCAGGGCTTGTCGCGTTCCAGCGTTTCAACTTTCGCCACCAGTTCATCAATCTGCGTGCGCAGCGAATTGAGCATGTCGCGCTGGATGTCGAATTCTTGCCGGGTGACCACGTCCATACGCGAAAGCCCGGCCATCAAAGTGGCACGCAGGTTTTTCTGCAAATCGTCGCCCGGATTGCCAGCAAGCACGGCTTTAATCTGGGCGGTAAGTTCATCCAAATTCATTATTCGAGTCTAGCAGGCCGAGAGCCGCCGAACCCACGCGATAAATTGCCGCATCATCGTAAAACATCCGCAATATTTTGGTGCAACGTCGAACGAAGCCCCTTATGATGCACTGTTTTCGCGCTTTTCAGAGCATTCTGTCAACGCTGCCACCGCGCACACAGCGCCGAGTGCTGGCACGGCGCTTGCAAAGAACGCTCAATTAATACATCCACTTTTTTCAGGAGATTTAGTAATGAAACTAAAACAATCCCTCATCGCTGCTCTGATGTCCGGCCTGCTGGCAAGCTTCGCACTAGCGCAGACGCCTTCCGCGGCGCCCGCAGCACCCGCCTCTTCATGGTCTGTCAACGCGGGCCTTGCTACCTCCTATATCTACCGTGGCCTAAACCAGTCTGGTTTCAAACCCGCACTGCAACTGGGTGCCGATTACGCGCCCGAAGCAGGCTTCTATATGGGCGTCTGGGCGTCTAGCGTCAGCTGGCTGAAAGACTATGGCGTCTCAAACAGTAACGCCGAGATAGACCTGTACGCGGGCTACAAGGGCACCGCAGGTGGCATCGGCTACGACATCGGCGTATTGCAGTATTACTACCCCGGTTCGCTGAAGGCGGGCGCGACTCGGGGGGACACCACTGAGGTGTACGTTGCGGGCACCTACAAGATGCTGACCCTAAAGTATTCACACACCATTTCGCCGTCGATTTTTGCCATTGCCAACGCGCGCAATAGCTCCTATCTTGAGCTGAACGCCGCGTTCCCACTGATGGACAGGCTGAACCTCAACCTGCACGTGGGCCATCAAGGCATTAAGGGCTTGAGCTCGGGCTCGTACACCGATGGCAAAGTCGAGCTGGTTTATGACTTTGGCAATGGTCTCGCGCTGTCAGGCGGTGTGACTACTACGGACGCAGACAACGCGTTCTACACGCCTCCAAAAGAGAAATTTCAGGGCAAAACAACGCCCTACGCATTACTCAAATACACCAAATCGTTCTAAATCAATTCACCGAGACACGGGGAGCCCCTTCATGAAACTGGTTACTGCCATCATCAAACCGTTCAAGCTTGACGAGGTGCGTGAAGCCCTCGCCGGCGTGGGTGTTCAGGGTATCACCGTGACCGAGGTTAAGGGCTTCGGTCGACAAAAGGGTCACACCGAACTCTATCGCGGCGCGGAGTACGTCGTCGACTTTCTGCCGAAAGTAAAAGTTGAAGTGGCGGTCAAAACTGAGCTGGTTGAGCGCGTCATTGAGGCCATCGAAAAGGCTGCCAACACCGGCAAGATCGGCGACGGCAAGATCTTCGTGTTTGAAGTCGAACAAGTCATACGCATTCGCACCGGCGAAACCGGTCCTGACGCGCTTTAACGGGGGTTGTTGACATGACATTCAAACGATTCGCTGCGGCACTTTGTGCCGCCCTGACGCTCGGCTTAATGGGCGCAAGTCCGATGGTGGCTGCGCAAAGCCCAGCGCCCGCAACCGCCCCTGCCGAAGTCAAGCCCGCTGACGGTGCAAAGCCTGTTGACGCTGCGCCTGCCGCTACAACATCGGCCCCGGCAGCGGCAGCACCTGCGCCAGCAGCACCTGCTGCCCCGGCCGCAAAGGCTCCAGAACCCAACAAAGGCGACACGGCCTGGATGATGGTGTCCACCTTGCTCGTCATCATGATGGCGGTGCCGGGTCTCGCGTTGTTCTATGGTGGTTTGGTTCGCTCGAAGAACGTCCTGTCGGTGCTCATGCAGGTCATGGTCACTTTCTCACTGGTCGTCGTGTTGTGGCTGATCTACGGCTACAGCCTGGCTTTCACCGAGGGCAATGCTTTCTTTGGTGGCACCGGGCGACTGTTCGGCAAAGGCTTGTTTGACAACGTAGCGGGCACCTTTGCCATGGCTGCAACGTTCAGCAAAGGGGTGGTCATACCTGAGATCGTATTCATGGCATTTCAGGCTACGTTTGCGGGCATCACCTGCGCGCTGATCGTTGGCGCGTTCGCTGAGCGCATGAAGTTCTCTGCCGTGTTGATTTTCACGGTCATCTGGTTCACGTTTGCCTACATTCCGGTCGCTCACATGGTCTGGTTCTGGCCAGGTCCTGATGCGTACACCGATGCCAAACTGGTCGACGGTTTGAACGCGACGGCTGGCTACATTTGGCAGTGGGGTGCGCTCGACTTTGCAGGCGGCACCGTGGTACACATCAACGCTGGTGTGGCTGGTCTGGTGGGTGCTTATCTGGTTGGCAAGCGCGTGGGCTACGGCAAAGAAGCCTTCCCACCACACTCGTTGACATTGACTATGGTCGGTGCGTCACTTTTATGGGTGGGCTGGTTTGGTTTCAATGCAGGTTCAGCGCTCGAGGCTAACGGCACTGCTGGTCTCGCCTTCCTGAACACGTTTGTGGCAACTGCCGCGGCCGTGTTGTCGTGGATCTTTGCTGAGTGGTTCCTCAAGGGCAAGCCTTCAATGCTCGGTGCCGCGTCGGGTGCGGTTGCAGGGTTGGTGGCAATCACGCCCGCAGCCGGTAACGTCGGCCTGATGGGCGCGTTGATCATCGGCCTGCTGGCGGGTGTGATCTGCTTGTGGGGTGTAACGGGCCTGAAGAAATTGCTCAAAGCGGACGACGCGCTGGACGTGTTCGGCGTGCATGCGCTGGGCGGCATCTTTGGTGCGCTGGCTACCGGCATCTTCAACAGCCCGAACCTCGGCGGTCCAGGTTTTGTGGCCGACTGGGTCACCATGGCGGTTACCAAACCGGCTGATTACTCGGTGGTTTCACAGCTGATCGTGCAAGCGAAAGCGGTGGGCCTGACGGTTGTTTGGACAGCTGTGGTCGCCTTCATCGCGTTCAAGATTGCTGATCTGATCGTCGGCCTGCGTGTATCAGATGACGAGCAACGCGAAGGCCTCGACATTGCGTCGCACGGCGAGAGCGCTTACAACAGGTAAGCGTCGCGCTGAAAGCCCGATCTTCGCTGATCGGGCCGCGGCAACAAAAAACCCGCCTCGGCGGGTTTTTTGTTGCTATCTCACGAGCATCATGCCCCCGTCGACCACCAGTATTTGTCCCGTCGCATAGCGCGTACGCAGCAAGCCGAGCGCGGCCTCGACAATGTCCTCCGGCGTGGCGGAGCGCATGAGCGGTGCGGTTGTCTTGACGCTGGCGTGTTGTGCCTGCCAGTCCTTGGTCCATGGTGTCGCCACCAGGCCGGGGGCGACTGCGTTAATGCGCACTGGCCCGCAGGATTTGGCTAGCAGCAGTGTCATGTGGTTGAGCGCGGCTTTGGTCATGGCGTAGGCAATCGAGCTACCTGTGGGGCGCACGCCTGCGATGGAGGTAATGTTGATCACGTTGCCATCAACACTCTTTTTCAAGTGAGGCATCGCGGCTTTGGTCAGCAGCCAGGTGCCCTTCACGTTGACGTCGAAGGTGCGAGTAAAAATGTCGTCGGTGAGCGCATCCAGATCGTGATGCGGCACGACGGTTGTCCAGCCTGCGTTGTTGACAAGGATGTCGAGTTTGCCGAAGCGGGCGAGGGTGGCGGCGATTAAACGTTCGCCTGCCGCTTTGTCGCTAATGTCGGCCTGCACATAAATCGCGGTTTCACCCAGCTCTGCGGCTAACTTTTCGCCCGCCTCAACCGACGATGCTGAATTGACGACGACCGAAGCGCCAAGTGCTGACAGGCGACGCGCAATAGCTTCACCAATGCCGCTAGATGAACCAGTGACGATGGCTACTTTTTCTGAAAATTCATTCACGCTGATGTCCCTTCCATAGCCCCGGAGGGCCGACTAAACAATTGACGCTTGTTGGGGCTGCGAAACTCGCTAGCGCTGCGCCGTCCAGCCAATGTGGTTTTGGCCCCTCTTGCGATGACCTTGCGGGTTACCCCGAGGGCA
>JAYSUK010000101.1:0-2005 GCA_043719085.1 Burkholderiales bacterium | reverse complement strand
GTGCCATTTTTTTCAGTTCAACGATTTACTGGCCACAAACTACTGCATTAGTTGCGAGGCGGCACGATACGCCGACGATAGATTGCCGCAACTTACACGCGCATGTTCGCCGGCTTGCCTCGCAAGTTCGCCCGCTTGAGCCAAATTACCACTAGCACGCTCAACGTTGGCAAGCGATAACAGCGACAACGCCATCCACTCGGTCTGCGCGAGTCCGCCCATCGCTTTTGTCGCAACGCTTAACGCTTCGTTAGCTGCAGCCCGCGCCGCTGGCAGCTCGCCTGCTGCAGTCAGCGCTTCTGCTAGCAAGGTGAGCGGATGCACTCTTCGTACGGTGGCCTCTTGCGATGTGCGAAAACGTTTTGCTGAGTCGGAAAAAGTCTCCACCGCTCGCCCAAACTCGCCACGTTGCATCAGCGCAATCCCGAGGGTCGCAGCAATACTCGCGTGCGCGGCATGTTGCGGATTGAGTATGGCAACAAAAATGATTTGCGCCTCGGTGGCTAGCTTCAAGCAGCGCTCAGAGTCCTGCTTTGCGCACGCCACGCGAGCAGCGCCCGCAAGCGCATACGCGAGCGGCGGCTTTGATCCGCTGGATCGTGCGTCCGCAATTGCCTTCGCCAACAACGCGTCGGCTTCATCTAAGCGACCCAGACGGCTTAATAGTGCAGCGTAGTTAATGATCGGTGGTGCCGCATAGGACACTTTGTTCGCCACGGCGCGGTCGAAGGGCTCTTGCGCGCCAGCGAGCGCGTCTAGTGGGCGCCCCGAATCTGAGTGAACCACGCTTAGGCTCACGCGAATCGTGCTGGCGATTTGCAAGTCTCCGTCACCCACAGCGTCGAGCATGGCGATTGATCGACGATAGCCGTCGATGGCCCTCTCATATCCACCGCGCGCCGCGTCAACATACGCCAGCACCGAAAGAAGATGCGCGCGCGGGATGGTGTCCTGACTACGATTGCCGAGGTGAGCCAACGCCTTTCGTGCATCACTTTCAGTCATCTCAACTGGCGCGCCAATGTCGCGCCGCACCGTGGCTCGGCTACGCAAGCATTCAGCAAATGTGCCG
The DNA here is from genome assembly GCA_043719085.1 of Burkholderiales bacterium. Taxonomy (GTDB): domain Bacteria; phylum Pseudomonadota; class Gammaproteobacteria; order Burkholderiales; family Casimicrobiaceae; genus Casimicrobium. The sequence continues at coordinate 933 of JAYSUK010000101.1, read as the reverse complement.
TCCTGCTTAAAACCGCGAGTTTCGAGCATCGCAATCACCTCATCGAGCTCGGCAACTGCCGCCTTTCGGTCACCCTCGCGCACGGCAACACTCGCCCGAAAACATCGCGCTGCCGCCACTAAGTCGGTGCGTCCTGACTGTCTGCCTGCGAGGATCGCTCCCTCCAGCAACCGCTCAGCCGTTACGCGCTCTCCTCTTGGGATGAGGAGGGAGGCCAATTCGAATTGAAGTTGACCGCGCGTCGCTGGATCGTTCTCGTACTTTGTATCGGCCAACTTAACAGCATTAAGTAATATTTCTTTCGATGTCGTCTGGCCCGTCGCCTCCGCCAAGGCGCGGCGCATCAGGCCAGCCGACGCCGCAGAACGATCGACCGCCAGCATTGCCTCCGTTCTGGACTCTTCCGCTGCCGACAACGCGGTTCGAGCCGTTTTTTCCGCGTCGCGCGCTACTCGTGCTTGTTCTGTTGCCCGCAATGAAGCCTGTTTTGCTAAGCCTGCTTCGGTATCCGCGCGATCTCGTTGCGCAAGCGCGACTTGCGCTTCGGAATCTGCTCGATTGCCTTCGCGACGAGCGATGGTGGCCTGTTTTATTGCCTCATCGGCGGCACTGTTGGCTCTTTCCGCCTCAAGCTTTCGTTGCACTGCTTCCGCTGTGGCGTTGGTCGCCTCGCGTTCCGCTCGCTGTGCCTGCCACAGGGTCGACGCCAAGCCGACGCCCAGCGCGCCTATCACCGCACCAGTCGCGGCAATCGCCAACCGATTTCGCCGCACAAAGCGTCCCACTCGATACCACCCCGCATCAGGCTTTGCGGCAATCGGCTCATACGCCAAGTACCGCTTCAAATCATCGGCGAACGCCTGCGCCGTGGCGTACCTTTGCTTTGGGTCTTTGCGTAATGCTTTGAGCACGACCGTGTCGAGGTCGCCACGC
>JAYSUK010000011.1:0-6759 GCA_043719085.1 Burkholderiales bacterium | reverse complement strand
CGACGCTTGCGGATCGCCCAGCCGATATCGTTGCCCGCGAGGTCGCCCATTCGGAACGGACCCATCGCGAAGCCGAATTTTTCGACCGCTTTGTCGACCTGTTGTGGCGTGCAGCCCTCTTCCAGCAGGAAGCCGCCCTGACGACCATATTGCTCGATCATGCGGTTGCCGATGAAACCGTCGCACACGCCGGAAACGACCGCCGTCTTCTTGATCTTTTTCGAGATTGCCATGACGGTGGCGAGCACATCCTTCGCGGTCTTTTCGCCACGCACCACTTCGAGCAGCTTCATCACGTTCGCTGGCGAGAAGAAGTGCATGCCGACCACGTCTTGCGGCCGCTTGGTGAAGTTGGCAATGGCGTTGACGTCTAGTGTCGAGGTGTTTGACGCGAGGATTGCACCGGGTTTGGCCACCGCATCCAGCGCGTTAAACACTTTTTCCTTGACGCCGATTTCTTCAAACACGGCTTCGATGATCAGGTCGCAATTGGCGAGCGCCGCATAGTCGAGCGTGCTGGTGAGCATGCCCATGCGCTCGTCGAGTTTGTCCTGCTTGAGCTTCTTTTTCGTGACCTGCGCTTCGTAATTTTTGCGAATGACGGCGAAGCCCTTGTCGATGGCTTCCTGCTTCATTTCGAGAATGATGACGGGGATGCCAGCGTTCAGGAAATTCATTGCGATGCCGCCGCCCATCGTGCCGGCGCCGATAATTCCGACCAGCTTCACGTCGCGAAGCTTGGTGTCTTCCGGCACGTCGGGAATCTTCGACGCGGCGCGTTCCGAGATGAACAGATGGCGCAACGCCACGCATTCCGGCGTGAACATGAGGTTGGTGAAAATTTCGCGCTCGGCTTTCATGCCGTCGTCGAATTTCATCCTGGTGGCGTTTTGCACGGCCTCTACGCACTTTGCAGGCGCAGGGAAATTCTTCGCCATCGCGGTGACGGTGTTGAGCGCGAATTTGAAGTACCCGTCCGCCTCGGGATGCCCAACGCGCAGGTCGCGTACGAGCGGCAGCGGACGCACGTCGGACATCGAAAGCGCGTACGCAATCGCGCCCGCCATGAGATCACCCTCGATCACTTTGTCGAACAGTTTCTGGCCTGGGAAGCTCGCGATGAATTCGCTCTTGACCGGTTCGCCGGACACGATGATGTTCAACGCCGCCTCGACGCCGATCACCCGCGGCAAGCGCTGCGTGCCGCCTGCGCCGGGGATCAAGCCGAGCTTGACCTCAGGCAGTGCGATGCTGGCACCGGGGGACGTCACGCGGTAGTGGCAACCGAGCGCAAGCTCAAGGCCGCCGCCCATCGCGACGGTGTGCACCGCCGCCACGAGAGGCTTGCTGGAGAGTTCGCAGGCGCGAATCAGCGACAACAGATTCGGCTCTGCACCTGCTTTTGGCGAACCAAATTCCTTGATGTCTGCGCCACCGGAAAACGCTTTGCCTGCGCCGGTGACGACGATGGCCTTGACCGACTCATCCGCGTTAGCTTTTTCGAGACCCTGCGCGAAGGCAACGCGTAGCGCGTAGGAAAGCCCGTTGACCGGAGGATTGTCGAGCGTGAGGATGGCAACGCCATCGCGAACTTCGTAGCGGGTAGTCATGAGCGAACAGTCCTCCTGTGATTGATTCGTTTCGATGTCGCGGATGGCGTACATCTGGTCAACTTTGGAGTTTACGACGGTTGTTGCGTCAGTCAGGGTGATGGGTCAGCTTTGGAGTTAGCGCACCAAACATCAAGCAATGTCGCCTGCTGCGCCGTGCCGTGCGTTGATGGCAGGTTGCGTTATTGTTCAGGCATTATGAAAACCGTTTTTACAGTCCAGATCCAGTTCGGCGATTGCGATCCTGCCGGCATTGTGTTTTTTCCCAACTTCTCGAAATGGATGGATGCATCGACGCTGCATTTTTTCATGAGTCATGGCGTTCCACCGTGGCGTGAGTTGGTAAAAACCACAGGCATCATTGGCATACCGCTGCTTGAAATCAACACCCGCTTCATGAAACCGGCGACCTACGGCGAGACCATCGAGGTGCACAGTGAGGTGTCGGAATGGCGACCCAAAGTGTTCATCATGCAGCACTTCGTGATGCGCAACGACACGCTGATCTGCGAAGGGACGGAAGTTCGCGCTTTTTGCACTCGCGATGGAGATCGCATCAAGGCCATTGAGGTGCCTGCCGATATTAAGGCCAAGTGCAGTTAGCTCAGACCCGCGCGGCGTGATCGGCGTCAAATCGGTCGACGAGCGCCCATACAACTGAATTATTGGCATCAACTTTGCGTCTAATCTATTGTTTAATATGATTAAAATACTCATTTTGACCATAAGTCGACTATTTGCATAACAGCGGATTATGCCCACGCAAAACAACGCTTTCGGTCAAAAGCTGTACGTCGTTTTTCGTTCGCCGCAGCAAAAATACCGCAAAATATTCTCCCGTCATGGGCTTCTGTGCAACACCGTGCAGCGCTTCGCGGATTCGCGTTCCACACCGGCGTTTCGACAAGCACCTTTTGTTGCGCCTGACTTATCATGTTTGTCTGCGCAAAGCGACAAGTACATGGCTGAAGTGAATCGTCTGGTCGGCGGCAAAGTACACAGCGTGATCGCCCCGAGGGCAACACGCGGGACTGTTGCAACCCGACTCCGCGAAATTGCGACCGATGTCCGGCTCTATTAATGGATTTCCCTTCACTTCAAGAATCCAAAGAGCATCGCCACGGCCCGCGTCATGCAACGCGGTTTGGCGCGTATTTTTTGATGGGCACGGACTCGTTCGCCGTCAACATTCAAGACTATTCCTCGACCGGCCTGTTGCTTACCTTTGAGCGCGACAGCCCTGCCCCTGAGCGCCTCGCGGGCTGGGTCGGTATGGCGGCCTGTATCGACGCCTCGCAAGCGGCGCTAGCTGACGTATCAAGCGGGCTTGCGCCGACCGAAACAATCGAGGCGCTGGAGCCCATCGAAGGCCGCGTTGTGCATGCCGCACCGCTGGGTTTAGGCGTTCACGTGGAGCACTTGCCCAAAAACTGGATCACGATGCTCGAACATGCGGCCCGACGCCCGCTACCCGACGTGCGCGACACTCCCGCTGGCAATCGTGAGTACGATCAACTAATCCAGCGCTGCGTCAGCGTGTACGCCAGCTTTTCACGAAGACTGGCGAGCGAGGTGCTGGCGCGGACGGCCGACAAGCTCGGCGCACTCGAAGGCAGCGACCCATTTGCTGCGTCTCGCTACCAATATGAAGGTGCGCGCACCGCGCTTGCGGAGAGTAGCGCCAGCATCATTGAGCGCTTCCTCTCCGACGGCAACAAGCGCGTCACCGCTGAGCCTGGTGAAGACGATATTCTCGACGTGCCGACGGTGTTCGCCGACCTGCGATTGATGCAGGCTGACGAGCTGGAGGACTATCTCGCCGTGTCCGCCGCGATCAGGCGCCTCAACGAACAGGTCGCAGCAGCGCTCGACCAGTTCGAGATGCGCTACGTCCGGCTGGTGGGCTTCAACGTGCTGCCAAAAAAGAACCCGTTTGGTCCGGAAAAAACGCTGCGCAGCTTTCGCGAAGCGTCGTCCAGCGTGAAGCTGTCGCCGCAAAGCGCGCGCGTCCTGTGTGCAGAGCTGGAGGCCGTCGCGCTGGTGAAGTTCGCGCCCCTGCTTCAGGACTTGAATCAAATGCTGTCGGCGGTTGCACCCAGCGTGCGCGCACGACCAACAGCGGCAAAAACGCGGCTACGCAGCGTTGGATCGATTCCGGAGCACATGCTGCCAGACGCGGCGATCCCCGACGAATCGACTCGCGACCTGATGTCCTCGCTGCGCGGCAAGTATGGCGGCGGCAAACACGTGCCGCGTCGCGTGCTGGGCATTATCGAAACGCTGACTACAGCTGCCAAGCAGGAAGCGGCCTCGAAAGAAAAGTTCGTCCCTTCGTTGCTGCCGATTGACAACGGCGACCCGAAGGACGCAGCGACCTTGCCGGAGCTGTTGGCGGCCATTGACCGCCTGCCGATGTCGGTCGGTGGCGCGTTTGAGCAGGCCACATCGCGCGAGGTATTGGCGCAGATGGTGCGCTCCGGCGAGGATATTGAAAACGCACAGCGACGACTCGGTACTGCCTTTGCGAGTGTGCTCGATACCAGCGCCCGATTGTTCCAGCGGGCAAGTCGTGATTTGGTGCCGCAAAGCGATGTGGAGCTGCTGATCAAGCGGCTGGAACGCACGCTGCTCAAGCTCGCGCTACGCGACGGCGAATTCCCGGCGTCGCCGAGCCACCCGGCACGCCGGGTAGTCAACCTGATCGAGCAATACAATTTTGCGGCCAACGACGAAGGTCGCCTGACCGACGCTAAATTGCGCGCCAATCTGGACGGGCTGGTGACGCGAATCTGCGATCAAGCCGACACCGACGCTAGCGTGTTCGACGTCGTGCAGCACAGCCTGGAGCGAGATCTTGAGGGCCTGCGCCGTGAGCGACGCATACGCATTGACCGCACCAATGAGGCGCTGGAAAGCCGCGACCGCGTTCGCGTGTCGCGCCAGCAGGTTGATGTGGCGCTCGGTCGGCGCTTGTCCGAGCGACGCATGCCCCGCGTGGTCATCCGCCTGCTCGACGACGTGTGGCGGCAACACTCCGTATTGATCGGGCTACGGCACGGAAGTGAGTCGTCGGCTTGGCGCGAAAACTTGTTGCTGATTGAGCGCACACTCGCGGTGTCGGCGTCGGGCATTGACGACCCGGCAACGTTTCCGTTACGCAAGGAACTCTATCGCGAGCTGTCGTCCGTGATGATGCAGGTGGTGAGCGATCAATCATTGCGCGGTCACTTGCTTGAAGACCTCGAAGCGCTGTTGGTGAACGCCGACAGCGACGTGATGGCCGACGTAATGAACGCGCCGCGCTTTGAAGAGCCGACTGATGCTGGCATCATCAAAGCAAAAAAAGCAGCGCAAGAGGAAAAAGCAGGCGAACCCAGTATCTCCATGCAATCGCGTGTTGGCGACTGGTGGGACATGAGGATTGATCGTAAGTGGGTTCCTGTGCAACTGGTCTGGATGAGTCAGTCGACGGGGCATTGCGGCTTCGTCAATCGCTCGGCGAGCAACCGAATGGAACTGACCGAGTCAGACTTTCAGATTCAGCTCACCAACGGCACTGCGAGGTCGCGCGACAGCCTTGACGTCCCGCTTCTGGATCGTACGGAGTCGGGCTTGTTAAACGAGGTTTACGCAGAGACCATGCAGCGTGCAGATCGCGATCCGGTGACCGGGTTGCTGACGCGCAAGGGATTCCAGAAGCGCTTGACCGACCTTGATGCGCGCATCGACGGTGGCCATCATCACGTCGTAGCGCTCATCGAATGCGATCAGTTCCGCACCATTTCGTCCTCCTGCGGCATCGAGGCGCTGGAATCACTGACCAAAACGCTGGGTGAACGATTGCTCAAGAGCCTGCCGAAGGACTGCGCCGCAGCCATGTTCCGGGACGATACGTTCGCCATCGTGATGCCGAATTATTTGCGCCCTGCCGGCTTGCGCACGGTGTCTGAACTGGTCGCAAGCGTCGCCGATTTCCGCTTCAAGTTTGAGCAGCACAGCTTCAGCATCGGCGTGGCCGCAGGCATCGCTGTCTTCGGTACGGGACAGTGCAATGCTGGCGAGGTGCTACGGCGCGCCGATGCGGCCTGTCTCGCTGCAAAGACGCTGGGGCGCAACCGCCTGCAGGAATACGAGCCGGATGACGTCGGGCTGCGCAGCGAGGAGATGCTGCAGGCTTGGGCGGGCCGGGCTGATGCCCTGCTGATGAGCGAGGATCTGTTCTTGCGTGCCCAGATGGTCATGCCAATTGGGCCGGATGCGGAAGAATTGCCATCGTACGAGATTTTGCTGGGCATTGAGCAGCGCAGCGGTCATACTGCAGGGCCGTACGATTTCGTCGTGGCGATGGAGCGCATGGGACGCTCACACGAGCTCGATTTGTGGGTGCTGCGGCAGTCGTTCTCGTGGATTACCGAGAACCGCAAGGTGATGGAATCCATCGCTGGCGTGTCGATCAATCTGTCCGCACCATCGCTGCGCAATCCTGACGTATTGCGTTTCTTGCAACAGGAGCTCACGCGCAGCAACTTTCCTGCGCAGAAGATTACGTTAGAAATTACCGAAAGCGCCGCGATCCAGAGCTTTGACGCAGCCGAACAATTCATCCGTGATATTCACCGCTATGGCTGCCGCTTCGCGCTGGACGATTTCGGTAGCGGCTTTACGTCGTACGCACACTTGAAGCGGCTGTCGACCGACACGCTGAAAATTGACGGCAGTTACGTCAAGGATTTGCTGGGTAATCCGAGCGATCTCGCCATCGTCAAATCGATGACCGACATCGCGCACACGCTGGGCATGAAAGTGGTTGCCGAATGGGTGGAGACGCCGCAAATCCTTGAAAAACTTATTGCGCTAGGCGTTGACTATGCGCAGGGTTATGCCATTCACAAACCGGTACGACTAGCGGAGTTGGTGGCGACGCGTGCAACCCCTATGGCCGCTGTTGAGACCGGTTAAGCCACGGCAGATTTGGATCGCGTGGCGAATGTAGCGAGCCGCATGACTATCGTCGCGGTTTTCGCCGCTGCAACAAAGCAAACCTGACCCCTAATTCTAGTTCCCAATAGAAACAGCATCAATAATCCAATTCCAGGCCACGATACTTTTTACGACTTCGTGCTGAGTTTCCATCGTTCGTAGCGACTCC
>JAYSUK010000002.1:0-2499 GCA_043719085.1 Burkholderiales bacterium | reverse complement strand
GCGGGCGGAACTTGATGCGACCTGCGCTGAAATGCACGGCAACGGCATTGCTGCCACCGGAATCGCCGTCGATCTTGCTGACCGCAATGCTCTGAACCGTGCTTGCACCGACGCAGCGCTACCGTATGGCGCGCCGGACATTCTGGTCAACTGCGCCGGCGTCAACATCCGTCACCCGTTTCCTGATTTGACCGACGACGATTGGGACGCGACGATGGCGGTCAATCTTGCTGCACCCTTTTTCGTCACGCGCGCGCTCGCGCCTGCGATGAAGGCCAAAGGCTGGGGCCGCATCATCAACATTGCTTCATTGCAATCGGTGCGTGCGTTCAATAACAGCGGCCCCTATGGCGCGTCGAAGGGCGGCGTGATGCAGCTAACGCGGGCAACGGCGGAATACTGGAGCGCGTTCGGCGTGACGTGCAACGCCATTGCGCCAGGATTTTTCAACACACCACTGACTACCGCCGTATTTGGCGATGCCGCCAAAGCACAGAAAAACGCAGAAGCAACAATGATCGGGCGCAACGGCGAATTGCCTGATCTTTACGGCACGGCTATTTTTCTGGCCTCGAACGCAAGCGCGTATGTGACGGGGCAAACGATATTTGTCGACGGCGGGTTTTCGGCCAAATGAACAGATTTTCTGTTTTCAGCTTTATGCTGAGATACCCATTGCAATTGGGCTAGATTGCATATTTTTGGTAAAGTCGACTCTTTGCATTTTTAGCTGAAAGCCCTATACACTCATACGCTTAACAAGAAAGCTGTTTGCGCGTGATGACCTGACCGGTCGCTCACCTTGCGCCCAAGTTATGGACTCTCAAAATGAATAGCCTCGACGGCGGCCCGTTGTACAAAGGCGTGCAGCGCGCGCTGATGGAGCAATTGGCGGCGGGTGATTTGAAGCCTGGCCAACTGATTCCATCGGAGCGGCAACTGGCGATGGAGTACAGCGTGTCGATTGGCACGCTGCGCAAAGCCATCGACGAATTGGTCGAGAACCGCATTCTGATTCGCCAGCAGGGCAAAGGCACCTATGTCGCCTCGCACGATCGGGAGCGGTTGCTGTTCTATTTTTTTCACATCGTGCCGCAGAAAGGCGTGAAGAGTTATCCGCTCGTGGAATGGGTGTTTTTTCATAAAGCGGTGGCCGATGACGAAGTCGCCGCGCGGCTTAAGATCGCGGTCGGTGCGGCGACCTTTCACGTTCGCAACAAGCTCTCGCTGCTCAATGAAGTAATTTCTATCGATGACATCACGATTGATCAGGCTCGATTTGAGAAGCTCTCAGCTGCGCAGTTCAAAGAGCGGCCCAACACAATTTACAACCTGTATCAGGACGCGTTTGGCATCACCGTGGTGCGCACCGATGAGCGACTTAGAGCGGAGGCGGCATCAACCGATCACGCCAAATTGCTGAAAATCAATGTGGGCACGCCAGTGCTCACGATTCGACGCACCGCCTTTGACATGCGCGACGAGCCCGTGGAATTGCGCATTTCGACGGTGAATACGGCAGCGCATGAATATTTTGCGGAGATTTTGTAGCCGTATTTGGTGACGTCATGCAGGAAGGGCGAATGCCCCGATTCGCAGCGCACCGGATCGCGGCTCACGCCGCCCCTGCGGAGGATCCGAACAAGGTAGCGTGTGTTGCCGCCATTTGCCAGCTATAATCAAAGGCTTACCCTGATTTTCATACCCGATTAACACCTGATTGCAGCGGTCCATTCGACGTTTGCCGCGATCAAGCCTTCTAGCCGCTCAGGGGCGAGTTGAAGCAATACTGGAGTCCTCGTCATGTCACGCGTCTGTCAAGTCACCGGCAAAAAGCCGATGGTGGGAAACAATGTTTCACACGCCAACAACCGTACCAAGCGCCGCTTTTTACCCAATCTGCAAAGCCGCCGCTTCTGGATTGAGAGCGAAAATCGCTTCATCCGTCTGCGCCTGACCACGGCTGGCATCCGTCTCATCGACAAGAACGGCATCGACGCCGTACTCGCCGATCTTCGTGCCGCTGGCACCATCTAAGGAGACTCGATCATGCGTGAAAAAATCAAACTCGAATCGACTGCCGGTACCGGTCACTTTTACACCACGACCAAGAACAAAAAAACGACGACCGAAAAACTGTCGTTCAAGAAGTTCGATCCCGTCGTGCGCAAGCATGTGATCTATAAAGAAATGAAGCTGAAGTAGTCCGCTTCTGCTCGTAAAAAAGCCCGCAATTTGCGGGCTTTTTTGTGGGCGAGGCTCACGCGTCGCCATTGCGAGCCAACGAACTACGCGAACCGCGCCAATCGATTGGAAAACGCTTGTAAGCGGACTACGCCAGAGCTCTCCGCATTTTTGCGCCATGCCTGCCAGCGGTCTTTCAGTTGATCTTGCGACTCCGTGGAGCGAGCCCAGATCGCGGCTAGATCCTGCCGAGCTTGGTAGAGTTTTTTGAGTGCATCGCTATGTGCAAACGCGGTAGCCAAACGAGCGCGTTGC
>JAYSUK010000001.1:0-6909 GCA_043719085.1 Burkholderiales bacterium | reverse complement strand
GCATGTGGCAGTTCTGGCAGGTCTGCGGTGTTGCGCCGGGGCCGGGTGCGGCCTTGGTTTGAAAGCGACTGTTGAGCCATTCGAGGTACGTGGTTTGCTCGTGTGATTTGGGTTGTTTGCCGAACGTGCTGCGGTTGTAGGTGAGGTTCTTGTTGAGGATTTCCGTCTCGACGACGTGACACGATCCGCACATCGCGGGGTCGCTGATCGCGTCGCCATGCTTGGGCGTCATGCCGACCGAGTTTTGCATGGGAAACGTTGCGACATCCCTGAACGGGCCGAACACGGTTTTCGGATCGGTCACCTTGAAGTTGCCAGTGAAACTGGCCTGCGTGCCGAGGCCGTCCGGTGTCATGCGATGGCAGGCGAGGCACGAGATGCCGTCCCTCGCGAGACCACCGTAAATGGCGTCCGGTCCGCTAGTCGCGAGGAAGTGTTTATGCGTGAACAACGTGCCCGGTTTGTCGATTTCGAGCTGACGTTTGCCCATCACGCCGTGGCAGGTGTAGCAGGTGTTGTCGATCTCGTCCTTGACCGACGGATAGGTCAGCGTCTCCGATTCGCGCTGTGCCTGAAACACCGGATCGCGAGCGGCGAGGCCCATCAGTGATGCGCCCCATTCTCCGAACGGTGAGATGTTTTTGAGCGTGGTGGCCATGGGCGGATTTTTCGGCGGCGTGTTTTGCGGCCACGACATGTTCGACTGCACGGCGAACGCGAGGTTGCTGGCGTCGTGGCAACCGGAGCACACTTCGGACGTGTAGAAGCTGGTCGCACCATTCGGCCCGACGATGACGCGACTGGAGGCTTGCGAGGGAATACCGTTGGGGATGATCGGCGGCAGTGTGGGGGCCGCGGCGGCAGCGCTGGCGGCGAGCGTGGAATTCGGACTCAACATCGACAGCAGTCCGAGCTTTGCGTGCAGCGAGCCGCCTTTGAGGCCGTTGGCGACCGGCATCGCGGTGCCGCCGAAGCTGGAGGCAATATTTTCGAGCGCAGCGAAGGTCAGCTCGCGGGTGCTCGCCGAGCCGTGGCAGGCCACGCAGTTTGGGTCGTAAAACTGGCCACCATAACCACCGTCTGCACCGCTCGGTTTGGCGGGGTCGGCATAGCCCCAAAACCATCCGTCGAACGAGGCGGACTTTTGCTTCACCATCAACGCCCAACCGCTCGGCGCACCGATCACGCCGCCGTTATCGGCATACATTTGTTTGAGGATCACCGCCCCATCGGGAATACCGCCCGCAGGACGTCCCGCCTTGAGCCATGCGTACACCGACGGCGCGTAATAGTTGAGCACAAAGCCGTGAACTGAGGCGGTGCCCGAGGGCGCAGGACCGCTCATGCGCACCGCTTTGTCATGCGGCCACCGAAGCAATTGCGGGCAGCCTGCCCAGATGAAAGCGGCTACGTTGGCCATTTTGTCGGCGGCGAGTGGCAGCGAGCAGGCCAGCGGCAGGGCTGCTACGGGGGCGGGCGAAACCGCCGTAGTTTCTTGCGGTGGCGCCGCGCTGGGCGGACTTAACGCGGCGCACAGTGAAGTAGCGGTCAAGGCGAGCGCGGAGAGCCACGGTCGCGCCGCATGGCTGACACGACGAAGCGTTGATTGATAGTTATCTTGCATTTTCGCACCCCCTTGAGCGCCCGAAACAGGCGCATGCCACGCCATTGTCATTGAAGTAAGGGCTAAGATCAATCTTATTTTTACGGTTGTATTAGGTTACAGCTTTAGTCCTTAGTCCTTATTGCATAGGGGCGGAAGCGGCAATTAGGTCTCAAGTCGAGAAATGGCTACATGGCGCTTCAACCCTGTTCAACTGAGCCGCCCTCTGAAGAAGCTATTAACGCGCCGCAGACTTGAGCGTGAGGTTGCCCCGATCGAAGCTCGATCCCAGCATACCGCCAAGCTCATCGCTGACGGGAGCAACCAGACGACCGCTGCGCAGCGAGACCGTCATAAGCGCGGCCCCACCTTAGTCGGTGGGGTCGATTGACCCTGGGGACCGACCCCGCGCGATATTCAGTTTATTGCGAGCCAGCAAATCGTCCGGGATGCACTGCCCTGCAATGCGGGCAGACACGCGCTGTTTCGCTGCCATAAAACGCCTCGAACAACGGCGGCAAATCTTCGACGATGCTTTTCAGTTGCACCTCCACGCGATGCACCAGCCCGTCGCATTTCAGGCAATACCACTCAAACCCGTCAACGACCCCTTCCGGACGGGCGCGTTCGATCACCAGGCATCGTGAATCGGGCTCTGGGCGCTGTGGTGAGTGGCGCAGGTGCGGCGGCATCAGGTACATCGTGCCAAGCTTCAGTTCGATGCGGTCGCGTTGGCCGCGATCCATGATGTTCAGGAACGCATTGCCCTGAAATTGCCAGAAATATTCTTCAAACGGATCGTCGTGAAAGTCGGTGCGTGCGTTCGGCCCGCCGACTATCGTGACGATGAGATCGGTGTTTTTCCACAGTTGCTGATTGCCAACCGGTGGCTTGAGCAGGTGGGCGTTTTCGATAAGCCAATTGGGGAAGTCAATGGGTGAATTCATCACGCAACTTTCGGAAGGTATGCCACCGCTTTCATCTCAATTCGCAGATGCGGATGCGGCAGTTGATGCACGGCGACCGTCGTTCGCGTCGGCCCGGTGTGATCAAAATATTCGGCCCACACTTCGTTGTAGCCCGCAAAGTCATTCATGTCGACCAGATAGCTTACGATCTCAACACAGTGGGCGAGGGTCGCACCCTCGACGGCGAGAATGTCGCGAATATTTTCGATCACCGCGCGAGCCTGGATGCGAATGTCAAGGTTTGTCGCGCCCAGTGCGTCCACCTCGACGCCGGCGAACGAATTGTCCTTGCGTCGCGAGCTGGTTCCCGACACAAACAGAAAGTCCCCTGCCCGACGCATGTGCGGAAATTTTCCGCGCGGTGTGGCTTTGTGCTCTAGCGTGGTGGTGGTCATGATGTTGCTTTCAAATGAGGCGCAAGAATCGTTGGAGGCCGACCCAAAAAGGACGATGCTATTGAGCTAGCCGTGAATGCGAATTTTCGGCTGGTACGCCGTTTCCATGCGCAGCAACACGTCGTAATACGCGCGCACCGCTTCGACGTACTCCACTGGCATGTTGCAGCGGCACGGGCCTTGTTTGAACTGGGCCGCAACTTCGGGTTTGGTGAGTAGCGGCAGGTGGCGGCGCACGTCGGGCCACATGTCGGGGTTTTTCTTGGCTCGTTGGGTGAGGATTCGAGCGTTTTCGACGTGACCCAAGCCGATGTTGTAGGCCGCGAGGGCGAGCCAGGTTTTGTCAGGCTCCTGAATTCTGGCCGCGAGTCCATCGCGCTTCAACTCCGACAAATAGCGCGCACCGCCGAGGATGGATGAGCGCGGGTCGAGGCGATCGACGTTGTAGCGTTTAGCCGTGTCTTCGGTGAACTGCATGATGCCGCGCACGCCGGTTTCAGAGGTTGCGTCAGCCGTCCAGTGCGACTCCTGATAAGACAGGGCCGCGAGCAGTCGCCATTCAATGCCGTAGATTTCTTGCGCCTGCTGAAACCATGCGCGATAGCGCGGCAAAACGGTGTTGATTCGATCAGTAAACACCTCAATATCCATCGCGCTGACCTTCTGCGGAAAGCCAAAATAGCGGTCTAGCACACGCACGATTTGCCCATCGCGTGTGATGCGCGTCAAGAAGGCATTAGCCTCGTCGCGCAGCTTGGCACCGTCATGCGAAAACAGCCACACCCGAGGCAGTGCGGGCTGCACGACAAAGGCCCGCTGCGCGTCGTAATGAAAGTGGCGGCTCGAGTTGTAGGTATCTTCCTCGACGATGCCGTAGTCAATCTCTTGATCTCCCACGGCTGCGATCAACGATTCGTCGTCGAGCTTGCCGTCCTCAACAAACAAAATCGCCGCATTGCGCCGCCGCAGCTCTGCCATGCGCGGATGGGTGAAGATTCGCGAGCTGACGATGACGCGTTTAGGCAGCAATTCCGCGAACGATTTCGGCGTAAATTTTTGCGGCGAATTGAGCAGCACCCACCCGCTCTCGTGATAGCGCGCCTTGGTGGGCAGCTCTGTCGCGCTCAAGGCGTCTGCGGAAATGCCCATCGCCACCACGTCCACCTCGTCACGCAGCAGCGCCAGTCGCGCCGCGTCGGGCGTCGGAAATGTTTTCAGTTGCAACGTGAGCTGCTGCGTCTTGGCAAACGCACTCACCAGATCGTATTCCAGCCCCGCCGATTCGCCGTTGGGGTCGGTGTAAAAAATGGTCGGATGCACCATCATCGCTACGCGTAACGGTGGCGTGCCGGTTTGTGTCACTTTGGCGACGCGCTGTGCGCTGTCGACGCGCGTCTCCATCCACGCCAGCCACGATGAGAACTTGAGCGGTAGCACCAAGGCGGCTGCAGCAACGACCACAGCCAGAATCACGCGGAAGATCAAAATATAGGGCGCAGAGGCCGCTCTTTCAGCTCGTTGGGCTCTTGAGTATACGAGCCGACTATAATCAGAAGTGGTGGGTCGCCCCGCATGTCTAACTTGTGAATCTGGTCAGGTCCGGAAGGAAGCAGCCACAGCGAGGGAAGCAGTGCCGGGGGAACGGCTCACCACTTTTGCGTCTATATGGCGCGATTGCTTTGTTGCATGAGTCTTGCCGTACTAATCGTACTGTCTGCGGCCCATGCGCCTCGCACTCATCGCCGTCTAGACGCAAAAGTCGGCGTTCCGCGCCCTGCTGTGTCGTCGTTTCGCTCGACCGGCCCTTCTCTCCTGCCGCCTACAATTGAGCCAGTTCCTCACTGGCTCTATTCGTGTCCGCCTCTCTCGCTCTCGCCCGCAAATACCGTCCGCGTAACTTCTCCGAATTGATGGGGCAGGAGCATGTGGTGCGCGCGTTGACGCACGCGCTCACCACCGGGCGGCTGCATCAGGCGTACCTGCTCACCGGCACCCGTGGCGTCGGCAAAACGACCATCGCGCGCATCCTCGCGAAAACGCTGAATTGCGAGACCGGCGTGACGGCCACGCCGTGTGGCGTTTGCCAGACCTGCCTCGATATCGACGCCGGTCGCTTCCCCGATCTGCTCGAACTCGACGCCGCGTCGAACACTGGCGTCGACAACATGAGGGAGATTATCGACAACGCGCGCTACGCCCCGACCGCCGGACGCTACAAGGTGTACCTCATTGACGAGGTACACATGCTGTCGAAGAGCGCGTTCAACTCGATGCTGAAAACGCTTGAAGAACCGCCAGAGCATGTGAAATTCGTGCTCGCCACGACTGATCCGCAAAAAATTCCGGTAACGGTGCTGTCGCGCTGTTTGCAATTCGCCTTGAAACAGTTTCCACCGGAGCGCGTGGCTGAGCAGTTGCATAAAGTGCTCACCGCCGAGAACGTGCCGTTCGACGCACCCGCGCTGCGGTTGATTGGCGAGGCGGCGCAAGGCTCGATGCGTGACGCGCTCTCGATTACCGATCAGGCGATTGCCTTCGGTCACGGCAAAGTCGAAGAGCAGCAAGTTCGCGAGATGCTCGGCAACGTAGACCGGGATTTTGTCTGGCGGGTGCTCGATGCAGTCGTTGCGCGCGATGCGGCAGCGTTGGCCTCCGAGGTTGAGCGTTGCTTCGAGCAGGCACTGGCTGCGGACGATGCGCTGGCGCAACTCGCGCGTGCGTTGCATCGAATAGCCCTCGCGCAACCGGTGCCCGCGAGCGTGGATGCGGATGATCCTGACTATGCGCACATCACACGGTTGGCTGCGGCAATGACTGCCGAAGAGGCGCAGCTTTATTACCAGATCGCGCTGCATGGGCGTGATGATTTGCGTTTGGCACCTGATGAGCAGACCGCGTTGATGATGACGTTTTTGCGCTTGCTTGCATTCGCGCCGAGCAATGGCAATGAGCCGGTGCGGGAGCGGACTGCTCCCTCCGCGTCGACATCATCCACAGCCACCACTCCGCCCCCATCACGAGCAACAAGTCCTTCTCCCGCAGCGCGGGGGCACCAACTGGTGCAAGTGAACACCGAGGTGCCCGACAGGGCGGATGAGGGCGTTGGCGTTAAGAGCCACGCCTCGACTACCGCAGACGTGGCCCCGACAGCAACCACCCTCACCCCAACCCTCTCCCGCGCTGCGGGAGAGGGGGCAAAACCATCTCCACCTCAGGCGACGGCGGGTGTGCAAACACCAACTGCGGCCAACGATCAACCCACCCAACGCGAATTCGACGGCGACTGGCACAGTCTGGTGCAAATCCTGCCGCTTGCCGCCGTAGCCCGCGAACTCGCCCGTCACAGCACGCTAATCAGTTGGGACAAAAACCTCATCAAGCTTGCACTGCCGCAAGACAAACGCCCGCTCGCCACGCAAAAAGAACGCCTCGGCAATACGCTGTCTGAATACTTCGGTCGCTCGCTGAAGCTCGAGATCGAACTCACCGACAACGCCGGTGAATCGGTCGCCGTGCGCGACAAGCAGGTCAAGGATGAAAAGCAAACCGCCGCAGAGATCGCCTTCATGGCCGACCCTGCCGTTCAGGTGCTGCTCACCGAGGGTCAAGGCCGCGTTCGGGCGGGTAGCATTCAAGCGAATGATTAGCAAATCTGGAGACACACATGCTCGGTAAAGGTGGAATGGCTGGCCTCATGCAACAGGCGCAGCGCATGCAGGAAAACCTCAAAAAAGCGCAGGACGAAATCGCTGCGATGGAAGTCGAAGGGCAGGCTGGCGCAGGCATGGTCAAGATCACGATCACCGGCAAGCATGACTGCAAACGCGTGCAGATCGACGTCGGCGTGATGGACGACAAGGACATGCTCGAAGACCTCATCACCGCCGCCATCAACGACGCCACGCGCAGGCTCGCCGCTCAGTCCGAGGCCAAAATGGGCTCA